>PXSZ01000028.1 GCA_003023105.1 Bacteroidetes bacterium QH_10_64_37
TTGCCCCAACCCCGCGCTACGACGGCGGCGTGGCTGGTCATCCCCCCACGGGAGGTGAGAATGCCCTCCGCCGCGTCCATGCCGCCCACGTCCTCGGGGCTCGTCTCGATGCGGACCAGGATGATGTCCTCGCCGTCCTCGTTTCAGGCTTCCGCATCGTCGGCGGTAAACACAGCGCGGCCGACGGCGGCGCCGGGCGAGGCGGGCAGCCCTTCGCCCATCACGTCCTGTTCGTAGTCGACGTCGGACGCGAACTGCGGGTGGAGAAGCTGCTCCAGGTGGCCCGGCTCCACGAGGTTCTTCACCGCGTGGTCCTTTTCGATGAGCCCGTCGTCTACCGTGTCAACGGCGATCTTGAGGGCCGCCGGGTCGATCAAAGAATACATGGAATCAGAGCCGTTAACTACGCAGAGGAACCGGAGGCAGAGGTGGATGAATCTCCCACGCCCTCACTCCCGTTACAAATATAAAGTCAGAAGACAGCAACGTCCGGTCTGGCACTGGATGTGTACTACATCATAATGCTGTCGAACAGCCGGTTTCTGCCGCAGACCGGCCCGTTTGCCGTCAATTTGTCATCGGACGCTGATGACGGGCTGACAGTTCTGTGACACGACCCTTCCATTCCGAGCACCTTCGAATAACCCACACCCCAACCAGTATGCCTACGACCAGCACGAAGAATACCGAGACCGCTTATGGAGAGCCCTGGCGTCCCCGGCAGATGATTGAGGACAACCCGATCGGGCTCGACCAGGAGGTTGCCGAGCAACTCATCCCGAAACTCGACGAGATCCAGTGTACGCTCTGGATGCTGTTTCATCAGTACCAGAAGCACCACTGGCTCGTGGAAGGGCCGCAGTTCAGGGAGCTGCACCTCTTCCTCGAAGAGAATTACGAGGAGGTGCACAGGTATGTGGACCGCGTGGCTGAGCGCATCACGGCCCTCGGCGGCATTCCAACGAGTGCACCGGATGCGCAGGCCGAGCTCTCCCACGTGGAGCACGAGCCGGAGGGCACCTACCGCGTCCGGCAGATGCTCAGGCACGATCTCGACGCCGAGCGCGTCCTCGCGGAGTTTCTCCGAGAGACAATTGACCAGGCACGCGAACTCGGCGACCCCGGCACGAAGCGCGAGCTGCAAAAGGTGCTGACCAAGGCCGAGGATCGGGCCCATCACCTCGATCACTTCCTCGGCGAAGACAGCCTGGAGGTGGGCCGCCCCAACGGCGACGCGGCATAACCGCGCACCGGTTCCGGTCCGGCCGGGGCTCGGTCGGCACCCGTTGTTTTGAAGCCCGGCACCGCCCCTCCGGTGTCGGGCTTCTTCTATGTTTGCGGTGGGGACGGGGCTGATTCGAGCGGTTGAATTGGGGCGGAGGTTTGGAGTCAAAACAAATTTGTCACAGGTGGGCTCGGAACGACCCTCCCGGGCGGGCGTGCTTACCGATCCAATTTTGACCGACGGGGGCTTCCTCACCTCTCGCAGCGCATCTCTGTTTCTTTGTCACCTCGAACTTTTTTGTCGCCCATGAAGCGTTTGGTTGTCGTTGAGTCGCCGACAAAGGCCCGAACGATCCGGGCCTTTTTGCCGGAAAATGGATTTCGCGTCGAGGCGAGCATGGGACATATCCGCGACCTCCCGGCGTCGGCGGACCAGATCCCGTCGGAGCACGAAGACGAGGACTGGGCCCGGCTCGGGGTGAAAGTGACCAACGGCTTTGAGCCGCTCTACATCGTACCGCCCGACAAGAGGGACGTGGTCCGCGACCTGAAACGGGCCATCGACGATGCCGACGTGCTCTACATCGCCACGGACGAGGACCGGGAAGGCGAGTCCATCGGATGGCATCTCGTGAATGTTCTGGATCCGAACGTGCCGGTCGAGCGCATGGTCTTCCATGAGATTACGGAGGACGCCATTCGCCGGGCCCTGGAAGAGACGCGCGACATCGACGAGCACCTGGTGGAGGCGCAGCAGACGCGCCGCATCCTCGACCGCCTCGTCGGCTACTCGATCTCGCCCCTGCTCTGGCGCAAGATCAAGCCCAAGCTCTCGGCGGGCCGCGTGCAGAGCGTGGCGGTGCGGCTTCTGGTCCACCGCGAGACCGAGCGCATTACGTTCGTGCCGGCCACCTACTGGGACCTGGAGGCGCAGCTGGCCAAGAAAGGAATCGGTGTGGAGGCCGAGATGACGCACCTGAATGAGGTGCGGCTTGCCTCGGGGAAGGACTTCGACGAGGACACGGGACGGCTCAAGGAGTCGCTCACCGAAGGCGAGGACGTGGTGCTGCTCGACGAGAAGCAGGCCACCGCCCTCGCCGAGCACCTGCCGGAGACGACCTGGCGTATCGCCGACATCAAGGAGCGGACGCGCACGAAGACCCCCTTCGCGCCCTTCATCACGTCTACTCTCCAGCAGGAGGCCAACCGCAAGCTCAATCTCTCGTCGAGCCGCACGATGAGCATCGCGCAGTCGCTCTACGAGAATGGCTACATCACCTACATGCGCACCGACTCAACGAACCTGTCCGAGGAAGCGGTAAAGGGCGCCCGCCGCACCGTGACGCAGCGCTACGGCGACGAGTACCTGAGCGACGGAGTCCGCCGATACAGCTCCTCCGAGAGCGCGCAGGAGGCCCACGAGGCCATCCGGCCCGCCGGGTCCGACATGAAGACTCGGGACGAGCTCGGCCTCAGCGGCATCGAAGCGGCGCTCTACGACCTGATCTGGAAGCGCACCCTCGCCACCCAGATGGCCGACGCCAAGATCCGCTACACGAACGTCTACTTCGACGCCGAGGTGGACGGCGACGTGGCTCGCTTCCGGGCCTCCGGCAAGCGGCTCGACTTTCCGGGCTTCTTCCGCGTGCTGGTGGAGGGGGCCGACGACCCCGAGGCAGCCCTTCGGAACCAGGAGCGTCCGCTGCCGCCGCTCGACGTGGGAGAAACGTCCGCCCAATCGACCGACGAGGACGGGTTCCAGGTCCGGTCCGTGGAGCCCATTGGGCACGAGACGAAGCCGCCCTCGCGCTACACGGAGGCCTCGCTCGTGGAGACCCTCGAGGAGGAAGGCATCGGGCGCCCGTCCACGTACGCCTCCATCATCGGCACCATTCAGCAGCGCGGCTACGTGCGCAAAAAGGGCAGCACGCTCGTGCCCACCTTCACGGCCTTCGCCACGAATAACCTCATGGAGGCTCAGTTCGAGCCCCTGGTCGACGTTCACTTTACCGCGGAGATGGAGGAGGTGCTCGACGACATTGCCCGAGGGCGGAAAAAACCCACTCCGTACCTGCGGGACTTCTACAAAGGAGACGAGGGCGTCGAGCCTCGAGTGGAGGAGGGCCTGGAGGCGATTGATGCCCGCGACATCAGTTCCATGTCCTTCCCCGACCAATGGGGCGACCACGTGGTGCGCGTTGGGAAGTACGGGCCGTACGTGGAAGGAGAGATGAATGGCTCCACCGTGACCGCTTCGCTCCCCGACGACCTGGCGCCCGGCGACACCACCGAGGAGCGTCTCCGAGAGATTTTGGAGGAAGCAAACAAGGGGGATCGAGTGCTCGGTATTCACCCCGAGGCCGACCTGCCGGTGCTCCTCAAGTCCGGCCCCTACGGCCCCTACGTGCAGCTCGGCGACGACGAAGAGGACGACCCGAAGCGCGTCTCCCTGCCGCCGGGCGTAGAGCCGGAGGACGTGGACTTTGACCTCGGGCTCAAGATTGTCAACCTCCCGCGGACGTTGGGCGAGCACCCAGAGACCGGCAACGAGATTGAGGCCGACATCGGCCGCTACGGCCCCTACGTTCGGCACGAGGACACGTTTGCGTCCCTCAAGAAGAGCGACGACGTGCTGGAGGTCGGGCTGGAGCGAGCCCTGGAACTGATCCGGGGGCAAGAGGACCGCAACGAGCCGGATCGTGTCCTCGGGCCGCACCCGGGCACCGAGGAGCCCGTGGAGGTCTGGAATGGTCGATACGGGCCGTACGTGAAGCACGATGGCACCAACGCCTCCCTCAAGGACGATCAGTCCATCGACGCCCTGACGATGGAGGAGGCCCTCGACCTGCTGGCGGAGAAGGGCGATGAGGCGACGCAGAAGGTGCGAGGGTGAGGGGGCGTGGGCGAGGGAGAGCGTGGGAGGGAAGTGCGTATGGCGTATGGCGTATTTCGTAGATGACTTTCCGATACGCAATACGCACTACGCAACACTCAATACTCCGGCGTTTGCTCCTCTTGCAGAGAGTCCAGGATGGCGAGGTAGCTCTTGTGGCGCTCCGGGTGGATGTCGCCGCGCTCGACGGCCGCCTTCACGGCGCAGCCCGGCTCGTGGTCGTGGGTGCAATCCGGAAACTCGCAGGCGTTTACGTAGGGCGCGAGATCCGGAAAAAAGTGCGCGAGATCCTTCGGGTGCACGTCGCGCAGCCCAAACTCCCGGATGCCGGGCGTATCGACGACGTAGCCTCCGTTCGAGAGCGGGTGCAGCTCGGCGTGGGTCGTGGTGTGAGTGCCCTTTCGGGTCTTCTCGCTCACGGCGCTCGTTTTCAGGTTGAGGTCCGGTTCGAGGGCGTTGATGAGGGTGGTCTTGCCGGTGCCGGACGGGCCGGTAATGGCGTTGATCTGTTCCGCGAAGGCGTCGCGGAGCCGCTCAAGGCCGATCCCCTCCGTGGCACTCGTCACGAGCACGGGGTAGCCGAGGTCAGTGTAGCGGAGATGCAAGTCCATGACCGTCGGCGTGTCGGCCTCCGTCATCAAGTCGATCTTGTTGATGATGAGGCCCGCCGGGATGTCGTGGATCGCCGCGGCGACGAGCAGCCGATCGAGGAAGCGCGGATTGAACGCGGGCAGCTTGACGGCCTGCATGCTCCAAATGCGATCGACATTGGCGACGAGGGTGTGTTCCTGGCCTTCTCGCGGCCCCGCTGCCCGCCGGCTGAGCTTGTTTGTGCGGTCGTGAATTTCGGTGATGAAGCCGGTCTGATCCTCCTCGGTCAGTCGGATTGTGACCCGGTCCCCCACGGCGATCGGATTGGTTACGTCCTGTTTCGTGAGGCGGAACTTTCCGCGCATCCGTGACGGGATGGTTCGGCTCTCCACCTGCACGTCGTACCAGCTGCCAGTCGAGCTCGTCACGACCCCGTCGAGGTACGTGGCGTCGGAATCGGTCGCCGGGGAGGAGGTGGCCATGAACGAGGGAGAGTGCGTGATGGGGAAACCTTTCGCTCTGACTGCGCGTCCACGTGATGACCCTCAATGGGATCTTCGTTGAGGTGCCATTCAGCAAACGGGGTTTCTCCTCAAACAGTTCGTTGCCTATGCCGACCGACGATTTCTACGACCGGATGCGCCGCGACTTCGAAGAGCTCGACGTCGAAAAGCAGGCCCAGTTTCTGATCGAGGCGTCGGCCTCGACGCTGGCGAGGGGAATTGAGGAGATGGGACAGGTGCTCGCCGAGGGGCTCGGAGACGTCATGCATCGGCCCGATCCGTCGTCGGACGCGCCCGAGTCCGGCCCGGGTGCGGCAGAGCCGGAAACGGCCCAGCGGCAGGCCCCGAAGAACGGCTCCTCGTCCAGGAAATAGTCCCGTCTGCTTGGGAATCATCCTCCACGGATCCCTTCGCGCGTCCGCCTTCCACCAATCCGGTCCCGTTATGGCTCAGGAGCGTCCCCCCGAACATCGCGAGCCCCACGATCTGAACTGGCTCGGGAAAACGGTGTATTTTGGCGGGACCCTCCTCCGCCACACGGCCAATTTGGTCGACGCAACAGCCAGCCGAGTGTCCAAAATCGCGACCGAGTCGAAGGAGGCGTTTGACCGCGAGCTTGACCCGAACATTGAGGAGGCTCGAGTGATCGAGGAAACCTCGCGTCAGGATTCTGAGACGGAGGAATGAGCCTGCGTTGTGCCCAACGCACGATGGGAGTTCCCCACCGGCCTCATCTGTGTGGGCGCGAGTCGACCTGGGGTGGACGTGCGTCCGCGTGACGCCTCCCAACGGTTTGCCCGCGAGGTCTCCTTCCGCAAGCATTCTTCAGGGACTTCTGCACGATCCGGCCGATGGCCAACGTCGCTCCCGCACGTCGCATGCTGGTTCGAGGGGGCGAGGAGGCGGCCTGGATCATTCTTCTGATCGGGGGGCTGTTCCTCGGGGGCTGCAACGTCTTTGACGGACTCTCTCCGGAGCCAAGTAGCGTCGACGCCCTTTTGGCCGACGCCCGGACGGCCCTCGCCGCCGGAACGCCCTCCCGGGCGGTTCAGCTGCTCGAACGCGCCTACGACAAGGACTCCACTGACGTTCGCGTCCGCATAGAGCTCGGAAATGCGCTCTACGCCGAGCGCGGGCTCGATGTCTTCACCCTCCGAGCGGCGGCGGAGCACCTTGTCGGGGCGTCCGGGTCGTCGGATTCCTCGGCCGCAGTGAGGTCGTCTCCCAACGGGAGATCGTGCACCGATGGAGCCCAACCCGAACTTCGCTCCGATCGCTACGATAGGATCCCTGTAGATGCAGACCCGCTGCGCAGGCTGGCCGACCGTGCGGCGGTGGTGCAGCGTGTTCGGCGCCTCGTCGTGACGGGCGTCCTGGGGCGCCGCGCCGAGGCCTTTTCGACGACCGAGGCCCGCGTTCGCCGGAAGGGACTTCTCGTCGGGGCCGTCACGGCGGGGGCCACCGGAGTGATCGACGCCCGCGCGGTGCTAGAGGCAACCGGCAGCGCCCTGTATCTCGACCGCGCGGCCGATCCGCACCGGGCACTCGTTGCGTGTGCCGGAACGGACGCTTCGTTGGGTCAGAACCGCGACGCGCTTTGTACGCTGGAGGCCGCTGCGCGCCAAGGGGTGCAGTGGCTTCAGACTCGCAATCGTCTGTCGGAGACGGACCGAGAGTCGGTTCTTATCGGGCGCCTGCGGAGGCTTGCGGACGCCGCGAGCGCCCGGATCGACTGCTCGTAGCCCGGCCTGGCTCTGAAATGCTCCGAGAGGAGGACGGAGTGGGAGGAGAATCCTCGCTGGACATTCGGCGTCGGAATCGCCTTCTTCAATCCCGCGTGGTCGAGACGGGACGCTTCCTCCCGTCACCGAGTGTTGAACTGCTCATCCGATATGCACTCTCGCTGCTGCACGGTCCTCCTGCTTCTCATGGTGGCCGCGATGGGGCTCCCCCCTGCGTCTGCTCAGAACAACCGGTCCACCGAGCGCTCGTTTGTCCCGTCTCCGAGCGTGCGGGCCATGGGAGACGCCGGCGTGGCCCTGCCGGGGCCGGACCGGCCCTTCTTCTACAATCCGGCCCAGTTGCCGCGCCTCTCTTCCTACTTCACCGTAGTGGGGGTGCAGGCCGCTGCCAGCCGGAGTCTGAGAGACCAGATTGCCTTTTTTAATCGCCGCCTCCAGCCGGCCATTGAGGACAATTTTGAGTGGGATACGGAGGCGCTCGACGATCTCTATCGCGACGCGCATCGGCTGGGCCGTCGTCCCGTTCGCGGGACGGGGGCCGTCGTCCTTCCATCGTTCGTGTACTCGACCGATGGGGTGGGCCTCGGAGGCGGCCTCTTCGCCAAGACGGCTCTCAACTACCGGATGAACGACGCGGGGCTGGGGGTCCCGGAGGTGTATTTGCTGAGCCGGACGGACGTCGCGGCGGTCCTGTCGGTCGGGTTCACCCTTGGGGCGATTGGCCTCCCGGGGTTGTCGGTAGGAGGGACGGCCACCCAGAGCCGACGCTTTTTGACGTTCGAGAACAAGCCGCTCGATGCGTTTGCGCCCGACGAGACCGCTCTTCTGCTGCGAGGAAGCGCGTTTCAGGTCGACGTGGGCGGGCTCTACACCCCGTCGTGGTGGTCCCTCCCGGGGCGGCTTTCCCTGGGCGGAGCGGTCTACGACCTCCTGAGCAATCGGTACGACTACGTCTTCGAGGGCGCCCCGGGCCTTCCGTTTCTCGACGGCTTCGCCGCAGAGGCGGCAGCGGTCGATGCAGGCACGGCAGCCCGGGAAGAGAAGCGGGCGCGTCGTCGCTTTCCCCTCACGTCCTCGTATCGGGTGGGGGCGGCCTACCGCCTCGCCTCACTGTATGCCCTCGACGACGTGGGCCTCGCAGTCGATTATCAGGGATACGGGCACGGTCAGCAGCATTTTCTCGCGCGCCTTCACGCGGGGGTGCGCGCCACAGTCACCGAGGGGCTGACCGTCCGAGGCGGGCTCAGTGCGGGGTATCCCACGGGTGGACTGGGACTTCGCCTCGGGGCGTTCCAGATCGACTACGCCGTTCACGCGTTCGAGGAGGGGCGGGCACCCGGCCGGCTCCGGACGTACGTCCACACCGCTCGGCTCACGGTGCGCGTTCAGTAGCGGTGCGGAAGAGCTCCGTGAGGTGCACCCCCGAAAGAGAATCAGGAGAAGACGTGCTTTCGGATGGCCATTTCGAGCTCGCCCCGCTTGAACGGCTTCGAGAGGATGTCGTCGACCTCGTCGATGGCCGATTCGGTCTCGGTGTAGCCCGTGAGTAGGATGACGGGCAGGTCGGGGTTCGCCTCCTTGAGGTCCCGAGTCAGCTCCGCCCCTGTCATCTCGGGCATGCCAAAGTCGGTGAACACGATGTCGTAGTCGTTGTCGGAAAACATCGAGAGAGCTTCGGCTCCCGTCGACGCCCGGTCCACCGTGTGTCCACTGAGCGTCAGGAGTCGAGTCACGGTTGATCGAACCATCTCGTCATCGTCAACCGCGAGGACCGAGGCGCCCTCCGACTCGACAGGTTCGGGGGAGGGCAATTCTTCGATGGGAGCCGGCTCCGCGTCGGCAGGCGGGAACGTAAGCGTAAACCGCGTTCCCTCCCCGGGCTCCGACCGCACGTCGATGGCGCCCTGGTGCTCCTGGATAATGCCGTAGCTGGCCGCCAGGCCCATTCCGGTCCCTTCATCTCCTTTCGTGGTAAAGAGCGGCTCAAAGATGTTCCGCTTCACCTCGTTGCTCATCCCGATGCCCGTATCGCTTACGTTGACGCAGACCTGACCCTTGTCGTTCGTCCCCGTCTCGAACCGGAGCGTGCCGCCCTCCGGCATGGCCTGAACGGCGTTGAGGATGAGGTTGACGAACACCTCTCGAAGTTCGGAGGCGGCCCCCAGGATGTTTGGGATGTCCTCAAAGGAGGTTTTGACCGTGATCTCGATGCCCTGGAGCCGAGGCTCATTGTACCAGTACGGCTCCGTGAGCGTGATGCAATCTTCGATGAGGTCCGTCAGGTCGAGGGGCTCGAAGTGCTGCTGCGTGTCGCGGCGGATGTACTGCTGGAGCTTCTCGATGAGGGCCGCGCCGTCCTCTGCGGTCGTTTCGATGGTTTCGATGGAGGGGCGAATGGAATCGGCCAGGGACGCCCGATCGACCTGATTTTTGAGAAGTTCGATGTGGCCGAGAAGGCCGCTCAGCAGGTTGTTCAGGTCGTGGGCCACCCCCATCGTCATCTGTCCAAGGGTCTCCATTCGGTGCCGCTGGGTCTGGCTGAGCATCCAGGACGGCGGCTCGGCCAGCGCCTCTCCGCTCACCGTGAGGGCCCGACAGCTCTCCCCTGCCTCCTGAGCCGCTTCGTCGCGCACGGGAATAAAATTAAGCAGGACCGGAAACGGCTCCTCTCGGTGGTTCGTTTGGGCCGACACGAGCCGGTTCGTGACGAGGGAGCCGTTCAGGGCCTCCAAAACTGCGGATTCCGCCATGTCCCGGTCCTCCTCGGGGAGGTGGGCCCACGGCCGATCCGGTGGGCCGAGCAGAGAGGTCCACGGGTCGTTGCAGTCTACTGCGTCCCCCGAGCGAGAAAAGGTCGCCGTGAGAAGCTGGGGTTCGACGGTGGGGATGGAAGAGGAACCGGAATTGCCGAAGGAATCGTGCCCGTTCTCCGGAGCGAGACTGGGGTCCGGTCCGAGACTGCTTTCCGGCGCCGTCGAATTCGGGGAGGTCGTTTCTTCCGTGCTGGGCCGATCCATCTCTTGACCGGGGGACCGGCCAGCGGACTCGAGGTGTTCGGCCAGCGCCTCTTGAAGGCGCTCGGCGTTCTGGGGGGAGACGATGATGCGGCTCTCCAGTCGGGCGTCCGTCACGCTCGGAACGACGCGGATGAAGTCCAGGAAGAACTCCTCGGGCGACCGCTGAACCCTCACGGAATTCGCGTAGGCCGCGTCGACCCCGTCGTCGATCTCCACGCGGATCTCCTCCGCAGCGCCTGAGAGCCCTTCGAAGTCAGGCATGCGGATTCGGCCGTTGCGGACGGAGGGATCGGGCAGTTCGCCCGGGGGATCCTCCTCGCAAGTGTCGTCAATCTCGTCGGGCGCTTGAGAGGGCGCTTCAGGGTCGGGTATTGACACGGAGGTGGGGGCGATCAACGGTGGAAAAGGTGGGGAGAGACGGCCTCTTGGGAGACGGTCTCTTGGGGAGTTCGTCTACGATGAATTCGTCTACGACGTGTTGTTGCTGTTTCCCTGTCCGACGTTGACGAGTGTGCTGATTAAGTCGCTCTTGGTGATGACTGAATACCCCCGACTGCTGTCGGGGCCGTGGTCGACGAGCACGGCGCCCGCATCCTGTTCGAGGTAGGCGGACAGGTGCTCGAGATGGAGGGAAGCCGGCACGACCGGGAAGGGCGCGCCCATGATTTTGCGAACCGGGGCCTTCCGCGACTCGGGGTTTTCGATGAGATGGTTCAGGATTCGGGTTTCGGTCACGCTGCCCACCACCTCGTGCTCCGCGTCGATGACGGGCATTTGCGATATGTCTTCGCCGGTCATTCGCTCGATCACGTCGCCGAGCTCGTCGTCCGGGGCTGCGGCGATCACGGTGGTCTGCTTCTGCTGGAGGCTCAGCACCTCGTCGGCCGTGACGTTCGGTTTCTTTTCAAGAAACCCGTGGTTCCGCATCCAGTCGTCGTTGTAGGTCTTTGAGAGGTAGCGGAAGCCCGAATCCGGAAACAGAACAACGACCACGTCGTCCGGTGAGAGGTCGTCGCGGTGGTCCTCCATCCATTGCAGTGCACCGGCAAGGGCCATGCCACAGGACTGCCCGATGAAGAGCCCCTCTTCGCGGGCAATCCGGCGCGTCATTTGCATGGATGCCTTGTCCTCCACCTGCACGAAGTCGTCCACAACGTCGAAGTCCATGTTTTCGGGAATGATGTCTTCCCCCACGCCCTCCGTAAAGTAGGGATAGATTTCGTCCTCGTCGAAGACCCCTTCGTGGAAGTATTTGTGAAAGACCGAGCCGCAGGGGTCGACCCCAATGATCTCGATGTCCTCGTTTTGCTCCTTCAGGTAGCGCGCCGTGCCGCTGATGGTGCCGCCCGTCCCCGCTCCGGCCACGAAATGGGTGAGTTGCTCCTCCGTCTGCGCCCACAGCTCCGGTCCCGTGGTCTCGTAGTGGATCTGCGTGTTGGAGGGGTTGTCGTACTGGTTCAGGTAAATCGAATTTGGAATCTCCTCGGAGAGGCGGCGGGCCACGGAGTAGTAGCTCCGGGGATCGTCGGGCTCCACGTTGGTGGGGCACACGAGCACCTCGGCCCCCAGGCCCCGGAGCACGTCCACCTTTTCCTGGCTCTGCTTGTCCGTGGTGGTAAAGATGCACCGGTATCCCTTGGCGATGGCGGCGATGGCGAGGCCGGCGCCCGTGTTGCCGCTGGTGCCTTCGATGATGGTGCCTCCGGGCTCGATGAGGTCCCTCTCCTCGGCGTCCTCAATCATGCTGACCCCGATCCGGTCCTTCACCGACCCCCCGGGATTGAAAAATTCCACCTTGCCGAGGACGGTACAGGGAAGATCGCTGCCGATATTGTTGAGCTGGACCAGGGGAGTGTCTCCAACGGTCCCGAGAATGCTGTCGTGCCACATGGGATGGGGGCGGTCAGACGAAAGTGCTCGTGGGACGGCCGAGGCCGTTGGACAGTGGGCCGTTGGAGCGGCTGCAGGAGGCAGCACCCGTTTCCCCGACTGTGTATCGCTCTTCTGTAGCATCTTGCAGACCAAACTCCCTACGAAAATTGCCACGCCCAATGGCGGAGAGACGACGCGCGCGTCGTCCCTTCATCGGGGGGGCATAATCGAGGAATGAGTCGAAACGGTCGAGGACCTGGAAGATGCACATCGATGTACAGCAGATGGTATAACACTGTGAGGAAGAAAGAGTTTTCTCGTCTCCAAATCGCCTCTCACCATGAGATAACTCAAGTTGTGCCCTGTCGAATGGACGCGGGGAGGGAGAGAGGTCGTTCTTTCGTTGCGTCGCCCGTTCTCTGCGTCCCCGCGTCGGCCGAACGGAATCCCCAACGCAAAAGGTCACCACTTGGGTTAAATGGTATAACACAAGAGGGCTTCTGTGCAACCGCAGGGCTCGAACCACTATTTCCGTGCCCACCAGAGCACCACCAGTGCGACGACGGCAAAAGTGAGGTGCGGCAGCCAGGCGGTCAGCACCGGGCTGAGGGTGCCGGCGTAGCCGAGCGGCTCCGCCAGTTTTTGGGTGGACAGGTAGATAAACGCAATGCCAAGCCCGATGGCGAACCGCACCGCCTGTCCCCCCCGGCGCCGGACGGAGGCGATGGGGACCCCGATGAGAATCAGGATGAGATTGGCGAAAGGGTAGGCAAACTTGTTGTAATAGGCCACCAGGGGGCGTTTTAGCTCGCCGACGCCGGACCGGCGGAGGGTCGCGAGATAATCGGACGCAACCGGAATGGTCATGGCCGCCACGTCGTTTTTCGACCGGGCCAGGTCGCGGGGGTAGATCTGAAGGGTCGTATCGAGCGAGGCGGAAGTCTTTTTGTACTGCTTCTCGCCCGCCGTAAACGTGCGGCGCGTCACGTCCTCCAGGTGCCAGGTGTCGAGCGAGTCGACCCACTGCATCCGCTCGGCGTCCACGCGGTGCACCAGGCGGGAGGAGCCCTCGAATTTCTGAAGGGAGGCGTTGTGCGCCTGTTTTTGGTCCACGTCGTAATAGCCCACGGAGAGAATGCTATTCGGGCCGCTTCGGCGGTGAATCTCGCTGGTCTCGACGGTCCGCTGTCCTGGGTTCAGGTACTCGTTCTCGTAGCGGACCACCACCTCGTTCGTGCGGGGCACCACCCATCCGTTGAACCCGAACATGAAGGCGGTGACCAGCAGCCCAACTCCCACGTAGGGGCGCATAAGCTGGTACAGCGAGACGCCCGACGTTTGCAGGGCCGTGAGCTGCAGCTCCTGAGCGAGGGTGCCCGTCATGTAAATGCAGGAGAGGAACAGGGCGAGGGGGGAGGTGAGACGGATGATCTCCGGGATGTAGTTGGGATAGAACGTCGTAAAGACCTCCCGGATGGTGGCCCCGCCGTCGAGAAAGTCGTCGCTGTACTCGACCCAGTGCAGTACGATGAAAAAGACGATGAGCGCCCCCACGAAGAGCACAAAGCCCTTCAGTAGCCGCTTCGTGATGTGCCACTCGAAGGTCGTCATGGCGGAGATCGGGGCTTGGTGGTAGTCAGACGGCCGAGACGCGGGCGCTTGCGAACACCCCACAAAGATGGGGAGCGCTCCCTGGACCTTTTCGTCCGCAACCATTTACTTGCCGAGCGAATCGACGTTCGTCAAATCCGCCCCGCTCCATGAAGCTCCACGAATATCAGGCAAAAGGCCTCTTTCGCGACTACGGCGTTCCGGTTCCCCGAGGGATTGTGGCCGAGACAGTCGACGAGGCAGTCGACGCGGCTCAGCAGCTGAAGGGCGAAGAAGGGGCCACACTGTTTGTCGTGAAGGCGCAAATCCACGCCGGAGGGCGCGGCAAGGGCGGGGGCGTGAAGCTCGCTCACAGCATCGATGAGGTCCGCGAGCACGCCGATGCCATTCTGGGCATGAACCTGGTGACCCACCAGACCGGGGAGGAGGGGCAAAAGGTGCGCACGCTCCTCGTGACTAAGGGGGTCGACATCGACCGGGAATTCTACCTGGGCGTGACCCTCGATCGAGAGAAGAGCATGAACGCCATCATGGTGTCGACCGAGGGGGGCGTCGACATCGAAACGGTGGCCGAGGAGTCGCCCGACAAGATTCAGAAGGTGTGGGTAGATCCGTCCCTCGGCCTTCAGCCGTTCCAGACCCGCCGGCTCGCCTTTGCGATGGGGCTGGAGGGCGACGCCTTCAAACAGGCCACCTCACTGGTCCAGGGGCTCTACAAAGCGTTCGAGGAGACCGACAGCACGCTCGCCGAAATCAATCCGCTCGTGCAGACGCCGGACAATGAGCTGGCGGCCGTCGACGCGAAGATCAACCTCGACGACAACGCGCTCTTCCGCCACCCGGACCTGGAAGAGATGCGCGACCTGCACGAGGAGGACCCCACAGAGGTGGAGGCTGGGGAGCACGGCCTCAGCTACATCAAGCTCGACGGGAATGTGGGGTGCATGGTCAACGGCGCCGGCCTCGCAATGGCGACGATGGACGTTATTAAGCTGGCCGGGGGCGAGCCCGCCAACTTTCTCGACGTGGGCGGATCGGCGAGCGCAGAGACGGTGGAGGCGGGCTTCCGCATCATCCTGAAGGACCCGAACGTCGAAACCATCCTCGTCAACATCTTCGGGGGCATCGTCCGCTGCGACCGCGTGGCCCGGGGCGTCATCGAGGCCGCCAAGAACATCGACCTCGACGTGCCGCTGATCGTCCGCCTGCAGGGCACCAACGCGGAGGAAGGAAAGCGCCTTCTCGATGAGAGTGACCTCTCGCTCCGCTCCGCCGTCCTCCTCAAAGAGGCCGCCGATGAGGTCACCGAGGCATTGCAGGGGGATGCGTAGTTGATTGCGTGGATCTCTTCCGGATACGGTGGGGGGCATACCCGAACTGAAACGAGTGGCCGTTCGTCTGGATGGACGTGATGTCGTAGAGCTTGATGTTTCGCTCCTGAGCGGAGGTGACCCCGAATCCGTAAAACTCATTCTCGTGCCCCGGCGACGTTCCGGCCTCGCGTCGCTCCTCGATGAAGCGGCGATGTCGTTCGAGGCGCTCGGCGTTGCGCTTTGAGGAGAGGGACCGAGCCTGTTCGAGCCGGTCCTCAAATACGGGGTAGAACGCCTCCGCAATCTCGTATCCGATGGAGTTTCGCCGGGTCATGGCGGCGGCCAGGGAGGTCGTGCCGGTTCCCCAAAAGGGATCGAGCACTGTGTCGCCGTAGACGGAGTACATCTCAATCAAGCGCAGGGGAAGCTCAAGCGGAAACGCCCCTGATCGTTTGCGTAACTCCTGATGCTCCAGATCGACGTCCTGACGGACGCCCTTCAGGTCCGTCCATACGTCCGAAAACCACTGATTGCGTTCTTCCCAGAAGTAAGCACTTTCACGTCGGGCATCGGTCTCGCCTCCGCTCGTCGTGCGGGTGCCGCCTTTTCTAAAGATCAGGATGTGCTCGTGCTCCAACGTGACGTACGCATTCAACCCGAGCATTCCGGATCCCATGAATTTGGCGGCGGAGTTTGTGGGCTTCCGCCACAGAATGCCCGGAAGCTGCGAGAGTCCGAGATCCAAAAGATCCTGCGTGATGCGAACGTGGTTCGGAAAGAGCTGAAAGTCGCCGCCGATCTTTCGCGTCGCATCCCCGACGTTGATGCATGCAATGCCCCCCGGCTGTAGGACGCGAGCACACTCTTTCCAGACGTGCCCCAGCTGGTGGTGCATCCGGTCGAATGCCTCCTGGCCGTCGTCCACGTCGAGAGCGTCGCCGATCCCAGGATCCTGACTGCGGAATTGCTCGTCCCACATCTCAATCATCGGGTAGGGGGGCGAGGTCACAATGAGTTGCACAGAAGCGTCGTCAACTGCAGCCATCGTTGACGCGTTTTCGAAATGGATGTGCGTGCTCGTCTCGGTCATTATTTCGAATGTTTGATATGAAATATTGAGAACCTGTTTGGCGAGACGTTCTACGGCCTGCGACTTCGTGGATCTCGTGCCATGGAGCTTCTGCACTCGCCTGGCACCGAACACGTTCGAGTGCAAGGCTCATTTGGGCACTCCACGGCCCTTCGCCCACGGTGTCTCGGTTTGTTGGGTGTGGGTTGTGAGTACGTCTTCTCCCTCCCACGCCCCCACGCTCCCTTTCCCACACGTCCACACTCGGCGACGGAGTCTTCAGGACCTGTTGCGCAGCTCGATAGATGGTATCAGAAAGGAGCGCCCCCGCCTCCGCGCCCACCTCCTGCGAGACCTCCAGCCGTCTGCCGAAGCCGGTTCCCATACCCGCCGAGCGGGCCTTCGCCGGTGTTCGGAATGTTGAGCCGGAGCAGTTGAGAGAGCCGCCCGCTCTTGACCTGGAGGTTGAAGCTGTACGACTGACGCCGCCCAAAGGGCACCCAGCTAAAGGACATCACCCAGCAGCCCAGGTCGCGACTGAGGTTGATGCTCGTGGTGGCCACCTTGTTCTGGATCAGGTCGTACCCCGTTCGGCCTTCGAGGGACCACTTTGGGGTGACGTCGAGGCTGAACTGGGCGTTGAGGGTCGCGTTCTGGTTTTGGACGCGCTTCTGGGGCTTGCGGAAGCTGTAATTGAAATTGAAGCTCAGGGACCACGGAATGTTCGTGTCGAGGTACCCCTTGGAGCGCGACTGCGATGAGGGCGCGGTCGGCGACTGCGAGGGCCCCTGGGAGCGGCCTCTTTGTCCCCGGCGGCCTCCTCCGGGAGCCCGGGATCCGGATTGCCGGCCCGGCTGGATGCTCGCCCCGCGGCTTCCACCTCCACCTTCAAACGAACTGCTGAGGCTGAGGCGGAAGCGCGTGAGACGGAGCGGCGTGAGTGGATTCTCGGCAGCCATGTATCGGTCGGCAAGCCGAAAGGGGCGCGCGGCTCCCTCCCCGGTGCGCTGGAGGGCGTAGGGGGAGAAAGTCATGTTCGAGGAGATTCTGAAGTCCCTGATCGTCGTGCGGGCCCCAAGGTCAACGTTGCTCAGCTTGAGCGAGTCGGCCGTAAAGTTGTAGGCAGCACCGAGGTCGAAGTCCAGCAGCTTAATTTTCTCCTCCTGCGTCTCCCCGGTCGAGTCGACGGTCACGTATTTCGTTTCAAGCTCGTTGTCGAGGTTGAAGCTCAGGGTACGCTGCTCGCTGCTGCCCCGCACCCGGTTTCCCCCGAGAATGTCGTACCGGGTCGGTTCCCCGGTCCGGTCGTCGATGACCGGCGTCCCGTCTCTGTAGCGGAGGGCTCGCGTGCGCCCCCAGAGCGGCGCGTTGAAATTCGGTCGGTAGTTGAACGAGAGCGACGGCACCATCCGGTGCCGGAGGCCCTGCAGGGGCCCGATGCGGAGGGGGAAAAGCCCGTACAGCTCGGTATTTGCTGAAATGCCGGTCGAAAGCTCTCGCCGTGCGTAGAAGCCGGTAACCGTACGTTCCTCCGTGTTCGCATTGACGTTGACCGTATCTGTTTTTACCGAATCAGCGTTTAGGTCGACGAATTTGCGGGTGGTGCTGATGTGCCAGTCCGAATTATAGCGAAAGTTCGGACTCAAGTTGAGGTTGTAGCGGTTGATTCGAAACGAGGCGCTGACCGGGATCTGGTGCCTGGCCTGAAAGTCAAAGAGCTTGCTGTTGCCGGTCGCGAGCCGGTACTTTCGCCGGTCCACGAGCGCTTCGTACCAGGAAATGTCGGTGACGTTGGCCGCCTCCAGGGAGTCGGCCAAATCGCCTCGGCCCCGTTCCCGAAGTTCTTCGGGGTCGCGGGGGCGGAAGGAATAGCTGTTGTCGACCGACAGGTCGTAAGAGGTAGTGATCTTCTCGTACCACCGCTCCTCCCCCACCGCCTGTTCAAAATCGAAGGGCTTGAAAGACCGCTGCGAGAAGTTCAGGCTCGGCAGCGTCATCGATACCTGCCCGCTTCGGAGCTGCTGGCGCTGATTGGCGCTGATGCTGAAATTCTTGCCGCCTCCGGGCCAGCTCTTGCTGTACTGCAGGTTCGACGAGACTTCCTGGCTGACGGCGTCGTTGTAGTTGTTGCTGTTGCGCCGGGCGAAGTCCGTGGAGGTGACCAGGTTAATGTCGCCCCGGATGGAGGCGGTAGGAGAGAGGTTCTGGCTGTGCCTCCACCGTAACTGCCCCTTGTGCCGATTTGTAAAGTCAGGGTCCTCCGCCTCGCCAGTTCGGGTGCGGCGATAGGTGACGTCGAGCCGCCCGCTGTAGTTGTATCGCTTGTCATAGCGAAAAATCGGGTTCACTTGATAGCTTCCCTTCGACCAGACGCTCGCGCGGAGTTGCAGGTCGGTGTAGGAGTTCATGGCAAAGTACCAGCCCCAGTCTCGGAGAAAGAGGCCCTTCTGTTCATCCTGTCCGTAGCTCGGCGCCAGCGGGCCGCTCCGCCGCCCCGACACGTTAGGCAAAAACCCGAACGGAAGCCACAGGGGGGTCGGGATGTTGAACAGAAAGAGCTGAATGGGGCCCGTATACACCCATTTTCCATCCACCTTCATCTCCTGGGAGCGCAGCGAGTACGAGGGCGTCTCGCCGGGGGGGCAGTTGCAGGTTGTGTACGTGCCGTCCCGGACGAACAGGGTGCTGTCCTCGAACACCTTGACGGCATTGCCCTCCACATAGCCGTTTTGCCGCTGGGTGCGGGCCGTGACCACTCGGCCCCGCTTGGTGCGCAGGCTGTAGGAAAGGGTCTTTCCGGTAAACGACTGGCCTTGTCCCTGTCCTTGGCCCCGCTGGAAGGTGGGGCGGGACCCGGCCGCAGTGTCCGAGGGCGCCCCGTAGGCCTCGAGCACGCTCGTCTCGAAGTTCATTTCGATCGTCTTGGCCTTCAGGGTGGCCTTCTGGTGGGACATTTCCGCCTGTCCGTGCAGGGTGCCGTGATCGGCCGAGTCCTCGGGGGTGACGATCACCAGGGAGTCCTGGGCCGAAAACTGGACCCCCTTCCCCGATTTGCCGGAGCCGGCGCCCGGTCGCCCCGCCCCCTGAGGCGAGGCGGTGGCCCGTCGGAGGGAGTCGGGCGCCTGGGGCCGGTCTTGTGCAGCGCTCGGGCGGGCACTGAGGCAGAGCCCCAGCACGGCCCCGAGACCGACGAGCAGCCAGTGCGGGCAGAGAGATCGAAGCACAGTCACCACGCGGTGGGGAAGACAGGGGACTCCCCGCTTCGGGTCGTCGGGGCACCGGGCCGTTCAGGGAGGCAGAGGCATCCTCACACCTCGCGGGCCGGGCTACAGGGAGCCGACCTGGGCCTGCTCGCCCTCGAAGGCCAGGCGGGCAGCGCCGAGAAGGCTCACCTCGTTGCCCAGCTGTTCCTGAAGGATGCAGAGGTTATCGCGGAGGCCCGGCGTGATGAAGCGGGGAAGGACGTCACGGGCGGGATCCAGGATGAAGTCTCCTGCCCCGGAAACGCCTCCGCTGACCACAATGGTCCGAATGTCGAGCAGATTCACGGCGGAGCCAAGGACGCACCCCAGCTTGTGCCCGGCCCAGGCGAGCATGTCCTGGGCAAGCTCGTCCCCCTGATTCGCTGCCTCGTACAGCACGCGCGGAGTAATCTGCTCCAGCTTTCCGTCCACGAGATCGTGAATGGCACTGTCGGGGTAGTTGACGAGCCGGTCTCGGGTGTGCTGGGCCAGGAACTCCTGGCCGAGGTAGCCCTCGACGGCGCCGCTCACGCCCGAGTTTGCGCGTGGCCCTTCGTAATCGATCGTCATGTGGCCGATTTCGGAAGCGCCGCCGGTGGATCCCCGAAAGATCTTGTTCTGGTAGACGATCCCGCCTCCGACGCCGGTTCCGAGGGTGACCATTATGAACGAGTCGACGGATTGCCCGACCCCGTAGAAGGCCGAGCCGAGAGCGGCCACGTTCGCGTCGTTTTCGACGACGACCGAAAGGGAGACATCAAGACGAGACTGGAGGGTCGTCCGCAGGTTCACAGACCCCCAGTCCTTTAAATTTGGGGGCTTCGTCACGGTCGTGCGCTCCCAGTTTACAGCTCCGGGCGCCCCAATTCCAACGCCCGCCACGGAACCGGTGGGAGCGGCGTCGATCATCTCTGCAACAATGGAGGCAATCTCTTCCTTGACGTGCTCCGGGCCCTGCTCGGACTTCGTCGGACGCTGCGTCCGTTCGACGATGCCTTCCTCACGGTCCACGAGAGCGGCCTTCAGGTTCGTGCCTCCAAGATCAACACCGACGGCGTAGGATGACATAGAGGGTGAGAAGGAGACTATGGTGGAAATGAAGAATCGAAGACCGGCGCCGGCGGTGATCGGTGGGCGCCCGGTGGGCTGCGACTTGACTACTTCGGTTCGATCCGGTAGATGGTTTCTCCCGGCCGCTTCATGCCGTACTCCTCGCGGGCGATCCGCACGACCGCACTGTCCGACAGTGGGCGATCAAGCTGGATGTGAAGGCGCTCGATGTCCTTCCGGAGCGTGGCGTTTTCCTGCTTCGTGGCCTCCAGTTCCTGGTGCCACTGGTACCGCTGCCACAGGCTGTGACTGTCAAAAAACAGGACCCAGACGAGTACGCCCGCCAAAAAGAGACCGATTCCCCACCGTACGCGGCGGTCGGAAAGGGGAGAATCAGGGGAGGGCATGGCGCTGATTATCTGGTGAGGGGGAAGGCATCGAGGCCCGGATACTGCGCGATGGAGCCGAGCTGCTCCTCAATGCGAAGCAACTGGTTGTATTTGGCGACTCGATCGCTCCGGCTGGCCGAACCGGTCTTAATTTGCCCCGTGCCGGTCGCCACGGCCAGGTCGGCAATCGTCGTATCTTCCGTCTCGCCGGACCGGTGGCTCACGATGGCCGTGAACCCGTGGCTGTGGGCCGTCTCGATGGCGTTGAGCGTCTCGGTAAGGGTGCCGATCTGGTTGGGCTTAATCAGAATGGAATTGCCGCACCCCTCGTCGATGCCCCGCGTGAGGCGCTCGGTGTTCGTCACAAAGAGGTCGTCGCCCACGAGCTGCACCTCCTCCCCGATGGCGTCGGTGAGCATCGCCCAGCCGTCCCAATCGTCTTCGTCCATGGCGTCCTCAATGGAGAGGATGGGGTACTGCTCCACCCACCTGCTCCAGAAGTCCACCATGTCCTCCGAGGAGCGCTTGGTGTCCGGATCGCTCTTCCAGAACACGTAGGCCTCGTCTTCGACCATCTCGGCGGCGGCGGGGTCGAGGGCGATAAACACGTCCGTCCCGGCGGTGTAGCCCGCCTTCTCGATGGCCTCGAGGACGAGTTCGACGGCCTCCTCGTTCGAGCGGAGGTCGGGAGCAAAGCCGCCTTCGTCCCCGACGGCGGTGTTGTAGTCGCGGTCCTGAAGGACGGATTCGAGGGTGTGGAAGATCTCCACACCGGTGCGCAGGGCCTCCGAAAAGGACGACACCCCGGCGGGGGCCACCATGAACTCCTGCACGTCTACGTTATTGTCCGCGTGCTCCCCGCCGTTGAGGATGTTCATGAGCGGGACAGGAAGGGTGCGGGCCGTGGCCCGTCCGAGGTACCGGTAGAGCGGCACGCCGAGGGTGGCGGCGGCGGCCTTGGCGGCGGCGAGGGAGGCGCCGAGGATGGCGTTCGCCCCAAGGTTTGATTTGTCGTCGGTTCCGTCGAGGGTGCGGAGGGCATCGTCGAGGGCGACCTGTTCGAGCACGCTCCTGCCCTCCAGCTCATCGGCAATCGTCTCGTTGACGTTGCTCACGGCTTGGAGCACACCTTGCCCTTGGTAGCGGTCGGCGTCGCCGTCGCGCAGCTCCACCGCTTCGTACGCCCCTGTGGAGGCCCCGCTGGGCACGGCGGCGCGCCCGAGCACCCCCTCGTCGGTGATCACGTCCACCTCCACGGTGGGGGTGCCTCGGCTGTCGAGGATCTGACGGGCCGTAATGCGTTCGATTGAGACCATGCGCAAGAAGAAATCGTCGTGATCAGAGAACGTGGCGAGGCGCCGCTGCGCGAAGCCGGGGGACCCACACAGCTCATTTGTTAACTACGTGGTCGGAGTCCAGAACCACAAGAGCCGGATCTCGAAGGGACGCATAAAAAAGGCCGACGAGCCCTGGAGGCTCGCCGGCCGAATGGAGAACGCACGGGCGATATCAAGAGGAGGGAGCCGGCCGCACGGAGGTCGTCTCGCCGATCCACGAGTAGCAGCCTTCGTCAATGGCATACGATCCGCCCTGCTCCCAGTCCGACCGGTAGAATATGTCTTCCTTGGTGGGGAAGACCTTCCGATACGTCTGGATTTTGCCGTTGGCCACGGAGGAGATCGAGGAGTCGACCTGTTTTGCCTGCTGATACTTGTCGACGACTGCCCAGTACACAGCTTTGTCTCCCCGACTCATCTCGTTTCCGCTGCACTCGTTGACGGCTCGTGCGTACAGGTCCCCGATGGCGATATAGGCCCGGCCAAAGTCCTTCCTCATCTCGATGGCCTTCTGGAATTCCTGTCGGGCCTTTGCCAGCTGGCCCATCTTCTGGTACGCGGTGCCACGGTTGAAGTGGTCCTCGGCGGTCAGCTCGGCACCCTGCTCCACCGCACGGGCGTAGGCCTTGAGGGCGGCTTCCGATCGCCCGTCTTCAAGACGCATTTGGGCAATCTCGCGAACCGTCTCGGCCGGCGGCCCCATTTTTAGCAGACGCTTCGAGAGCTCAGAGGCTTTTGCGACGTTGCCCTGCTGGTTGTACGCGTTGAAAAGCTCCGTAAGGAGCTGCGTACTGTCCGGATTCTGCTTTACCTGCTTCTCCAGGTACGCAACCTGCGCCTGCGCGTTTTTGCTGAAGATCTTCTCACGGGTCGAGCTTATCATGTTGGCCACCTCCTCGTTGTCGCCCCGCTTCGCTTCAAGCGTGTTGGCAAAATCGAGCGCCTTCTGAAGCTCGTTGTTCTGGAGATGCAGGTTCATAATTTGCTGGAGGTAGTAGGGATCGATCTTTTTCGGGGCCGTCTCAAAGGCATTCCGGTAGTGGGCGACCGGCGTTTTCAGCCCCTCGATGTCGGGTAGAGATCCCTGGTGCTGTTCGAGGAAGCGGCCCTTTCGCAGCTCCCACTCGTATTGGCTAAACTTGATGTCTTGCTTCTTCATCTTCTGGGGCGCAGAGGTGAGGTGCGTCGCCGCAGTGTCCAGATAGGCCTTTCGCGTTTTCTCATTCTCGGCCTGCTTGGCGAGGCCCTCGTAGAGTTTCACGACCCGTTTGTAGTTGTCGTCGTCTTTGTCGGGCGTTCCGGGGGCGTGTTCAAGAAGCCAGAGGAGATCGCTCCGGGCACTCTCGAAGTTGTCGTTCTTGAAATTCTCGTAGTAGAGGCTGTAGTGCATTAGTTTCTCCTGCTTGCTCGGCTCGCTGTCCTGCGCAGACGCAGGCGTAGCGGAGAGCGCGAGCAACAGGAGGCTCAAGCACAGGGTTCCGGCGGAGAGAAACCAAGATCTGAAGCGGGTGTCAGCAAAAAACATAACAGGGAGGCAGATCTGTCCGATATTTTGAACAGGCTATGGGGTTAGACTGGACGTTCGGCGTCGGGTTTCGGTCCACGTTGAATCGCAGGCGAGCCTGCTCGGCGAGCAAAGACCCGGTGCGCTCCGCCCCGTGTTACCGGAGCTTACGCCGCTGAAACCAGCGTTCTCCGAAGTTTACATGGAGCGAGACGCCGAAGAAGGTGTCGCGGACGAGGGAGTTGGAGGTCGTCCCCCGCGTTCCGACACTTGTATTCAGGTCAATTCGCGTGCCAGAGAGAGATGTGGGGAGACTAATCCCGGCGGTGAGGCCGTACTCGTAGAGGTTGGTCTGCCCGTCGGGCTGCACGTACATCTGCTCCACGTATCCCCCGAACCGATAGGCCGCCTGAGCGAAATATCCGGCCAACTGCTCCTCGCCGGCCGGCACCACCTCGGCCCCGGTCGAGACGCGCCATCGGTCTGTGAGCGTGCCCGTACCGCCGACCGGAAATTGAATGGGATCCGTCTCCTCGAATCCAGATGAAAAGGTGCTCGAAAAGGTGCTCCACGTGTCGAACAGGCCGTCGATGGTAAAGGTCCACCGCACGTTCGGCTGGTACGACGCGCCCAAGCGCCCTTTCCAGGGCAGGGTCACGTCCCCTCGCTGGACGGAAAGGGTGTCGCGCGCCAGGTCTTCGTCGAGGGTGCGATACCGCTCGCCCGAGAGAGCGGCGGGAAGCGTGACGGCGGTCCCGATCGAGAGGGCATCGTCCGAGGCAAAGACGTCGGCCAGTGCGAGGTGCCCCCCCACCGTGCTGGTGACCCCGGAGAGCTGCATCCCGTTCGAGACGACGACGTTGCGGAGGGCCCCGGTGTTCGGCCACGTCGTGCGCCGCCGACTCTCAATAATTCCAAAGATGAGATCGGCCGTGGCCCCTACGCTCAGCACGTCATTGATCCGGTATCCGAGTCCGCCCCGCAGGCGATGGAGGCCCCCGGACCCGGTGAAGCTCACCCGGTACGGCGCCTCGGTTTCCTGCCGGGGACCAATCGGCTCTTGCCCCCTCCGGACCGCCGCATAATTGGAGCGCGAGTACGGCTGAAAGGAGAGGCCGACGCCCAGCGTGCGTTCGTAGAGGGGAAAGCTGAACTGAAGGGCCTGCACGTTGCCGGAGACCAACCGACCCGAATTGCCACGTCCGTCAGAGGCGGTCACGGACTGGAACGAGGCCCCGCCCAACAATCGCGTGTATACCTGGTCGCTCCACAGGGCCGGATTGGCGTCGGGATTGTAGTTGAGAGAGCGAAGTGCGTAGCCGCCTTTGCCCATTGCATAGCTCCGCGACGACGAGAATTCGACAAGTTTCCCCAGGCCGAACCGGGAGTAAATCGTTCCCTTGCCGTTGGACTGGGCCTGCGCCACGGGAGCGGTGACCAGCATTCCCGCGAAAACGAGGACTCCGATGCAGAGGAGGCGTGTCACGCCCAGTCGCATACCACCGTCGCGGGTCGTACGAGAAGAAGGCCGAACGGGCACAGTCATCAATCTACAGCGGCGTTACGGTCAGAGTAGCACGGGGGGGGGCGACCTCTCCTTGGGTCGACGACGGGCGTTGGATGAGGACGGGCAGCGTGCTCGGCAGTCCGGGTTGAATCGTGGAGGCCTGATCGACGGAGGCGCTATCCCGGTCGGCGACTCGGACGCGGTACGTCCTGAAGAGTGGAGACCGACCATTTCGGACGCGCTGAAAGGACTGCTGAAAAATGGGGAAGGCCACGTTGTCCGACACGAGGGCAACGCCACGAGGGGCAGACGGAAGGAGGGGGAGCACACACGCCTCATTTGTCGGGGAAAACACTGGGAGCCGTACTGCGGTGCAGGGGGGGGCGTCCGAAGTCCGAGTAGCAATCACGCGGTATCCATTCGGAAGAGGGCGGACAAAGTTCGATCCGGGGAAGTCGGCCATGGCGAGCGTGTCGGCCGGAACGAAAATCTCAGCCCGGTTCAAAGGAGCGGTTGCGAGGGAATCAAGCGGGTTTTCGTCGAAGTTCCAGTTCATCGTTAAGCCTACGCCGATTCCGCCCACCATCAGTTCGTAGTCGTCCGAGGGAGAGGCCGTTACGTTCCGCTGCTCAATGTGGGTGAAGGTCTTCAAGGCCGGGTAGTCGGCAGTCACACTGTCGGGTGTGTGCGTGAGGCGAAGGGCCGCATTGGCCGCGGAGAACCCGACGACCGCCTCGCTATTGGGAGCAATGATTTTGAAGCCCGAAAAATTGTCCTCGAATCCGGATCCGCCGTCACTGGTGTCTTGCAGGGTGGTCAGGTGTTCGTCGATCCAGGATTGTCGAAGCTCGATCGTGACCAGGGAGTCGGTCGGGATAATTTGTGCCGTCGTCACCGAGGCCGGGTCCGTCTCATCGGCGTCGAAGCCGGCGTTCGCTCGCGCCGAATCCATCTCAGCCTCCGCCGTCAGATTGTACACCTTCACCTCCATCGGTTCGCCGGAGGCGCCGTGCAGGTAGTTCGTCGTCAGACGCAGTTCAGCGGCGAGCGAATCCGCATTGTCGGCAGAGATGATTTGGGAGGGGAGAGTGCTCCGCCCGGCAAAGTCGACGTATCCCTCTGTCTCAATGGTCCCCGTGCCCGGAATCGGATCGTCGACGATGCCGGTGAGAACCCGCCACGTACTTCGGGAAGAAGCCCGGCGGAAGTTCTCTCCCGTAATAGGGGGAGTGCGCGTCGTATCGAGGTCGGGGAGTACGTCGACGGTCACCGGTTTTCCGCCCTTCAGGGAGTCGGATCCGGGTCCGACCCCCAGCCCCACGTCCGTCGAGTCGCTGCAGGCAGAGAGTGAAAGAAGCGCAGCCCCTCCGATGAGGACTGCGCATACCCAGGACATCCTCGTAGACATCGTCAGTGCAGGCGGCAACGGCCAATGAATGAGTTGGGGCGAGAGGGGGGACCTGCAGTCAGTGGGGGCACCGGTCCAGCGGCATGGGAACCGGGGGGATTGTAGACCGGGTACAGCACAGATCGGCCCCAGCGCGGATTGTCCCCTCAATCAGAATCGTCAAAGCCGCCTGGAAGCAGGGTGTTTCTCGGCAGGTGAAGACTACGCGGGGACTTCACCGAGCATTTGATCGTACAGCGTCACCGCTTGCTCGGCGCGAGATCCGGCGTCCGTCCCGAACGTGGGCGCTCCGTCCGTCGACGATCCGTTCGGGGGAAAGATGGTTTCGTCCGCGTAGCTGTGGCCGATTTCTGAGAGGGGAGTTCCTGTATTTCCGTCGAGGGGGAGCCCCATGCGGTCGACGAATGACGCTCCGAGACGCGCCTCCGGGTCTTGGCCGCCCGGGGTGTAGACGCACTTCGTGGCGCCGAACAGGTCGTCGTCGGCGTACGTCGTGGACAGGAGGGTGGGGAGAAGGCCGCTAATCCAGCCGAACGAGTGAATCAGGTCGGGGCCCCAGCGTAGCTTGCGGAGCGTTTCCAGCACCGATCGACTGAAAAAGAGCGCCCGGTCGGCGTTGTCGTCGAAGGCGTTGCCGCCCGAATCGGTGGCCTGCCCGTTTCGGCCAAAATAGCCACCGTGGTCCATGAAGTAGACCTGGAGTTGAACGTCCGGCACCGACGCCACCTTCACCGAGACCGACTCGGTCTTTGCGCCCATCGGGACCTCCGTGTCCGAAAGCCGAATCACCTCGTGGAGGTTGTGCTTTCGCTCGTTGATGTCGCCGTAGCAGGGCATCATGATTCGGACTTCGAAGTTTCCTGTATCCTGCACCTGTTCGGAGAGCGGGCGGGTGAGGGACGCGAGGGGCGAACGTTTCGTAAACGGCGTTAACGCACCGGCGACGTAGAGCAGGCGGGTTGAAGAGGCCATTTGAGTCGGAATGGATTGGTGAAACAACGGTGGGTGTGGGCGAAGTCCGGTCCGGGTGGTCAGGGACGAGAGGGGACGGATGTGAGAGTCGCATCCCGCGCATCCGTCTCCGGTCCCTCCAGGACGCCTCGATCACGGCCGTCGGTGAAATGCACAGCCCTGACCGAGAACGAAGGAACCGGTTGGTGAGGGACGGACGGTCTGACGTTGACAACAGTCCTGGGAGAAGGCATCAGAATCCAGACATGCTGCAACATCGGTAAAGACAGCTTTGACACCGAAAAAATAAAACTACTCAGTATTAGCCATGATTGCACCAAAACCTATCGCTGTTCCCACTGGGAATCAATCATTTTACATCTGAATCCCTCGTCTGAGCACTAAAACTGCGGAATTTTGACATTAGACCGGGGTGATTGAAGAACCGAGTGTGTACTGGGGACGACTGTGCCCTTTCGCCCGGCAGTGCCCCGGGTCCTGCCGCGCCGCACACCGCAGCGGTTCTCCCCCGGACCTACGATGTCCGGGAAGAGGCCGACGCCTCGTCCTCAACGTTCCGATACACCT
>PXSZ01000029.1 GCA_003023105.1 Bacteroidetes bacterium QH_10_64_37
AGCGACGTGGGGATTAGTGCGTGCTACCATCCTTTACAAGATGCGACGGAACTCACTTAAAGTAAAGCATGAGGTCCCGGAACGAGGAAACCAGCGGTCGGGCGGGGTCGCTACCGCCCCCGAGTAGAGTCGATGAGCTGTCGGAGGTGACGATCAATCATGCGGTCCCGCATCTGCTCTCGTCGCTGGAGGTTGTCCTGGAGCTCCCGAATTTGCCCCTGCAGGCGCTTGATCTCACGACGCCGGTTTTCCTGTTTGACCGCGAAGATGTCTTCGAGCATGCCCCGCAGCGTGTCAATCTTGGCCTGGCGCTCGGCGCCCTCCGGCAGCAGCCGAATGGTGCGCGCGAGGTTCTGCGCGTTCTGTTCCATCTGGCGCTCGTGCTGAAGCCGCTCGTAGAGCTCTCGGCTGGAGCGCTGGACCGCACTGAGGTACCGCTGGTGCGACGCTTCGGGGCCCCGGGCGACCGCCTCGGCCTCGCCGCGCTGGGGGGCCGTTTGTGCCTGCACCGCCTCACTGCCCAGCACCACGGACGCGCGTTGCTTCCGCACTTCTTCTTCGGTAATCGGCTCCAGCCCCTCGTCCAGGACGAAAAGGCGTCCCCGAAGCTCGACGACCGGGCGGTCCACCCCTACGAAGCGATAGTTGGCCCGGACCCCCTCCAGGTTCAGGCTGTCCGGCAGCTGGTCCGCCGACAGGGGCCGGCCGTCGACGTAGACCGTGCCGTCGCGGATGTTGAGAGTATGGGTCTGCTGGGCCGACGCCACGGGCCCGAGAAGGCCCCAGAGAAGGAGCCCGAGGACGAGCCCCGAGGCGAGACGGCGACACGACGAGTCCGGACGGCGCGGAGAAGTCATGGGGGAGACGAAGCGAGACGACATGATGCACGCAGCAAATCGAGGCCCTCCGATCAGGGGCGGCTGGCCCGTTGGAGGGAGCCCCATCGGTCCGGCGTGCTCCGTGCCTGCAGCCGGTCGATACGCCGCTGGATGCGGATCAGCTCCTCCCCATCGTCCCACGCCGGAATGGCGTCCGCGTCAGTCGGGCGGGTGTTGGCGGTCGTGGGGGCCTGCCGGGACGTCCCCTCGAGCACGCCGGGCGTCGCGGAGTCCGCCACCGGGTTGTCGGGCGCGCCCGCCCCCTGCCACCACCCCAGCCCGATCAGTAGCAGCAGCGCAAGCCCGGCGCCGACCGTTTGCAGGCGACGGTTCCAGGAATGGGCGGGGGCTCGCGCCGGGCGATCCGCGGTCGATGGTGCAGACGACTGAGCGGCCGCACGGGCGTCGTCTACCACCTGGTCCACGACCGCCGGGTCCGGCCGCCGCGCGGGCCGGTCGTCGAGGGCGCGCTTCGTGTCCCGCAGGCGCTCGTACTCGCGGTAGAGATCCTCATCCTCGGATAATCGACGCGCGAGCGTCGACGCGTCCTCGTCTTCCCCGTACAGATACCGAATGAGGCGTAGCCGATCGTCCATGGGAACCAGAATCGTTCTGTGAAGCAAGCCGGACCGTGCCAGACTCCTTACGTGTCGAGCGCCCCAACCAGCGCGGTCTCGTTGGAGGCCTCCATCATCTTCCGGAGGTTCTTGAGGGCGTACCGCATGCGCCCAAGCGCCGTGTTGATGGATACGTCCTGAAGCTCGGCGATCTCCCGAAAGGTCAAGTCCGTCTCCTGCCGCAGGAGAAGCACCTCTTTCTGCTCGGGGGCGAGCCGCTCGATGTGCTCGTCGAGCCACTCGCGCTGCTCCGCGCGGTGGAGCTGCTCGTCGGCGTAGGGAGAATCGTCCTCCAGGGTGTCCCAGAAGGACCGCCCATCGTCCTCGTCCTGCGGCACGTCCGCCCACTTCTTTTGCTTCCGGGTGTGGTCGATCGCCGCGTTGCGGGCGATACTCATCACCCAACTCAGCCACTGGCCCTGCCGGTCGTAGGACCCACGCCGGCCCTGCATGGCCATGACGACGCGCTCGAAGGTTTCCTGAAAGAGGTCGTTGGCCACCGCCCGATCCTTCACCATGCCCATCAGGTAGCCAAAGATACGGTCCTGGTGCCGCTCGACGAGCCGCCGAAAGGCCTGCTCGTCGTCCTCGTCCAGGTAGGCCGTTACCAGTTCCTCATCCGTAGGCTGCATGCGGAAACCCAATCATTGGCAAGTGCCGGGGGGGCGTGGCGCCGATCCGAACGAGCGGCCCAGCGCGATTATTGTACGCCCCGTCTGCTCGGAAGGTCTGCATTCGCAAGGACCGTTCCGGCGCATGCCCCCTCACTACAACACCACGTCCACGACCTCCGTCAGCTGCTGCGCCCCGGTCACGTCGATGTCGTAGTCCCCGGCAATCCGGTCGAGATTGTTCTCCGGCACGACCGCCCGGTCGAAGCCCAGCTTGGCGGCCTCCTTGAGGCGCGGCTCCACCCGGCTCACGGTGCGGACCTCGCCGCCAAGGCCCACCTCCCCAATCAGGACCGAGCCGGTGTCGGCGGGGATGTCGCGGAACGACGAGGCGGCCGCAATGGCGACGCCCAGGTCCACGGCCGGCTCCTCCAGCCGCACCCCGCCCGCGACGTTAATGAACACGTCATGGTCGCTGAAGGCCAGTCCGGCCCGCTTTTCCAGCACCGCAAGGATCATCTGGAGCCGCTGCGACGCGAAGCCGGTGACGGTGCGCTGCGGGGTGCTGTACGAGGTGGGCGTCACGAGCGCCTGAATCTCCACCAGGAGGGGCCGCGTCCCTTCCAGCGAACAGACCACCGTGGAGCCGCTGAGGCCGTAGCCCCGCTCGGACAAAAACATCTCACTCGGATTGGGAACCTCCCGGAGGCCGTCCTCTCGCATCTCGAAGACCCCGATCTCGTTGGCCGCCCCAAACCGATTCTTGACGCTTCGGAGAATGCGGTAGGCGTGGTTCTGATCGCCCTCAAAGTACAATACCGTGTCCACCATATGCTCCAGGACCCGCGGCCCGGCAATGGTGCCCTTCTTGGTGACGTGGCCGACGAGGAAGGTCGAAAACTCCCGTTCTTTGGTCAGCTTGAGGAGCGAGGCGGTGCTCTCGCGCACCTGACTCACCGAGCCCGGCGCACTCGACAGGTCGGGCCGGTAGATGGTCTGAATCGAGTCGGCCACGAGCAGGTCGGGCGCCACGTCGTCGACGGCGTTGGCGATCTCCTGCACGTTCGTCTCCGCCAGCAGGTACAGGGCGTCGGAGTTCACCCCCAGCCGCTGCGCGCGCAGCTTCACCTGTCGCTTCGACTCCTCGCCCGTCACGTACAGAATCTTGCGGTCCGGCAGGTAGCCGCCCAGCTCGGTCATGAGCGTGCTCTTGCCGATGCCGGGATCCCCCGCGATGAGGCTGAAGGAGCCCTGCATAATGCCCCCGCCCATCACGCGGTCGAACTCGTCGACGCCGGTCCGGAGACGCGCCTCCTCCCCGAGGTGCACCTCCGTGAGCTGCGTCGGTCGGTTCTGAGCCATCGTGTCGCCGTCGCGTCCGTCTGTGCTCAGGTCGGGCACGCGCGCCTCCACGTCGGCGCTTTCCGTCTCCTGCACGAGCGTATTCCAGGCCCCGCATCCGGCGCACTTGCCCATCCACTTGTGGGCTTCGTAGCCGCATTCCTGACACACGTACCTGGGATTCGATTGGGCCATGGGCCGATCAAAGGAAGAATGCAAAGATCACGCGTCGTTCACAGAGGAACCTCCCCGCCGAGCCGGATGTGCACTATGCGGAGTCCGAAGGGTGATACGCAATCCGCCCCCTCAGTGTCCCATTCCCGCAGCGCCCCTCTCGAATAGACGCCCGCTCTGCGGTGCTCGACTCTCTACTTTTTCCGTTTCGCGCGCTCGGCCGGTACGCGATTCTCGTGGGTCGTGCGTTCACGTCGATCAACAAGGTTCGCACGTACTGGAACAACCTGGCCATCCAGATGGTGCGGATCGGGATCGATTCGATCCCGATCGTGGCGCTCGCTGCGGCCTTCACGGGGGCCGTCTTTACTGTCCAAACCGCCTACCAGCTGGAGACGCCCTTCATCCCGACGTCGATCATCGGCTCCATCGTGGCCCCGTCGATTATGCTGGAACTGGGAGCCGTCATTGCCGGCTTCATCCTCGCGGGACGGGTCGGGGCACGCATCGCGGCCGAGCTCGGAACGATGAAGGTATCCGAGCAGATCGATGCCCTGGAGGTGATGGGCCTCGACTCCGTCGGGTTCCTCATCCTGCCTCGGGTGCTGGCGGGCATCATTATGTTTCCCGTCCTGTACGTCGTCTCCTGCGTCGTCGGCATTGGCACCGGCATCGGCGTGGGGCACTTCGGCGGTTTTCTGAGCGCGAGCGAATTCTTGGAGGGGGCTCGCCAGTTTTTCAAACCGCTCGATCCCTTCATTGGCCTCATCAAGTCCATGGTCTTCGGCTTCATCATTACCTCGATCGCCTGCTACAAAGGCTATTACACCGGCGGCGGGGCCGTGGGGGTGGGCAACAGCACCACGAAGGCCACCGTCCTGAGCTGTGTGTTCATCCTCGTCGCCGACCTCCTGGTGGCCATGCTGCTGCTGTGACGAGGCCGCATCCCCGGAGACCACTCTCGCCCGTTGAGCATATACCGTTGTATGCAACGATGACCACTGTATGTAACGATGACCACGAGCAACCTGGACCCGGCTGCTCTCCTCTCCTGATTGGGGACACCGCTCCCCGTCCACTGCCTTCCGCTGGCGTTTTTCCGGCCCTATGATTGAGGTGAAGAATGATTGAGGTGAAGAACATATCGAAGAGCTTCGGCTCCCTGCAGGTGCTCGATGACGTCTCGCTCGAGGTGCACGACGGGGAGAAGCTCGCCATCATTGGCCGCTCGGGATCGGGAAAGAGCGTGCTGATGAAGCACTTTGTGGGGCTGCTCAGGCCCGATTCCGGACACGTGTACGTCAACGACCAGGACCTCTGCTGCGCTCCCTACGAGCGGCTGCGGGAGCTCCGCAAGCGGTTCGGGGTGCTCTTTCAGGGCGGGGCCCTCTTCGACTCGATGACGACCTTCGAAAATATTGCCTTTCCACTGCACCAATTTTCTTCGTCAACGGAAGACGACATGAAGGCGCGCGTGCAGGAGTGCCTGGATCTGGTTCGCCTCTCGGACGTCGGCGCCAAGAATCCGGCCGAACTGTCGGGCGGGATGCGAAAACGAGTGGGCCTTGCCCGCGCCATTGCCCTGGAGCCACAGTACATCCTGTACGACGAGCCCACCACCGGCCTCGATCCGGAAACGTCGAATACGATCAACAACCTCATTAACCACCTTGCCGGGGAGCTCAACGTCACCAGCGTCATCGTTACTCACGACATGCACTCCGTCCTTGAGGTGGCCGACCGGGTGGCGTTCCTCCATGGACAGGACCTCGAATGGGTCGGGCCTGTGGAAGACATCCACGACTGCCCGAACCCGAACCTGAATTCGTTCGTGAAAGCCAGCGAATACACGATTGGAAAGTCCGAAACGTCTCCCTCCCTGTCCGGGTCCTCCGCCTAAGCACGCCCTCAGGGATTCGCATTCTCTTCTGGCTTCGTTTTCTCTTCCGCATGGAATACAGCAATGAACTCAAGGTGGGGGTCGCGATTGTTGTCGCCGTCATCGCTGCGGTTTTGGGCGTTCGGTTCTTCCAGGACATTCCGCTCTTCGGCGACACGTACCCAATGTACGCCACGTTCGAGGAGGCAGGGGGTCTCGTCTCCGGCAATCCCGTCCGCATGAAGGGGGTCACCATTGGAACGGTTGATGACGTCCAGCTCAACCAAAACACGCAGAAAGTGCGGGTTCGCCTTCGACTTCAACAGGACGTGCGCATCCCAAAAGGTTCGCACGCGCGGGTCGCGGGCTTCAGTGGACTGGGTGGGGTGAATGTGAGCATCTCGCCCGGCCCCACAGACAATGCCGCGCTCCCTCCGAAGTCGACCCTCTCGCCGCCCCCCGAAGGCACCGTCTTCGAGCGCCTCACTGAACAGGCCCCGGCGCTGGCCAGCAAGGTCGACAGTGTGCTCACCAGCGCAAACGACGCCACAGCGGCTCTGGCGCAGCAATTCCAAAGCCCGAAGAGCGACCTACGCCGGACACTGGAATCCGTCCAGCAGATCACGAACGACCTGGAGACAGTCACCGACGCGGAGACGGAGACGATTCGCGCCCTCCTCCAAAACCTGCGGGCGGTCTCCAGCGACCTGGAGGCGTTCATGAGCGGAAATCGCGACTCGCTGGACTTGGCCGTTCGGCGACTCAACCGGTCGCTCAACCGTCTCAACAAGAGCCTCGCTTCCTTTGAGGAGACCACAGCAACCCTTGACACGATTACGACGAAGCTGAACCGGGGCCGCGGCACAGCGGGGCGCCTCCTGAACGATCCGGGGCTCTACGTGAAACTGGACTCGGCTGCGGCCCAAACCAACTCCCTCCTTCGGGATTTTCGGCAGAACCCGGGCCGCTACCTGGACGACATGTCGCTCGTGAAGGTGTTTTAGGGACGCATCGCGGGCCGAGTGGAACGAGGTCCTGCCTCTGGTGCATGCGTCCCATGTGTACGGGACGTGTCCACTTGCACACCGACCCTTCGCGTTTGGTATGAGATCCAGCACGAACCGGTTCTCCGCACATGGCTGCTTCCGAGGTTGACGCGAACGACCGTCCGGATGAGGAGGCGACTTCGGACGCTGCGTCCTCCTCGCCGTCGGAGGAGGAAACGGCCGACGCTGCCGGCGCTGCGTGGCCTCGGCTGCAGCGGAAAGTGCTCCGGAGGGCGATTCGTCACCTGCCCCGCTCCGGCAATCGGGAAGCGGCGTCGACCATCGATCCGCCGCCTCGTCAAACCGGGGGCTACACCCGATGGCTGCCGGTCCTGCGGGCCCTGCCGTGGGCGTTGGGCGCGCTCTTCGCCGTGTCGTTCGCGTGGGACTTCCCCGGCGTCACCGTGACGGTGGCCGGATACACCGTTGCCCTCGAGAACCTGCTGCGTTTTACCGCCGTCAGCGGCCTCGTCGGCTTCGGGACGAACTGGCTGGCCATCACCATGCTGTTCCGCCCCCGCGAGGCGCGCCCCCTCGTGGGCCAGGGGCTGGTGCCCGCCCAGCGGGAGCGGGTGGCCTACCGACTCGCCGAGGCCGTGAGCGACGAGCTCATCAACAAGACGATCATCAAGGAAAAGATTCGGGAGAGCGGCCTCGTCGCTCAGTACCGCGACCGGCTCGTGGCGGCGGCGGGAGAGGTGGCGACCGACGACGCGGTGCGCACCGAGATCAAGACCCTCCTCTGCCAAATTCTTCGGGACATCCTCTCGACCCCCTCCGTCCAGAAGCGGATCGTCACCCTCACGGCCCAGCAGGTAGAGGCGCACGCCAGCGACGGCCTCTCGGGACTCGCCCTTCGGGCCTATCGGTTTTTTGGGGAGGAGGACTTCCGCGCCCGGCTGCACGAGACCGTCCGGCGCCTCCCAAAGGCGATCGACCCGCTGGTCGAGGAGATCGATCCGGTGCTCGACCGCCTTCCCGCCGAGCTCGAACGCCGGAGCGACGAGATCGAGGCCCTGTTGATGCAGCTCATCCTCCGCCTCGTCGATGCCCTCGACGTGGACCGCATGATCTACGAGAACGTGCGAGCCTACGACGAGCGTCAGCTCGAAATGCTCCTCCGCCGCACGACCAACGAGCAGCTCAATTACATCAAGTACCTCGGGGCTGTGCTCGGCATCGTGGGCGGTTTCATCATCTGGGCGCCTGCCGCATCGCTGGTTGTATTCACGACCTTCGGCCTCGCCATCTACGCCCTGGACGAAATTCTCTACCGCTCCCGGACAGACCCCGCGCCCTCCTCGTAAGGAATCCAGCCGCGAACTGGCAAGTTAAGTACACGCGCAGAAATGTTTTCATTCAACGGTCATCCCGATTCCTCGACTCCGCTGCGCCCCGCTCGGAATGACTTCTTTTTGAAGGTTCTTTTGCGCATCTACCTAATTCCAAGCGACCAACGTTCTATTTCGCGGCGGGACGGCGGTCCGCTGTCGACTCTCGTTCTTCGGCGGTCTGCCGTCTACCGACGGCCGTCCTAACAACAGAAGCGTGTAGGTCAAAATCTGCGTCGCACTCTCTCTGGACGACCGGCCCCTGTACCCTCCCCCTTCACGACCTGCCCCGCGATGAACACCCACGAGCCCCTGTCCGGCGTCGATGCGGCCTGGCTGCGCATGGACGAGCCGACGAACCTGATGACGATCACGGTCGTCCTCGTCCTTGAGGACCCGATGGACCTGGAGACGCTCAAGGCGCTTCTCCGAGAACGCTTCCTGGGATTTACGCGGTTCCGGCAGCGCGTTCGCAATCCCGAGGGCTCTCCCGTCTGGGCGCTCGATCCCCACTTCGACCTCGACCGGCACGTGCACCGCTCGGCCCTGCCCAAGGAAGCCGATCAGGCGGCCCTCAAGGAGCGGGTAAGCGAACTGATGAGTGACCCGCTCGACCGGTCGAAGCCGCTCTGGCAGATGCAGCTCATCGAGGACTATCGCGGCGGCAGCGCCCTCATTGCGCGCCTGCACCACTGCATTGGCGACGGCATGGCGCTGTTGCAGGTGCTGCTGTCCCTGGCCGACGAGTACTTCGATCCCTCACGGTTCCCCCCCACCGAGAACCAGCCGCATCTCCTGCCGGGAGTCGTGCGGGGCGCGATCAAAACCGTGCAGGGCACCGTGGCGACGGGCCGCCGCCTGCTGGCGGAGAGCGCGAAGTCGCTCGTCAATCCGTCCCACGCGCTGCGGCGAGTAAAGCAGGGCCTCAGTTTCGGGGCGGCCCTGTCGAAATTTCTCTCTCTCCCCCGCGACGCCGACACGCCGCTGAAGGGCGAGCTGGGAGTGGCGCAGCGGGCGACGTGGTCCGAGCCCCTGGACCTTGCCCGCATCAAGCGCATCGGGCACGTCGTGGACGCCAAGGTGAACGACGTGCTCCTCGGGGCCGTGGCGGGCGCGCTCCGGTACTACCTGGCGTCCCGAGACGCACCGACCGACATGGAGAGCGTGCGCACCCTGATTCCGGTCAACCTTCGCCCCCCGGAGCAGGCCTTCCGGCTTGGCAACCGCTTCGGGCTCGTGTTTTTGGACCTTCCCGTCGGGCTCGACGACCACCTCGAACGAGTGCTGACGGTCAAGCAGCAGATGGACGAGATCAAGGGCTCATCAGAGGCCGTCGCTGCGCTCAGCGTGTTGGAAGGGCTCGGCTACCTCCCTCTGAGCATGGAGGAACGAGCCGTGCGCCACTTCAGCAACAAGGCCAGCGCGGTGATGACGAACGTGCCGGGGCCGAAGGAGACACTGCACATGAAGGGACGCCGCGTGCAACACATCATGCCGTGGGTGCCTCGGGCCGGGCACGTGGGGCTGGGCGTGAGCATCTTCAGCTACGACGGCGAGGTGCGGCTCGGCATTGCCTGCGACGCCGGGCTCATCCCGAACCCGGACACGATCCTCGACGGCTTTGCGCACGAGTTTGACCGCCTCGCGGCCGACCTGCTCCCGGATTCAGAGGAATCCGACGCAGCAGTGTCACTCTCTGAATCAGATGCCCCTGGGGACGAGACGACCGATCAAGAGTAGGAATCGGCGTCCTCCACGGACTGCGCGAGGTGCTCGATTCGGTCGCTGAGGGCGTCGATCTGTGCGCGCAGTTCGTCGACTTCCTCGCGGTGGGGCACGCCCACGCGCTGGAGGACGTTGTTGACCTCCGTGCGCACCCGGTCCTCCACGGCCCGGACCGCTTCATTCTCGTCCACCAGCTGCTGCGCCCGCCGGGCCGTCTCTTCCCTGCGCTCGCGCTGCGCCCGTTCCCACGACTTGCCCTCTTCCACGAGCGCATCGAACACCTGCACGCCCGCATCCCGGGTCTCAGCGACGACGCCGAGGCCGACCCACCACGCGTTGCGCACGCCGCGAACCACGCCCGAGACGAGCGCGCCGGGGCCCGGCAGTCCGAGGCCGGACGACGCACGGGGCCGGTTGCCCGAGGACTCGTCACGCTCACGCCGTTTTCGATTCGAACCGCGCGTGACCGTAATCGTGGGACGGCTGTTGCTCATGGGTCGTGGCGGTTGGTGTTAAAAAAGCTGAATGAGTCATCTCCAGTGCACGGGGACGATCGCAGGGGCGGTGCGCTGGACTACTTATCGTCCTTTTCCAGCACAAAGGGATCCTCCTGCGTGATCGACCCGTCCGGCAGCTCGAAGTAGAGGGTGCCGTTCCGAGAGTACGCGTTCGGAATGCCGAGGCGACGGTTCTCCTCCTGGGCACGCTCCACGGCGTTGGTTCCGATCCGCTCAATCTCATCGAAATCCTCAAGTGCCTCCCTTGAAAGATTGATCTTGGGATTCATGGCGATAGGGAGAGGTCGTGAAAAAATGTCTCGTAGCCGCCTCGGCGCAGTACAGACTGCGTGCCTTGCTCTCCTTCCGCCACGCGCTGGAGCGACTGTCCGGTGTTGCGAAAGAGGATCCACCGATCCACCTTCGGCCGGTCCAACGTCCAGAAGTTCTTCTTGCTCCGCGTGTACCTACGACGGATGTCTTCTTCCGGAACGGAATGGCCGCCCTTCCGCACGCGCTCTTGCACGCGGCGCACGCACAGGTCGGCCGAATCGAGAAAAACGAACGCGATGCGGGTAACGTATCCCGCCTCGTTCATGCGGTCGACGGAGCAGGTCAGTCCCCGTCCGGCGAGCGTCGACTCGACGACGAAGGAGGCTCAGTCCTCGATGAACGCGTCGAGCCGTCGGAGAAACTGCCGTCCGGCCGCCATCCGTGCAGCGTATGGATCGTCCGGATTCAACTCCGCCGCAATCCGGTCGGCGGCCAGGCAGGGCCGCTCCGTCTGCTCGGCGGACGGCACCGCGAGCGTGGTCTTGCCCGCGCCGTTGGGCCCGCCCACGATAAGCACAGTCGGGGACGCCATCGTTGCTCCATCGAATCCTATTTCCCCTCACGTCGCACCCGCCTCACGCGCATCACTCGTCACCCTTCACTCATCACTCTTCACGTCTCACGCATCACGGGTCACGCGCGTCACGCCTCAGTACGTCTTCTCGACCTCCGCCGCGACGGACATCATCCCCCGAAAGACGCCCATGTTGGACATGATCTGCATCATCGAGCCTTCGATCTGGTAGTCGGGGGAGGCAAGCGCCTCGGCGGCGCCCATCTCGCCCTTGTCCATTTGTACCCACACCTCGTAGGAGGCCGTGGCCCGGGCCATCACGGCGTTCTTGTCGACCGGCTCCTCGCGCATCTCGTCCGAGGGGGCGTCGTCGATCCAGAGGTCCACGTCCACGACCCGGCCGTCCTCGAACGTGTACGTGGCGGACACGTCCTCGTCCTTGGGCGTGTCGAGGCAGCGCAGCTCGACGGTCTTGGAGAAGTCGCCCGCGGTCTCCTGAAACTCGTCGTCGCTGTTGAGGGCCTCGACAAAGCGTTCGACGAAGGCGGGGGTCCAATAGCGGGGGGCGTCGCTCATCAGCTGGAGAGGTGTCGTTCGGGAGAAGGGTGGGCTGTAGTGTACCGGAGCGGGGGGGAGAGAGGCAAGCGGTGGAGGCTGGATGTGTGGAGGTGTGAAGGTTGGAAGGATGGAAGCAAACACGTCTGGACCTCCATACGTCCCCCCCTCCATACTTCCGCACGGTCACGCCATGGATGCGGGCAGCTCGGCCTTCTTCGTCCCGACCTCCTCTCCGTTGCCCCCCGGCGACGGCAGATCCTCCGGCACGTCCGGTTTCTTGGTCTCCACCGCATCCGGGTCGGCGGTCTGGTCCGGGAGGGAGGCCGAGGGCACCTGGATGTCGGGCGCGTCGGGCTTGAAGTTGAGCATCGTCTCCAGCACGCCCGCCTTCGTCTCCGGCTGCATCAGTTCGTGCCGCAGCGTGGAGGCGTTGCGGAAGCCCTTGAAGTAGCTGCTGTAGTTCTTGCGCATCTCCAGGACGCCGGTCCGCTCCCCCAGCCACTCGCACTTGAGCGACAGGTGCTCGGCCACCACCTGCACGCGCTCTTCCCACGAGGGCGGCGGGGGTAGCTCGCCGGTCTTCATGTATTTCTTGGCGCGATCGAAAATCCACGGGTTGCCCAGCGCGCCGCGTCCCAGCATCACGCCGTCCACGCCCGTCTCCTCGAACATCGCCTCGATGGCCTCCGGGTCCAGCGCGTCGCCATTGCCGATGAACGGCATCTCGCGGGTGCCCTCCGCCTTGATTTTGCGGAGCCACGGCCACCGGGCGTCGCCGTCGTACTGCTGCTCGCGGGTGCGGGCGTGCACCGTGAGCGCCGCCACGCCCATGTCCTCCAGCATGCGGGCCACGTCCACGATGTGGATCGAGTCGTCGTCCCACCCGAGGCGCGTCTTGACGGTGACCGGACGGGTGGCCTCTTCCATCACCGCGGCGGTAATGCCACGCATCTTGTCGAGGTTGCGGAGCACCCCGGCCCCGCCGTCCTTCTGTACAATCTTTCGGACCGGACAGCCGAAGTTGATGTCGATCACGTCCGGCCCGGCGGCGTCGACCATGGGCGTGGCGCTTTTGACCTCGTCGATGCCCCCGCCCCACACCTGGATGCCGATGGGCCGCTCCTCGTCGAAAATTTCGAGCTTTTGCTGCTCGTGCTCCGCGTCGCGGAGGAGGCCGGCGGAAGAGACGAACTCGGTGTACATCATGTCGGCCCCGTACCGCTTGCAGAGAACGCGGAACGGCGGGTCGCTCACGTCCTCCATGGGCGCGAGGAAGAGGGGCCGGTCGTCGAACTCGAGGTGACCGATGCGCATTGTGATTATGTCAGGCAAGGCTGTATTTTGAGCAGTCGGAGACGTAGAAACGGACCCCCGCCCAGCGGTGGTTCCAACGATTATGGATGGAAGTGTGGAAGTCTGGACGTGTGGAAGTACGAGGGTTGCTTCCAACGCCTCCATGCCTCCAGGGTCTCCACGCCCGCTCCCTCATCCCAATAGCATTCGGGACATATCCCGATGGTGTTCGGGACATGTTCTCCCATTCCCCATTCTCCCACGCCCCCCTGTACCCATTCCGGTCGCTCGTTCGTACGTTGGATGCACGAGCTCTTTCTTCTTGATTCCTCTCTCCTATGCTCCCTGAGAATCAGTTCTCGTCCGCCGTTCGCCCACTTCTCCTCAGCACACTCGTCCCGCTTGCAGTTCTCCTCACTGGCTGCGGCGGACCCAATCTTATCGAGCGAATGAGCGCTCCATACTGGGGCTTCTGTGGAACGGTCATCATCGTCCTCGACATCGTGGCGCTCGTGGATCTGCTCGGAGAGGAGACCCGGGGCACGACCGGCACGATTATCTGGGCCCTGCTCATCATCTTCTTCCCCGTGGGCGGCGTGATTCTGTACTTCCTCTTCGGCCGCGAGTAGGGGGGAAGGGTTGGACGTGTGAAGGGGAGGAAGGAGCGTGGTCCCTACGGTCACAGCTCCGGAGATCGCCTCTCGCTCTTCACTTCTTTCCCCTTGCCCCTCGACCCGCTCGGACCGGCGCAGTGCCACGGATGCTCCCCATCCGGTCGGCGAGCACCTGCAGCCGACCGCGCCACTCGGACGGCGCCGCGCTGCTGCCTCGCCGCAACCAACGCACGCGCCACGCTGCGGCCCACGCGCGCTACGCACGTACGACGGAGCAGTCGCAGCGGCAGGCTCCGTCACGGAAGCGCGGGACGCCTCGGCAATCGCTGCCCCATCCGCCACGACCACCGTCGATGGAGACAGCCCCGACGCCGACGAGACTCCGCTCCCGCTCAGAAACACCCCCGTCCCGATGGGCAACGCAAGAAGTCCAACGAGCGCGGCGCCCCTCAGGCATGCGCTCCTATTCTATTGCGGGTCTTGAGCTGTTTCTATTGCGGGTCCTGAGCTGTGCTGCGGGGGGACACGGAGGCTTCGTCGGCGTCTTTTTCCCCGAGGGAAAGGACTTCATCAGCGAGGGGCGTGAGGGCGTCCGTCTGGTGGCTGGCAACGACCGCGAGTCCGCCGTCTTCAACGAAGGTGCGGATGAGATCGACGGTGGCCTCGGTGGTCGCCGTGTCGAGGCTGCGGAGGGGCTCGTCCATGAGCACGACCGCCGGCTCGGCCACGAACGCGGCAGCGACCTGCGCCTTCTGCACCATGCCACTCGAATAGGTGCCGATGAGATTGGATCGGCGCTCGTCGAGCCGGAGGCGATCGAGCAGCTGATCGATGCGGGCCGGGCCCGCGTCGTCCGTCCAGCGCCCGCGGCTGCGCAGGATCCATTCGAGCAACTCGACGGCCGTGAGGTGCTCGGGCAACTGGGGCCCGGCGTGGACGAGGCCGACCTGCTGGAGGTAGCGGTATGGCGTGTCGTGCACGTCGAGATCGCCGAAGTGCACGGTGCCGCTCGTGGGGTAAGCCTGCACGGACAGGAGACGCAGGAGCGTGGTCTTCCCCGCGCCGTTGGGCCCCACGAGGAGAGTCAGCGTCCCCGGCGTGAACGACCGCATGAGATTGTCGATGACGGGCGGCCCGTCGCCGTATCGTTTGGTCAGGCCATCGAGCGCAAGCGTGTCAGCCATGGGGCGTAGTTGATTTGAAACATCACGTAGATCCGTCCCGGGGGGCCGAAGGTCCATACCCTTGCGGTGCGGGACGGCTTTACCAATACGAGTTTCCCCTACGCCGCAGCCCACGCCGTCCCTTCTGTTGCGAGCGTCACGACCGCCGCCGCCCCCACCGACAGGCCCACGTGCACTGCGGCCCAGGTGCCCACCCAAGCGAGGCCGTAGGTGTCGCCAAACAGCGCCACGAGCCCGAGGCTCCCCACGTGCGCCCCGAACCAGCGCAGGTTCACAAACGTGCGGGTTCCGATCCAGTCCGCCACCGACTGCAGGGCAAGCTGAAACGGGCGCGGGGCCGCCGAGGGCGTGCTCAGCACCGCACAGGCGGCCACCTGCCCCGTCATCACCACGAGCAGGTACGTCGTGACGAAGGCGGGAGCCACCCCGCGGATGCAGAAGAGCCACAGCCCGAGGTGGGCCACCGCCACGAGGCGGCCGAGGGGCACGCGGCGGTCGAGCTGTCGGACGCTCGCCCAGGCGGCCGGGCGCCATCGCGCGGGCACCCAGTAGAGGGCGTTGTAGGGCACCGGCTCGCGGTCGGTGGCCGCCACCGTGCCACCTCCCAGCACCTCCGCATAGAAGGCGGTGGTGTGGTAGAAATGTCGGTCGTACGCGAAACGGCACCGCCACAGGCGCGCTCCGGCCCAGCCGAGCAGAAGGAGTCCGGGAAGCCACGTGAGCAGTCCGGTCCCCATCTGCGCCCCCGCCGCGGTGGCCACCACGGCCCCGATGCCCACCGTAAAGCAGCGGGTGGTGGCAAAGAGGGCCGGAACCAGCCCGCGCGGCAGACTGACGCCCTGCCCCCGCTCCTCCACCGCCCGGCCGTACCACTGCCCGGCCCGCCCCTCGTGCCAGGCCTGCGACCGGGCCCCGAGCGTGGCAAAGTGGACGAAGCTGTCCAAAGCAGCTCCCCCGAGCAGGACGAGCACCTGCCCCAGGGCCGCCGTCTTGAGGCCGAGGCGGCGGAGCGGCCCGCTGGAATCCCCGTAGGCCATGAGAAGCGCCGGCACCGCGACGAGCAGAACGAGCGGCCCCAGCCGACGCAGTTGGTAGCGAAGGAGACGCGAAGGGGACCAGTTGAGCCGCTGCACCATCGAAACGTTCGGGTCCGGAAACAGCACGTTCGGTGGCGCCACGGCAAACAGACCAGCCCCGATGACGGCCCACAACCGCAGTCCGGCGGCGCGTGTCGTCGGATCCGCCCCGGCCGCCAGCAAGACCGCCGCCGCGCTCAGCACGCCGAGGAGGAGCCCGTACGCCAGCCGGGACGCCCACCCCACGCTGTGACGGACCGGGGAGGGAAGCGAGCGAGAAGACGGCACGGCGAGC
>PXSZ01000030.1 GCA_003023105.1 Bacteroidetes bacterium QH_10_64_37
GTGGCGCTCTACGACGTGCTTGGGCGGGAGGTGAAGACGCTGCACCGGGGTCGCGTATCGGGCGGGCAGGCCCAGCAGGTGCCCCTGGATGCGTCGGCGCTGTCGAGCGGCATGTATTTTCTTCGCATAGAGGGGAACGGCTTTACGCGGACAGAGCGCATCACGGTGGCGCGGTAGCAGCGGCGGCGTCCGCTCTGGCGACTGCGCACGATCCGCGCCGGCGTCAGCCGGCTGTCCGACTGCGCGCTGAGCGGCCTGTGGCGCTTGCTGGGTCGGCTGGGCCTGAAGATGCGATCCGAGCGAGTTCAGCAGTATAATCGTCTCCTGCCCCATCACCGTGTTGGTAGCGGGGGAGAGCGTCGCGTCGATGTCGTAGCTCGCCCGGTTCGTCCAGTAGTTGGGGCCGGGGCGGCCCGACGCTGTGCGCGTGCCCTGCTCTACGGGTGGAAGGTGGCGTTCATCACTGCAACGGGGGTAACCCGGATTTCTCACGGGACGCTACTGCAGCTTCAGAGGCGGCCCCGACGGATGTCGGGACAGGCTCCAATCAGCTCATTTTTACTCCTCGACGATCCCGAAAGATTCCGGGATCGCCTGCGGTGCGCAAATGGCATCTTGAACCGCCTCTTCGGGGGAGCTCACCACCGCAGAGACCGCCGCCCACTCCGTGCGGGCGACCGAGGGCACGTGGGGGGTGCTCGCCGCGTTCGGGGCGGCCCTCACGCCCGTCCTCTTCGCACATGGAGGCTGGCAGCACGCCAACCACGTCGCCGGGGAAATCACGAATCCGAACCGAAACCTGCCGCTCTCTCTGCTGATCGGCGTCGGCATTCTGCTGGCGGGCGTCCCGGTCTACTACGCCTTTCGCTGGGCGCGCCGGCGTGAAGCCACCGCGTCCTGAGTGGGGAGAAGCGGCAACACCCGGGTCCCGGACGGAGTACAATGCATCGCAGTAGAAATGGAGCCCCCAACCCCGTTCCGCTATGCCTGACGCTTCCTGTTGCCCGTCGTCCCGTACCCCCAGTAACCCCGATGAAACCACGGCCACGGCCGAAGCGCCGCCCCCCACCTCTGCGCCCGATCCCCCCACCGGAGGGATGGTGCAGGTGGAGGGCGGTTCGTTTTTGATGGGCACCGAGACGGACGAGGGGTTTCCGGCCGACGGGGAGGGGCCGGTCCGCGAGGTGCACGTCGATCCGTTCTACATCGACATCCACCACGTTACGAACGCCGAGTTCGAGGCCTTCCTCCAGGACACCGGCTACGTCACCGATGCCGAGACGTACGGCTGGTCGTTCGTCTTTCAGAACTTTGTGGACGACAAGACGGCGAAGTGGGCCCCGCGCGTCCAGCAAACGCCGTGGTGGGTACAGGTCGACGATGCGCGCTGGAAGTGGCCGGAGGGGCGCGGGTCGCACGTTTCCAACCGCCAGGACCACCCCGTCGTGCACGTGAGCTGGAACGATGCGCAGGCCTACTGCGAATGGGCCGGGCTGCGACTTCCGACGGAGGCGGAGTGGGAATACGCCGCCCGTGGGGGCCTGACCCAAAAGCGATTTCCGTGGGGCGACGAGTTGTGTCCGGAGGGCAAGCACATGTGCAACATCTGGCAGGGGGACTTTCCCGAGCACAACACGGTGGAGGACGGATATCGGGGCACGGCGCCCGTCCAGTCGTTTCCGCCGAACGAGTATGGCCTCTACGAAGTGGCCGGCAATGCGTGGGAGTGGTGCTACGACTGGTTTAGCCCGGACTTTCACGTGGAGGGGCCCCGCGAGAACCCAAACGGACCGGCCGACGGGGAGGCGAAGGTGATGCGGGGCGGCTCCTACCTGTGCCACCGCTCGTACTGCAACCGATACCGGGTGGCCGCCCGCAGTGCCAACACGCCCGACAGCACCACGGGCAACCTCGGCTTCCGCTGTGCAGCGGATGCTGAATGATGGTGCCATCGGATGCGGTTCGCCCGGAACGGCCTGAAATTCCCTTCAGCACCTACAGACGTAGAAAACGCCCGCTTCAACGACAAACGGAAGCGGGCGTCGAATCGTGCGAAAGGGGGGACTCGAACCCCCACGGGGCAACGCCCCACGAGGTCCTAAACCTCGCGCGTCTACCAATTCCGCCACTTTCGCAGGAGAAGGAAACAGCGGTCCATGGACGAACCCGGCCGCACACTGAAAATTCGAATCGGAGCAGGGGGGCGAGGTTCCGGGGGATCCGCAGCGGCCCGCGGCAGTACAGCGCCGTGTTGCAGGATGTTCGCTCGCCCTCTTTCGTCGAACTTTTGGTTTATGGCGCTCCGACGCTCCTCGCTCCGCGTTGTCGGGCTCACGTGTGTTCTGGTTCTTGGCAGCCTCGTCGGCACTGCCCTGCACGCCCAGGATCGGGGGGCGCCCCGGTTCGGCCCCGCAGCGTCCGCGGACACGGTGGTCGCGGAGCCGTCGGATGCGGGGCGGCTCTGGAGCACTGCCGATCCGCCGTTCGACCGGTTCGAAGAGCGCTACGAGATGGAGGCCGACAGTGCGTGGGCCACCCACCTGCGACGCGGTCTTCTTCGACTGCCGGGCTGCACGGCCGCGCTCGTCTCGGCCGAGGGGCTCGCCCTCACGACGGCCCGGTGCGTCCGGCAACACCTGGAGGCCGAAAATGACGGGGCGGCCCTCGTGGCGGAGCAGCGCGCCGACGAGCGCTCCGTACCGGCCCTCCACGCCGATCGCCTTTTGAGAACGACGGACGTGACGGAAGCGGTGCGGGCGGCGCGGCAGGATACTACGAGGACGCAGGCGGTGCGGTCTGTGGAACAGCGGCTGCAGGCGGAGGCGGAAGCAAACCGACGAGTGGAGGTCGGGTCGGCGGCGGGCGCTCCGTACACGGCCTACACGTATCGTCGGTTCGAGGACGTTCGGGTGGCGTTTCTGCCGGAGCAAGCCGTGAGTGCCTTCGGGGGCCTCAACGCCGCGATGACGTATCCCCGGCAGGCCCTCGATGCGGCCCTGCTCCGCGTGTACACGGCGGAGGGGACGCCCCTGGCCGCCGATCACTTCTTCGAGCCGTCGACGCAGGGCGCGCGTCCCGGCGATGCCGTCTTTTCGGCCGGCGCATCCGAGCAGACGCATCGAGCGGAAAGTGCCGAGCAACTCGCCGTCCGGCGGGACCTGATGCTCCCGGTCCGGCGCGCCCGGCTGGAGACGTGGACCCGGGCCATGCGGGCCTCCCTCGACACCGCCACGGCGTCCGCCCGGCAGCACCGGGCGCTCCATGAGGCGGAGCGGGCGCTGAAGCAGACGCGCGCTCGTCTGGAGGCCCTGCAGAGCGAGTACGTGCAGACCCGATTGCAGCGGCGCGATTCCCTTCTTCGGCGAGCGCTCCGCGAGGATTCTTCCCTCCAGAAGCGGTTCGGCGGGGTGCTGGACAGTCTGGCGGCGATCCAAGAGGCCAAGCGGACGCTGGCGTCGGCGTACCGGGCGTTTGGGCGCTTTGGAGGAGAGTCCCGACCGCCGTCGGGATCGTCTACGTACCGGCGGATCCTGCAGCCTCGTCGGCAGGAGGCAGCCGCGGGCGCCTCAGGGGTGGAAGAGACGACGAGGGGGACCCCATCGGCTGCTGTGGATCGCGGTCGGCGCCTGCCCGCGCCGGTGGAGATTGCCGTGCTCGCGTTTCGGCTCGACACCCTGCGGAGCCATCTGTATCCGGACACCGCTGCGGTCCGCCGTCTTCTCCAGGGCCGCTCTCCGACCCAGCTCGCCACCGCAATCGTTGAGAGCTCCGTGCTGGCCGCCCCTGTCGATGCCTCGGCGGGAGCGGCGACGCCGGACGTGCCGCCCAACGATCCGGCGGCTGCGGTCGTCGACGTGGCGGCCTCTCGCGCTCGCTCGTTCTATGAGGAATGGGGCCGTCTTTCTCGGGCGGAGCGCCAACTGACGCGTCGCCTGGCCCGGGCCCGACAGGCGATCCGGGAGGTCCCTGTGCTCTCAAGTGGCACGAACGCGCTCCGTCTGACGGACGGGCGCGTGCTCGGCTATCCGTACAACGGGACGATTACCCCACCCTTCGCCACATTCTTCGACCTCTACGAGCAGAACCGGGCGTTTGGGGAGGACGGGGCGTGGGCGCTGCCGGAGCGGTGGCGCCGATCAGCGAGCACGATGGATCGGTCCACGCCGCTCACGCTGGTGGCGTCGACGGACGGGGCCGTCAGTAACGGTGGGGCGCCGCTCCTCAACAAGTACCTGGAGCTCGTGGGCGTGACCGTGGGGCCCAACATTCAGGGCGCGGCGGGGACGTACATCTTTCTGCCCGAGCGGATGCGCACCGTGGCGGTGGACCTCCGCGGCCTTCGGCAGGCCCTTACGGCGGTGTACGAGGCGGAGGGCCTGGTCGACGACCTCTTCGGCGGAGGGGCGGAGACGACCGATACCCGGCGGTAGGGGGGTGCACCGATTTCCCGAGCCGTGCAAGGGGGCGTGGTAAGGGGCAAGAGGGAAGGGGGCAGGGAATCGGAGAAGGGGGGAATGGGAGAATTACGAACTTCCGCACGCGTCGGTACGTGGAATCCTCATCAATGGTCTCGCACCTCGTTCGCATGCGCACGTCCATCTGGAGTCTGTTTGCTGTTCTGCTGATGGGGGCCGGTCTCCTCGCGGGATGCGGGGGCGCCGGCGAAACGGTGTCGGTTCCCGTCGTTGAACGTCCAGACGCAACGCCCCCCGCAGAGGAGGACACCGTGGAGGCCGCCTCCCCGGACGTGGTCTCGATTCCGGCGGGCTACGACACGGTCCAGGCCCGGCGGTTCGACCGGGGGCGGATGTGGCCGTTCGAGCATCTGCCGACCGAGCATTTCCGGGATGCGTACGGCGTGTCTCCCGACGACGAGTGGCTGGCGAAGGCCAAACGGGGCGCCCTCCAGTTCGGCGAGGGCTGTTCGGCCTCCTTCGTGTCCCCCAACGGCCTCGTGATGACCAATCATCACTGCGCCCGCAAGTACGTGACGGACGTGAGTCGGAGGGGGGAGAACCTCCTGGAGAATGGATTCTACGCTGCCGCGCTCGACGACGAACGCCGCGCCCAGGACCTTCACGTCGATCAGCTCGTCGAGGCCGAGGACGTCACCGAGCGGGTCTACGACGGACTTCGACAGGGGCGCCGGGCGGGGGCGGAGGCCCGCGAACAACGCGTCGAGTCCCTGCAGGAGAAAATGACGGCCGAGGCGAGCGAGCGGGACAGCTCTCTCCGGGTGGAGGTGCAGGGGCTCTATGAGGGGGCCAGGTATACGGCCTACACGTACCGGCGGTACCGGGACGTGCGGCTCGTGATGGCTCCCGAGCTCCAGCTCGGCTACTTCGGGGGGGCCTCGGACAATTTTACGTATCCCCGCCATGCGCTGGACGTGGCCTTTTTCCGGGTCTACGCGCCGGACGGCGATCCCCTGCAGCCCGAGCATCACTTCTCCTGGGCGACGGAGGGCGCGCAGCCCAATGAGCCCGTCTTTGCCGTGGGATCCCCGGCCTCCACGAGCCGCCTCCAGATGGTTTCTCAGCTCAAGTACGAGCGGGACCACGAACTGCCCAACCGGCTGGATGCGCTTCGGACGCGGAGCAACCTGCTCGGAGAGTACATCAGCAGCCATCCCGACTCGACCGACCGCTACGACCTCCGAAATCCCTACTTCTCGATCGAGAACACGGTCAAGGGGCTGGAGGGGCAGCTCCGGGGACTCCGCGATGCGTACCTCCTGGCCCGCCGGGGGGCGGCCGTGCAGGCGCTGCAGGACTCCATCCGAGCCGTCGATTCGCTCCGGCAGCGGTACGGGCAGATTGTCAATCAGATCGGACATCTCCAGCAGTCCAAAGCCGTGCTGGCGGACAAGTCCGGGGCCTTTGCCGCCTTTACCAACCTGACGCTTGGCTCTCGGATCCTGGTGCGCGCCCTCCACGGCTACTACTACGACTTTCTTCGCACCCGGGGCGCCCCGCCCGACCGGGTGGAGGCCATTCGGGAGGACGCTGAGCAGGTGCGGGACTGGCCTCCCGGCCTCGAACAGAAGTTTCTGGTCGCACAGTTCGAGGAGGTTCGGGAGGCCTACGGTGCCGACCACCCGACGGTGCAGCGCCTCTTCAAGGAACGCACGCCGGAAGAGATGGCGTCCCGGCTCGTCGAAAAGAGTGCGCTCATGGACTCGACGGCGTTCCTCAACCTGCTCGATGAGGGCTATCGACGGAGCGACGACCCGTCCGTGCCGGTGATCGAGGCGCTGGCGCCCATGTTCCTCAACGTGAACCGGCAGATGCAGGACATCCGGAGCACCGAGCAGACCTTCAACGCGCGTCTCTCGCGGGCCCGGTTCGCCATTTACGGGACGCGGTTTCCCCCGAACGCCACCGGGTCGCTCCGCCTCTCCGGCGGGCGGGTGCAGTCCTACAGCTACAATGGGACGGTGGCCCCGCCGTTTACGAACTTCTACGGGCTGTACGACCGGTACTTCTCGCACAGCCAGGAGGCGTGGTCCCTGCCCGAGCAGTGGGTCGCCGCCGTCGACTCGCTGGACCTCGGCGCGCCCCTCAACCTCGTGTCCACCGTCGACATCTCGGGGGGAAGCTCGGGGTCCCCGCTCCTGAACAGCGACCTGGAGGTCGTCGGCGTCGTGTTCGACAGCAACGTGGAGGGGCTTCCGAACGAGTATCTCTACCGGAACCGGTCGGCCCGCGCGGTGGCGGTGGACGCGCGCGGCATTCTGGAGGCGCTCCGGACGGTGTACGACGCCGACCGCCTCGTCCGGGAAATTACGTCCGGCGAGCTGTCCTCGGCGGCGTTGCCGAGCCGGTAGGCGTTTGGGAAGCGGCGCGTCAGCGGTCGTCGGGCTCGTCCCGCAGCGCCGCGACGATGCCGGGCGTCACGTCGGTCAGGTCCCGCGCATCGGCAAAATAGGGCGCGGCCCATCCGTGCACGAAGAGGGGGACCGGATTGCGGGTGTGCTGGGTGTGACGAGGGTCCTCCACGTTGCCGTGGTCGCTCGTCACGAGGAGCGTGTCCTGGGTGGGGTCGAGGAGGTCGAGCAGCCGCCCGAGAAATGAGTTGAGCCGCTCGGTGAGCAGGGGGGGTGCGAGGTCGCTGCGCCCGTGCCCCACCTTGTCGGTCTGGAAGTACTCGAAGAGCGTGAGCGTGTGGTCCCGGTGGGTCGCAAACAGGTGCTCGGCGGCGTCGGCGGGGGAGCGGGGCGACACGTTGAGGTGGAGGGCCTCTCGCCAGGCCTCCGCCGTCAGGTCCGCCGCCACGGCCCGGTCGGCCCGCAGCGCGTCGAGGTCGCGGAGGGGCACGTCGGCCCCCGCGCAGCAGCGGGTCGTGACGGTCCATCGGCGCGACGAGGCCTCGAAGAACTGGGGCGGAAACGCGTTTGCGAACGCCGAGGGGGCGGCGTCGGGCGCGAGGGCCTGCACGCGGTGGAAGAGGTTCTCGTGGTCGAGCAGCTCATAGGTGGCGGAGTGCGGAAACGGTCCGAAGTGGCGTCCCACCCGCTCGGCACAGTTGATGCCGGTGAAGAGCGTGGCCTGTCCGGTGCCGCTCTGGGGCAGCCCGTCGATCCCGAGGGTGGCGTCGAGGGGCCGGACGAGGTGGTGGGGGGACCGCGTGTCCGGCAGGTTCTGAGTCCAGGCCGCGCCGCCGCCCAGTCGTCGTAGCGCCGGGTCCCCGTCCGCCGAGAACGGGTTGTGCGGGCCGGGCGCCCCGAGCCCGACCCCGTCCAGAAAGACAAACAAAAGCCGACGCATGGCGGCGGTCCCCGATCCGTGAACACAACGCCACAGCCTGTACGCGGGGCCGGGGGCCGGCGTTTTCCGTGGGGCCTGTCCTCTGCGTGCTCAGCCCGCCTCCGATTGGAGGCCCCACCCCCGCCGGCACCTCGCGGAGCCGCCGCGCCGCGAAGCAGACCGGATCGACGTCGTCGCCGGGCGGATCGAGGTCGAGGATTATCAGAGCGGGCGAAGCAGGATCTGAATCGAGTTCGCACCGTCGTCGAGGCGGTTTTGGGCGATGGCCCGACACCACCGCCACCGATGATTTCCGGTCCGCACCCGCAGGAGCCATCGGGCCTTCGGCTTCCGATGCGACACCATGCGGGCGAGATCGCGCATGACGCGTTGTAAGTTCTGACCGTGCACGTGCGAGAAAAAGCTGGGCTCGATGGATGCCTCTCGGGAATACTCCAGGAGATGACGCGCGCCCTGGGTCAGGTTCTCGATGTAGCCGTCCGCGTCAAGCATGAGCCGGGGAACGTGCGGGGGCATCGGGGACGGAGTCGGCTCTGAATCGAGGTCGATCTCGCGGGTCCGTTCAATTTCGTGAAGCAGGAAGGAGGCCACTGCCCGACCAATCCGTCCGATGCTGTTCGAATCTCCGGGGTTCGCCCAACGGTCACACCAAAAGTGCCGACAGTGGCCGGTGTCCGTTTCAACCCGCGCATGGCAGATCTCCTCATCGATCGGGGAGAACTCCAGGTCCACGTTCACGGAGGCCCCGTCCGGGCCTTCAAGGTGGAGGGACGTACGGTCGTCGTCCGGGGCAGACGACTCGCGGACCTGCAGGGACAGGGCCTCCTCGTAGTCCTCCGGACAAGACTTCGTGAGAGCCCCGCGAATGCACTTCCGGAGGTGCTCCACCCCTCGATCCGTCGAATGGTGAGAAGAGACGACCATCGGTCCGGGGCGGGGATCATTGAGTGCGGAGATGATGACGCCCAACGTGTCGCTCCAGCTCGTCCAACAGGAAGGTTCCGAGTTTGCGGCCCAGGCAGGGAGCGCGGGAGAGGGCCGTGCCGGTCTCACTGCACGCGCTGTAGGTGAACCGGTGGGACGCCCCCTCCGCGACCGTGCAGTGAACGTCGTACACCTTGTCGCCGACGGGACGCAAACGAATCTCGACGGCCATCTGAACGTGATCGCTGCACTCGAGCCGAAGTTGCATCGGCGGGTCCGTCGAGGTCCGGTCGAGGCGGGCAACGGTCACGTCGGCGTCGTGGCGCCGGCGGCCCTGCACCGTGAGGGCGGACTTCAGACTCTGGAAGATCACGTCCGGAATGCGGCGCGAGGAGGCGGGAGCGGTCGAGGACTGCGAGGCGGGAGACACTGGCATCGTAGGAACGGAGTACATGACTGTAGCAGGCGAAACCCCGTTCATCTGGAAACAATAAGATGTGCACGAGGCGAACGACGGCCAACAGCGAACTCCCGACGCCGACGTGCGAAAATATTTGGGCGTGCCGTGGGGAAAATTCCTACCCCGTCGGTTGTGGTTGGTCGTCGGTTGTGGTTGGTTGTGATCGTACGTCTCCTCTCCCACACTCCCTCTCTCCGTCCCACCCCGATAGCGTTCGGGACATCTCCCGATGGCGCTCGGGACACGTTCCCCCACGCCCCCACGCTCACGCCCCGCCCATCGAACGAGTAGCGGACAAAGCCCATGGCCAATCACATCTTTCTCGTCGAGGATCATCCGATTTCGCGTCGCGGACTGGAGGCCATTCTTGACGCGGAACTGGACCTGAAGGTCTGTGGCGAAGCGGGCACGGCTGCGGAGGCCCGCGACAAGATTCCCGAGGCGGATCCCGATCTGGTCCTCGTCGACTTGTCGCTGGCGACGGGAAGCGGGCTGGAGCTCATCAAAAACCTGCAGAACCGACGGCCGGAGTTGCCCCTCCTGGTAGTGTCCATGCACGACGAGGTCCTCTACGCCCTCCGGTGTGTCCGCGCCGGAGCCCGGGGCTACGTCATGAAGCGGCGAGCGAGCGAGACCCTTCTGGACGCCGTGCGGCAGGTGCTCGACGGCCGGATCTACCTGAGTGAGGAGATGAAGAAGCGGGTCAATCAGGGCCTCGAGGAACGCAGCGAGGCCCCCGTGGAGTCGCCTCTCGACTCGCTGAGTGACCGGGAGCTCCAGATCTTTGAATGCCTGGGCGACGGCCTGAAAACCAGCGAGATCGCCGAACAGATTCATCTCAGCCCGAAAACAGTGTCCTCGCACCAGTCCCGCATCAAAAACAAACTGGGAATCGACAGCACGCCGAAGCTCCGGCGGTGGGCCGCCATCTGGGTGGAGGCCGGCTACACCGCCGAGGCCGTCGACGCAACTTCGTAGTCGTTCTTTTGTACTTCACAGATGCGGGGCCACACCTCTGTCCCACTGACCGCAGATCGCCAACCGCAGGCTGCACCCTGAGTTGAACCTCAATTCCTTCCTGTCATGACCTCTCCTCCTTCCGAGCACGATGAGTCGAAGACGCCCGCGACCGACGAACGGGACGACGATTTTTTCGTCGTCGGCCTTGGGGCGTCAGCCGGGGGCATCGGGGCCCTGAAAACGTTCTTCGACCACATGTCCGAAGAGCCGGGGATGGCCTTCGTGGTGGTGCAGCACCTCGATCCGAACCGCGAAAGCGAGCTGCCGGCCCTCCTGGGGCGCCAGACGACGCTCCCCGTCTCGCAGGTGACGGATGAGACGCCCGTGGAACCGGACCACGTGTACATAATCCCGCCCGGGAAGAGCCTCTCGATTGAAGATGGAATGCTCCACCTCTCGATCCCGAGCCGGCCGCGGCGCGAACGGGCGCCCATCGACTTGTTCTTCCGATCCCTGGCCGAGAGTCAGGGGCGAAATGCGGTGGGCATCGTCCTGTCGGGCTCCGGCAGCGGCGGCACCGTCGGCATCCGGGCCATCAATGAAGTCGGGGGGTTTACGCTCGCCCAGGACCCGAGCGAGGCCGCATATTCCAGCATGCCCCGCAGTGCCGTGTCCACCGGCATGGTCGACGCGGTGCTGTCCCTGGACGAGCTCACACAGCAACTGATGGAGCTGAAACGGGCTGTGCCGCGCATCCAGCTTCCGGGCCAGATCGAAGCGCTGTCGGATGAGGAACGAGAAACCTTCGACGACATCCTCGACGAGCTGCGAGTGAGGACCGGGTACAACTTCACGGACTACAAGCAGGCCACGGTCCTGCGTCGAATAAACCGTCGCATGCAGGTCCAGAGTGTCGATATGCTGCAAGAGTACTTCCAGCAGTTGCGGGAGTCGGAGGACGAGGCCGAGGACCTGTTTCAGGAGCTGCTCATTAGCGTCACCCGGTTTTTCCGAGATCCGAAGTCCTTCGAGGTGCTCGAAAAAGAGGTCATCCCAACGCTGTTCGAGGACCGAGATCCCAATCTGCCCATTCGCGTGTGGGTGCCCGGGTGCGCCACGGGCGAGGAGGCCTACTCGATCGGCATGCTGCTCATGGAACGATCGATGGAGGTGGATTGGAACCACGGGATTCAGATCTTTGCCACCGACGCCGACGAGTCGGCCCTCGAGCAGGGGCGCACCGGGCTGTATTCCACGTCGATCGAAGGAGACATCCCGCCCGAGCGGCTCCAGCGCTTTTTCAAGAAGCAGTCCGGGGGGTATGCCGTTCGCAGGGGGCTCCGGGATCAGGTCGTCTTTGCCCCGCACAACCTCCTGAATGATCCGCCCTTCTCGGAGCTGGATCTCATTGCGTGTCGCAACCTTCTGATTTACGTGCAGAAGGAGAGGCAGAAACGCATCCTGGAGGTCTTTCACTACGCGCTGCGCCCCGAAGGCGCCCTGTTCGTGGGGAAGTCCGAGTCGACCAGTCAGGCGGCCGATCTGTATACGCCCATCGACTCGACCCACGGCCTCTACCGCCCTCAGCCTTTGGGGCCGCAGAAGCGGAAGAGGCCGCCCATGCCCTGGAGCCACTCCGGCACTGTCGAGCGGCCTACCTATGAGGTGCAGCCCCAAGAAGAGGAGGAGACCGAAAGCTACCGGAGGCTACACCGGACCATCCTCGAAGGCGCCCTTCCCCCGACCCTCCTCGTAGACGAAGACAACAACCTCGTGTACGTTGGCGAGGGGGCGCAGCAGTTTCTCGAATATCCCACGGGTGAACCGACTGGGAACGTGCTGGAGATCATTCGGCCGGAGCTCCGCATCGACCTGCAGACGGCCCTGTTTCAGGCGTTTCGCCCCGAGGACGAGGAGACCGAGCGGGCGGCGCTTCAGGGAGCGGTCCAGCTCGAAGACGAATCGACGCAGGTGCAGTATCGGGTGCACCAGGTCGAGGACATCGAGGCCGGTACGTTTGCGCTGGTCGTGCTGGAGGAGAGGCAGTCCGAGCCGCCGGTGGAGAGGAAACTCGAGGACGGGGAGGTCGAGGACGGGGAGGAGGTGGCGGAAAGGGTTCATTACCTCGAACGTGAGCTCGACCAGACGAAGAAGCAGCTGGCGCTCACGATCGAGAAGTACCAGGCTCGGACGGAGGATCTCCAGGCCTCAAACGAGGAGCTCCAGTCCGTGAACGAAGAGCTGACGTCCATGACCGAGGAGCTGGAAACGAGCAAGGAGGAGCTCCAGTCGGTCAACGAGGAGCTGATGACCGTCAACCAGGAGCTTAAGAACAAAAACGATGAGCTCATCGAGGCAAACAGCGACCTGAGAAACCTGATGGCCTCGACGGGCATCGGGGTCATTTTTCTGGATCGGCAGCTGGACCTGCGGCGGTACACGGCGCCGGCCCAGGAGCTCTTCAACTTTATCCCCGGCGACGTGGGCCGCCCCCTGTCCGACCTTCGAGGAAAAATCGACTATGAGGATGCGGTCAGCCTCGTGGGGGATGCCGAGCGCGTGCTCGATACCCTCGAGACCATCGAGCGGGAAGTTCAGAAGGGCGAGGAACAGTGGTACCTCGTGCGCCTGTTGCCGTACCGAACGGACGACGATAAAATCGACGGGGTCGTCATCACCTTCATCGACATCACCGATCGCATACAGACTGAGAACGAGCTCCGCGAGCGGGAACAAGAGCTCCAGACGTTGACCGAGTCCCTCGAGAAGAAAGTTGGCGAGCGGACGCAGGAGATCCGCGAGCTGAGCTCAGAGCTGACCCTCGCGGAGCAGAGGGAGCGGGACCGCCTCTCGCGGATCTTGCACGACGAGCTGCAGCAGGATCTTACGGCCCTGCAGATGCGGGCCAAGGCGCTCGAGGCCGATACCTCGTCCGAGGAGTACACGAAGGTGCTCAAGGAGATGCAAGAGACCCTCGACTCCACCCTCGAACGAACCCGGTCGCTGACCGTCGAGCTCTCGCCGCCGGTCCTCGACTCGACGGCCTTTGAAGAGATCATGCAGTGGCTTGCCTCCCACGTGGAAGACGCCTACGGGTTGGACGTGGAGACGGAGGTGGTGGGAGAGCCTCGGATCTCGCGGGAAGACCTTCGGATGTTGCTGTTTCGGCTCGTGCGCGAGCTGTTGTTCAACGTCGTAAAGCACGCCGGGGTCGACGAGGCGCGCCTCCGGAGTCGGCTTCGGGAGGACGGTCACCTCGTCGTAGAGGTCATCGATGAGGGCGATGGATTCGATCCTGAGAGCTCCGGCCCCACAGAGATCGAGGGGAGCGGTCTGTACAGGGTCCACAATCGCCTTGAGATGTTTGACGGGCGTCTTGAGCTCGACTCGGCCCCGGGCGACGGAACGCGGGCCGCCCTTGTGCTTCCCCTGGATCAGGAGGAGGAGTAGGTCCCCTACCGATGCGCGAAGACGTTTGTAAATCCGTTCGCTCTCACGTAGCGTCCCGCACAGAACACCCCCCTTTCCCCCCTCCCGATAGTGTTCGGGACGTGCCCCGATGGCGTTCGGGACGTGTTCTCCCCCGCTCCCGCGCCCCCACGCCCCGACCGGGCGCTACGCCGAAGCGGCCTCTTTTTCCGGGACTGCGTAGTTCTCGAAGGTGTCGTTCACGTACTTCACGTCGCGTCCCGTGCGGCGGAGGAACGACGCGGCCGCCGCGGCGCGAGCCCCGCTGGCGCAGTGGACCAGCAGCGTCTTGTCGGACGGCAGGTCCTTCTCGTACTCCGGCATGCGGGTGTACGAGGCATTCAGCGCCCCCTCCACGTGACCGTCCTCCTCGTACTCCGAGCGGTAGCGCACGTCCACGACCGCCGTGTCCGGGTCCTGCCGCAGCGCGTCCACCTCGTCGAAGGTGATCTCGTCGATTGTCTCGCTGGGGCCGCCGTTCTGGACGTAGCGCTGGAGCGTGTCGATCTCGGCGAAGCCCTTCACGTTGTCGTACCCGATGCGCACGAGGTCGCGGACCGCCTCCTCCACGTCCTCCTCGTCCACGATCAGATAGAGGGGCGTCGTCTCGTCCTCCACCAGCGAGCCGACCACCGTGTTGAAGGTGTTGTTCATCGGCGCGTAGAGCGAGCCCGGAATGTGGCGGGCCATGTAGGCCGAGCGGTCCAGCCGCGTGTCGATGAGGAGCGCCTCCTCGTCCTGCGCCACCTGTTTTAGCTCGCGGACCGTGAGCTCGCCGGGAGAGGAGAGCCGGCCCAGGACCGGCGGGCCCGTTCTGTTGTCCCGCTTCATCCGGGCGAAGTACATCTGCGGCTCGGGCTGGCCGGAGAGGATGGCGTCCACAAACGCGTCCTCGCCTTCGCGCGCCGCGTCGATCAACGGGTTGAACTGCTTCTCGTACCCGACGGTCGACTGCGGCACCGCGCCGAGGGCCGTGCCGCAGGCCGACCCGGCCCCGTGGCCCGGCCACACCTGCAGGCGGTCCGGCAGGGTGAGAAAGCGCTGCACGGAGTCGTAGAGCGTGCGGGCGGAGGGCTCCATCGCGCCTTCCACGTCTGCGGCCGACTCCAGAAGATCGGGCCGACCGAGCGATCCGACGAACACGAAGTCGCCGGTTACGATGCCCATCGATGCGTCGGCCCCGCCGCCCGTGTCCGCGACGAGGAAGGAGAGATGCTCGGGCGTGTGGCCCGGCGTGTGCAGCGCCGTGATCTCGATGGTGCCGACCGTGAAGGGGTCGCCGTCGCAGAGCCACTGAACGTCGTACTTGCCCCCGTCCCGACCACTGGCGGGACGCTGCGCCCACTCGTACGCCCAGTTCTCACCCCCCTCGTCCGAGAGGTAGAGCGTGGTGTCGAAGCGCTCGGCAAACTCGCGGGCGCCGGAGAGGAAGTCGGCGTGGATGTGGGTTTCGGCCACCGCGACGATCTCTACCCCTTCGTCGTCGGCGAGGTTGAGGTACCGGTCGATGTCGCGCTCAGGATCGACGAGGAGCGCCTCACCGGTCTCCCGGCAGCCGATCAGGTAGGCGTACTGCGCGAGCTTCTCGTCGAAAATCTGTCGGAAGAGCATGGCGGGTTGTATTGCGTATTGCGGATTCCGTATTGCGTATTTCGTATTGCGTCGTACGGTGTCGTCCAGACTACGGGTGCGACCGTAGCTTTCTACAGATCGCCCGGCGTTCGTCTC
>PXSZ01000020.1 GCA_003023105.1 Bacteroidetes bacterium QH_10_64_37
CACCGTCGAGCCCGACGCCTTTTCCGTGGAGGAGCGCCGCTACGTCCCCGACGACGGCCACTTCGTCCGCGACGGCGTCACGCGCTTCGACCGCCCCTCCTGATTTCGCCAGCCCCGATTCGTCATGCCCAAATTCTTTCAGGAGGGATCATGTTGTTTCTTCTGCTATGCACACGACCTTCTCCACGAACCGCCGCCCGTACACGACATGCCGCTGCGGACGTCCTCGAGGGGGGCGTCGAATTCCCGGCGGGCCAGGAGGACGTAGACCCCGAGCGTCACCACGAGCGCCACGAAGCTCACCGTGGGGTTGATGATGAACAGGGCCAGGAGCGAGCCAGGATCGTGAATTCTTCTTTGTTGGGCGGAAATGGCCCCCTTTCGCCGGGGGAGCGGGGGACCTTCGGCCGGCGAATACGTGAAATCGACGCGGCGCTGCCCTACTTTGTAGCCCGCCGGCCCCCGACAGCGATCGGGACGCGCAGTCGGCCTGTGTCTGATCTCGCTCATCGACTTGATTGTGCGCATGCCGACCACTCGAACCACCGAAATCAACCAGCTGCTCGTTCCCGAGCGTGTCCGCATTGGGCTTCCGGGGAGCGGACGGCCATCTTCGAGCGCGAGCAGAAAATGTCGACCGGCGTGGGAAAAGGGCTCGGCCTCCCGCACGCCAAAACGCCCGCGGCCACCGAAACTGTCGCCGCCTTCGCCACGACCGACGAGCCGGTCGATTTCGGAGCGGTCGACGACGAGCCCGTGCGACTGATTCTGCTGCTGGTGGGGCCGGAGGAACACAAGTCGCAGCACGTCAAGATCCTGGGCCGCATCTCGCGCCTCGTGAGTCGCGATTCGCTGCGCGAGCGCCTCGTGGAGGCCGACACGCCGGACGCGGTCATTGAGACGATTCGGGAGGGAGAGGCGGAACTCCGGGGATGAATCTGTCCTTTGGAGTGGACGATGGATTTCGGGAGCGGTGCTACCTATCCCAAGTTATGACCCTTCGCGTTGGCGCTCCGTTCGGACCGACGGAGAGCAGGAAGACACTGAGACGCGGGGGGAGCTTTGTTTCGCCGCATCGCCCGTTCTCCGCGTCTCCACGTCCGTTCGATAGGGCACAACCTGGGGGTCCTACGGGATCAAGGGGGAGGATCGAGGATCGTGTGGAAAATCAAACTCTCCCGGCGAATCGCTCGCCCTGGGTCCCACCAAGCGTTCTTTCTCTGAACACCATTGTTCTCGCCTGTGAGCACCACCTTCCAGAACATCCGGGGCACCTTCGACATCCTGCCGGACGCGTATTCCGACGACGGCGGCACGCGCATTGCCAACAGCGCAGAATGGCGCTCCGTGGAGGCCACAGTCCGCGACGTAATGCGCCGCCACAACTTTGAACAGATTCGCACGCCCGTCCTGGAGCCGACGGAACTGGTGGCGCGGGGGGTGGGCGAATCGACCGACATCGTGCAGAAGGAGATGTTCGCCTTCGAGCGGAGCGGCACGCAGTACGTCCTCCGGCCCGAGATTACGGCGCCGGTCGTGCGGTCCTTTCTCCAGCACCACCTCGACCAGCGCGGCGGGGTGCAGAAGCTGTTCTACCTCGGCCCTTGCTTTCGCGCCGACCTGTCCGACTTGAAGCTTCGCCTCAACACGATGGGGACGCCGGAGCACCGGGAGACGTACGTGGAGGCCCTGCGGAACTATCTGGACCCCTACGCCGACGAGTTGTCGGAGACGAGCCGGCGCCGGCTGGAGCGCAATCCGCTGCGCATCCTCGACACGAAGATCGAGCACGAACAGAAGATCCTGCGCGACGCCCCGCAGCTCATCGACTTCGTCGACGAAGAGAGCCTCGCGCACTACGACGCGGTGAAGGAGCTGCTCGGGGATCTGGACATTGAATACCAGGAGGATCCCCACCTCGTGCGGGGGCTCGACTACTACACGGAGACCACGTTCGAGATCGAGAGTCCGGGCCTCGGGGCGCAGAGTGCACTTGCCGGCGGGGGGCGCTACGACCGATTGGCCGAGGTGCTGGGGAGCGACGAGCCCGTGCCGGCCGTCGGCTTTGCGGCAGGGATGGAGCGGCTCTTCCTCGCGCTCGATGCCGCAGACGTGGACCGCCCCGGCACGCCCACGCCCGACGTGTTCATCGCCGCGCTGGGCGACGAGGCCGAACGGTGGGTCTTCTGCACGTCGCAGGAGCTGCGATCAGCAGGCCTCCACGTGGCGCACGACCTGATGGGCCGCTCGCTGAAGGCGCAAATGAAGGAGGCGAACCGCCAAAACGCTCCGTACGCGATGATCATCGGGAGCAACGAGCTGGAGGCCGAGGCCGCGACGGTCAAGGAAATGGAGAGCGGGGAGCAGGAGGAGGTGACGTTCGACGACTTGACCGAGTATCTCGCGCGTCGCGTCGAAGCAACGTAGCCCGCCGGTCGAGTTGGAGGATCCCACTGATTTGACACTGGGCCCACCCTGATCGATGCCGACCAGGACCCTCGCAATTCTACTGCTGCTGACGATCGTCGGCCTCCTGCTGGGATGCCGGCCCCGCCCGCAAACCACCCCTCCGGAGGGCACGTCCCTGCGGGCGATGACCTACAACATCGAAGACGTGCGCACCGCAGACCTGCGCCGGGCCGACCATCCCCGTCTCCAGCGGGCCGCGGCGCGCATCCAGCACCTCGCTCCCGACATCCTACTCATCAACGAGATGACCTACGACCAGCCGGGAGCGCCGGGCTACGAGGAGGGGACACCGGAGGGCCAAAACGCGCAGCGCTTTGTCGAGAACTACCTGTCCACCCCGCAGGCCGATTCGCTCGACGGCCACACGTACCAGCCCGTCATGCTTCCCGTCAATACCGGGCTCCCGAGCGGCTTCGACCTCAACAATGACGGACAAATCGTCTCGACCGTGCCGGACATTCCCGGCTCCCCCGACGACGGCAGCGTTGCGCCGCAGACCGACGCCGGGCGGGCGTACGGAAACGACGCCTGGGGCTTCGGCACCTTTCCGGGGCAGTACGGCA
>PXSZ01000024.1 GCA_003023105.1 Bacteroidetes bacterium QH_10_64_37
GCCTTGCTCCGACCATACATGCTCACCGGCTGGAGGGGCACGCTCTCTGTCGCCACGTCCTGCTCGCAGCGCCCCACGGCGGCAAGGCTGCTCGTCACCAGGACGCGATCGAGCTCCGGCGCGGCGTGCTGGACGGCGCCCATGAGGTTGAGCGTCGCCTGCACGTTGGCCTCATAGAACTCTTCTTCGGTCGGCGCTCGGGTCCGGCCGGCCACGTGGTACACCGCGTCGACCCCATCGAGCGCTGTCCAGAGCACCTCCACGTCCGACAGGTCGCCGCGGACGGTCGTCACGTCCAGGTCCGCCAGCCACTTCGGGTCGGTGCGCACGAGACATCGGATCTCGTCGGTGTCGCGGCGCAAGAGTTCTTCGACAAGATGGCTGCCGACGAAGCCGGTGCCTCCGGTGACGAAGACTGTTTTGTTCACATCCGAGCCGGGCAGTTGGGGACGACGTCGATACGAAGGGGCGTTTACCGAAAAACTCACGCAGGCTCTTGCGGAAGCGAAAGAGACGCAGGCTTGGCTCGACCATGCTCGGGCTCAGGGATATCCGGACAATGAGCCGCATGAGTCGTTCGACGACGCTTGGGACCATGTCTCTGCCATGATTCGACGCATGATTCAGCGTGCCGACCGATTCTGCGACGTCGAGTAGTTCCCCATATTCACCCCTCACCCCTCGCCTCTCGCCCCTCGATCCTCAATCCTCGAAGTTTTGCTCACAATCCTCCCCCCTGGAGCCGCCGATGACGATCGAAGGCAGGTTCACGGCGATGCCCGGCACGCTGTCCGATCAGGTGATGCGGCCCCAGTGGAGCATGAGCACCGGCACGGTGGCTCCGTAACCCTGACCCCGTCCACAGGACTGCCAATGAGACGTTTGCGGAGGTGGGGAGCCGAGGAATCAGCCGTCCTCTGAGGGGGCTGGAGATTCGGAGCCCGCTCCCTCCACGAACTTGTATCCAATACCGTACACGGTCTCCAGGTAGGTTGGGGTATCCGGGGTCGGCTCGATTTTCTTGCGTAGCGACGCCACGTGCCGGTCAATGGTGCGAGTGGTGATGTCGCCGCTGATACCCCACACGTCGCGGAGCAACTGCTTGCGGCTCACGGTGCGTCCTCGGTGTTCGATGAAGTACTCGAGGATGTTGAACTCGAGGTCGGTAAGTTCGATCTCATCATCCCCATTCGTGACCGTTGCCTCGGGGAAGTGGACGGTCAGGTCTCCGAACGAGTACACGTCGCCGGTGTCGGGGAGGGCCGACTCGCTTCGCGAGAGGACGGCCTCCACCCGGGCGGTGAGCTCTTCCGGATCGAAGGGCTTGGTGACGTAATCGTCGGCGCCGAGGTCAAAGCCCCGGAGCTTGTGCTTGTGCTCGTCCTTGACCGTGAGCATAATGACGGGCGAATCGACCCCGGCCTGGCGCGCCTCGCGAAGCACTTCGAACCCGTCCTTCCCCGGCAGCCTCACATCGAGAAGCACGAGATCGTATGGCGGAAGGGTCGTCATTTTCTGCAAGGCATTGTCCCCATCGGGGGTGTGCTCTACTTCGTAGCCCTTTCGGGAGAACAGGTCCTCCAGCCTACCTCCAATAGTAGGGTCGTCCTCGGCGATGAGGAGGCGGGCATCGGGAGCATCGGTCAGTGCGTCGTCGGGCGAAGACATGACCATACAGGGAAGGGGAGTTGCAGAAGAATGGGCGAGGGAGAATGAGAGATGAAAAATTTCTCCCATTGAAGACTACCTTACCGACGTGGAAGCGGCAAGATTCGTGGTGGACCCGCTCTTGCGTTGCCGTGCAGCGGAGTCATTGAACGGAGACTCGACTGACGGGTATGCACAATGACCGATCAGCAACGCTCTTCCCAGACGGGTCTGCACAGCAGCATGGACGCGTCCCCTCTGTTCGATCCCCAGTACCTGTCCGTCATCGTCGCCACCCTGGTGGGGTTTGCCGCACTGGCGGCTGTGCTGCTCGTGCCGATCTCCCGGTTTCTCGATCGGGAACAGGAGGTGGCCGAGGACTGGACCCCGGAGGCCATCGCCAAACGAATGCGCGAGCGGCAACACACCGCTACGAATGGGGCAGAGGCCTCCGAAGAGGAGGAGCATTCTCCGGGGCATGGCGGCGCGACGTCGGGTCCGTCCGCCTCGTAGGTCCGCCTCGTACGGGTGGGTGCGACGGGGCGCTATTCGGACGCGTCGTTGTCGGGCGTCACTCGGATCATGGGTCGGAGGGTGGCCAGCGTCTTCGGGCCAATGCCGCTCACGCGCCTGAGCTCTTCGACGCGTTGAAAGGAGCCCTCGGACGATCGGTACGCCTCGATGCGCTTCGACAGCGCGGGCCCGATGCCGGGCAGGGCTTCCAGGGCCTTGCGCGAGGCCGTGTTTACGTTGATCGGGTTCTCCGCAGAGGGAGAGGGGGAAACGGTCGCCGGCGTGGGGGAGGTTGCAGAAGCGGTGTCCGCGACCGGCTGGGCGACGAGGGAGTCGACCGCCAGGGGCGGCACCTGTTGCTCCTGAATGTGACGCACCGTGAGGCCCAGCAGGAACAGGACGACGAGCGTGATCACCGCGAGGCCTTCGTGGCGCGTGATGGAGAGCCGCTGCTGCAGTCGGTAGAGCCAAATCATGGCGGAACGACGATGGTTAACGACCGGCACAAAGCGCAATGGTCCGCTGTAGGTAGAGAGACACATTCGGTGCCGAAATCTAACGTCTCGGATTTTCTGGACGCGACGGAAGGCAAACAGAGAGCTTTGTTGCGTATTTCGTATTGCGTATCTTTCGCCTGAATTACGCAATACGCACTACGCAATACGCATTCTCCGGCTGATCCTGCTCCTTGTTTTTTGCCCCGTTGATCAGAATCACCTCGGGCCTACCCACTTCCGGCCATGACACAACGCTCCATCATTCGCACCGAGGCCGTCGTCCTGCGGAGCCTCGACTACGGAGAGACCAGCCAGATCGTCACCCTCTTTACGCGGGAAAAGGGCAAGCTCGGCGTGATGGCAAAGGGAGCGCGGCGCCCGAAGAGCTCGTTCGGGGCCACCCTCCAGCCCATGGCGTACACGCAGGTGGTGTTCTACTACAAACCCACCCGTACCCTGCAGACCCTGAGCGAGAGCAGCCACGTCGAATCGTTTCATCGGCTCCGGCGCGACCTGACGTCCATCACGGTCGGGCTGCGCATCGTGGAACTCGTGGATGCCCTGATGGAGGACGAAGACCCTCAGCCTGACGCCTTTGCGCTCCTCGTCCGCGTGCTGCGTCGCCTGAACGCGGAGTCGTCCCGCGCGACCAATCTGTGGCCGTACCTCCAGCTCCAGTTGGCCCGGGTGCTGGGCGTGGCCCCGACCGTCGAACGGGATCGGGTGGAGGCGGTGACGGGCGAAGAGGGGCTGCTCTCGCTCGCGGATGGGGGCGTGTATCCTGACGGCACCGATGGTAGCTCCGACGGCAGTCGGGATCGAGCCCGAGTGCAGATTGGTCGGGACGCGGCGCCGGAGGAGCCTCGCCGCGCCTCGCGGGCTGCCCTGCGGGCCTACGCCGTGTGCGCACGGGCCGACCTCGACACGGTGATGCGCCTGGAAATGACCCCCACCGTTCGGCGTGAGGTGGAAGCCCTCGTGCGCGACTTTCTCCGGTATCAGTTCGACGACGCCTACCCGGACCGCAGCCGCTCGGTGATTGCGCAGATTGAGCGAGGGAGCGACACGGCGACCGCTTGACCTTGTCCGGCGTCCTCGATACCCTTACTGTGTGGAATATATGTAGTCGGGGTGGCCGGTGCCCGCCGAGGGGACCGGCGCCGCCGTTCGCCAGCCGCGCGCTACCACCTGCCTCCGTCATGAGTCGGAAAAAGCTCACCGTCAAGCAACACGAATTCCTCCAGTTTCTCATCGATCACACGCATGAAACGGGCGTCTGGCCGACCTACCGGGAGATCATCGACCACTTCGGGTACAGCTCGCCCAACAGCGTTACCCAGAACCTGAAGGCCCTCCACCGCAAGGGGCATCTCACGCACGACGATCAGGGGTACCACCTCGCTCCGCGCTATCGGGAGCAGGAGGAGCCGGGGATTCCGGTAAAAGGAATCATCTCGGCCGGCTCCTTGCAGGAGGCCGTCGAGGCGGATCTCGGGACCATCACGCTCGACATGCTCTTCCCGAACCTCGACGAGATTTTCGCCATACGCGTGTCGGGCCAGTCCATGCGAGGAGCCCACATCCACGATGGCGACTACGTGCTGCTCATCGATGAAGACATCCCCGAGGGAGGAATCGGGGCGGTGCTCTACAACGGCGAGACCTCGCTGAAGCGGGTGTACCACGATGAAGACGGGCTTCGTCTGGAGCCGTGCAATCCGGAATACGACGACATCCGCATCCAGCCCGACGTGTTCGAGGAAGTTACCATTCTCGGACGGTACGTCGGCCACGTCAACGAGGACGGAATCTATAAAAAGGGACACGCCGGGACACCTGCGGCACGGTAGCGTCGTCGCCCCGATAGTTTCCGTTCCCATTTCTCCGTGGGCGAATTGCCAACCTGGGGGCAATCTGCAGCCTCGCAGGTGGAGCTCGTGTGGCTCGTCGAAGACGTGGATCTGCTTGCCATTTGAGAGCTGAGAGCGACGGCCGATGCGGGCAGCCAGCGGTCCACTGCCTGTCCTGATCACTGTCGGGATCCGCGGTCTTTCCATCAGGCCCCATAACCATGGACACGCTCCTTTCCATCGGGTTGGGTGTCGGGCTGGCGGCGGCGTGTGGCTTTCGCATCTTCGTGCCGCCTCTGGCGATGACGCTCGCGGAGCGCGTCGGCTACCTGGAGCTGGCCGAGGGCTTCGCGTGGCTGGACAGCGAGAGGGCGCTCTGGATCCTGGCCGCCGCCATGGCGCTGGAGACCCTGGCCTACTTCATCCCCTTCCTCGACAACGCCCTCGACACCCTCGCCACCCCGGCAGCCACGGGCGCAGGCATCCTCGCCAGCGCTTCGGTCCTGGGCGACGTCTCGCCGGCGCTGCAATGGGCGCTGGCGGCTGTGGCGGGCGGCGGGACGGCAGGCCTCGTGCAGAGCGGAACCGTGGCGACGCGCGCGGCGTCCTCAACGAGCACCAGCGGACTGGGAAATTTTCTCATCGCTGCCGGTGAGGCACTCCTCTCAGCCCTCACGTCGCTGCTGGCCCTCTTCGCGCCGCTCGCAGCGCTGGCGCTAGCGGCCCTCCTGTGCTTCTTTGCGGCGCGTGCCCTGCTGCGACGGTGGCGCACGAAGACTGTGCGAGAGTAAACGCCGCGAAGTACTGAAGCTTGGTGATGGGGACTACGTCCAGAACGTCCCAGTTACTCCTTTTGCCAGGGCCAGCGGCCGGTTAGTTCAACCTCCAACGTAAAGCTGAGGAAGGTACGGATGAGCACAATGATGGCCAATACGCCAA
>PXSZ01000038.1 GCA_003023105.1 Bacteroidetes bacterium QH_10_64_37
CGGATCGTGCCCGGCCTCAATGATCCAGTACAGGTCGAGCTCCATCTGGACGTGCGCCGGGTCGGTCTCTTTCAGCAGCACGTCGTACGGCCGCGTGCCGTCCATCTCGGTAAACTCGAAGTCGTGGTTGTGGTAGGCAAACTGGAGCCCGGCCTCGGTGCAGCGCTCGCCGAAGGCAGAGAACTCCTCGGCGAGCTGGCGATAGTCCTCCAGCGAGGCGCGCTCCGACTCCGCCAGGTACGGGCACACGACGTACTGGTGTCCGATGGTTTTTGCGGTTTGAATCACTTCGTCGGGCGCCTTTCGGATGCGCTGAAGCGGAATGTGGGTGGCGGGCGAGGCGAGGTCGAGGTTCGTGAGCAGCGTGCTGATCTCCTGGGGGCTCCGGTCGTAGTAGCCGGCAAATTCGACCTCGTCGTACCCCATGTCGGCCACCTTCTCCATTGCTCCCCGAAAGTTGTTCTTCATCACGCTCCGGATGGTATAGAGCTGGAGGCCGATGGCCGGGAGCGACGTGGCGGCGGAGGCAGAGGAGTCCGCTGCGGCGGTCTCTCGGTCGGCGGAGTCGGACGTGCAGGCGGCCAGGACTCCTCCGGCGCAGAGGGCGCCGGTGGCCTGCGCGGAGGTCGTGAGAAACTGGCGTCGATCCATGGGGTAGGCTGTACAGTGTGGAAAAGGAAAGGGGAGGGGGCGTCTCAGTCGGTTCCGGCCGCCCACCGGAGGCCACCCAGCAAGTGCTGCCGAAAGAGGGGGGCTCGGTATGAGGCCTTCGTGTGACCGAGTGCAGTGTACCAGGCCCGTCCCCCGTCGATTTTGTGGTACCACGCAATCGGATGGTCGTTGCCCATCGTGCCGCCCTCGTAGGTCGACTCGTCGAGGGTGAGGAGCACCTGCACCGAGTCGCGCGGGTTCGAGCGGAAGTCGTACCACTCGTCACGCCGAGGCCACTTGGACGGGAGCATTTGAGTGGACGGATGGCTCTGCCTCTCGACACGGACGGTGCCCTCCTGCACCTCCGGGTGGCCGTCAAAATAGGCCCCGACGAGCCGGCCATACCAGGGCCAGTGGTACTCGGTGTCGGACGCCGCGTGAACGCCGACGAAGCCGCCGCCGTGCTCGACGAACGTGCGGAGCGCCTCCTCCCCGGCGGGCCCGAGCACGTTGCCCGTAGTGTTCAAGAACACGACGACGTTGAACTCGGCCAGGCGGTCGGGACGAAACGTGGTGCTGTCCTCGGTCGCCTCCACCCGAAGCCCATGTTTGTCTCCCAGCTCTTTGAGGGCGTCTATCCCCGCGTGGATGGAGGCGTGGCGGTATCCGTTGGTCTTCGAAAACACCAGGATCGACACCGGATCGCTGTCCTGCGCTGGGGTCGCGGGCACGAGCAGGGCGGTGCCTACGGTGAGGAGAAGCACGTTCGCAAAGAGGCGTCGAACGGACATGGACGGACGGAGACGATTACGGGGACGGGTCCACCGTGACGTGGGCGTCAATGAGGGCCTGCTCTCCTGCCTCCGGTGCCGGACGTGCCGTGCTCCATGCCCACGATGCCGTGTCGGGAAGCATTTCTCCGAAGGCGCCGACGCGACGGAGGGCCTGACGACGATCGATGCCTTTGGGTGTGCTCATACGGTTGCCTGAGCGCGGCGAAGAAGAAAAACGAAAGGAGCGCTTTCAGGCCGGGTGCGAGGCGGCAGGTGCTTGCTTCAGTCCTGCATCTGGTGGGGCGTCCGGCCTCTGTGGAGAAAAACCAGCGGGTTCCCAAGTAAGGAAAGAGGACGTTTCTGAGCAACGGTCGTTCCACGGCGGTCACACACCGACGAGGTCAACGGTGCGCTCGAGAAGGACGCCACGTGGACCAGTCCTCCGCTCTGGCGAAGCGAGCTGCGAAACGTGCTTTTGAAGTACGTTCGGGCCACGAGCGAAGAGATCCCTGGAAGCGAGCTGAGCTTAGAGGACGCGCTCCGGAAGATGAGGGTGGCCGAGCGGCTCATCGGGGGGCGCACCGTGGAGGTAGAGACAGAGGGCGTGTTGCGCCTGGCCGACGCCTCGGGGCGTTCCGGCTACGACGCGGAGTACGTGAGACTTGCGGAGGACCTTGGCTTACGGCTCCTCACCACGGACGGGCCTGTACTTGAAGCCTTCCCCGACGTGGCCGTGCATCCGAAGGACTTTGCTGGTTGACGCTTCTCCGCACAGCAACGCTTGCTGGAGAAACACGCCGAGACTGCGGTCCACGGTCGGGGGTCCCCCATCCAAAGAACCAGGTCTCAGAAGACTACTCCTTAAAGCTGGCCTCCACGGCGTTCGTAAAGTGGACCGCCGCGTCGCTGTAGATGTTGACCTGGTGGGCCCGAAAGGCGTCCCTGGCGATGATCTGCGACGCCTCGCTCCAGCGATCGGTCGTGCGCAGACGCTTCAGCACACGCCGGTACGCGTCCTCGTCGCCCTGAAAGAGCTTCTGAACGTAGAGGTCGCGCTTCGGCGGATTCGCGGGTCCAAACACCTCGCGTTCGAGCGTAGAGAGGTCGTCGCTGCTCTCGGTGGAGCGGGAGGTGCTGTCCGGCGGAGACGAGGGTGGGGTCGACACAGACGCCGGCGCGGACGAGGAGGGGCCAGAGTTTGTGTCGGAGGGGGAAGGAGACGTGTGCTTCTGAAACTGGGTCCAGAGAGGCTCTGAGCCGTCGTCGGTTTTTGTCTCGGTCTCCGTGCTCCGCCGCGGGATGTCCTGTTCGAACTGTTTCCACATCGGGGCCGCCTCACCGGTGCCCTCGTTCGGGGAGGCGGGCTCGGCGCCCTGCGCACGCGCGGCCTCGGTCGACTCCTGGAGGTCAGGGTCGAAGGGAGACGCCGGGAGGTCGCGTCGTTCGGGCGAGTCTTCGCTCAGGACCGCGTCGATGAGGCGGCGAAGCGTGTCGGGATTGGCCGCGTCGGCGTCGCCTTCGAGTTCGCGGGCTGTTAGCCGGTCGGCGATGCGGACGGCGTTTTTTTCCTCGAAGAACGTGCGCAGGAGCGAGAGGGGAACCTCCTTGCGGTCGGTCGCTCGGAGGGTCGTTTCGAAGAGGGGATCGAGCAGGCGAACCCAACGGTCCGCGTCGAAGTCGGCCGTCATGCGCTGGTCGACGCGACGGAGGACCTGTTCGAAGGCGTCCCGCTCAAGCGTCTCGCGGTTTCGTTTATCCGCGAAGGCCTGCACGGCGTCGCGCAGGTAGGCGTACGGCCCGAAGAATTGCATTCGCCACTGGGTCTGAGAGACCGGGACCGCGCTGGAGGCGTCCTCGAAGACAAAGGACGTCAGCGTCGGAATGGGACGCACGAGGTAGTCTGCGGTCCGATGGGTGGCGGTGCGGAGCGTCTCGGGCCACTGGTCCTGCGGCACCTGCGTGTGGTCTTCGGCGGCATTGAGGAAGGTGCGGGCGGCCTGCTCGACCTCGGGGTGGTCGTAGTTCACCCAGTCGGTTCGCGCCCGGCGCAGGCGGTCCGCCTCCTGCTTGCCGTGGTGGCGCACGTAGTGGTCGAGGTAGTGGCGCACCGGGCTCGGCATCGCGTCCGTGTTCCAGTCGGCCGGCGTGTAGGCCCGGTCAGCGGGAAAGGACTGAAGCAAGCGCTCGTGGAGCGGCTCGGCGAGTGGGTTCGTGGGCATGGACGGGCGGCGGCGAGTGCGAGGAGCGGTTCGACGGATCACAGCGTGTATACGCGAGACGGACGATAGGTTTTCTGCAGTGGGCGGTGGGGCATGGGAGCGTGGGAGAAGAGAGCGTGGGGGATGAGAGCGCGGCGGGAAGGGACGAGAGGGAGGCTACGAGGGATCCTCCTCGACTTGTTCGAGCAGGCGCGTCAGTTCCTCCTGGCGTGGTTCGAACGTGCAGCGACGGCCGCGTTGGTTGAGCGCGTAGATTCCGGCCGCTACGGCGAGAACCACCCCGGTTTGGAGAAGAGTTGCCCAGGACCATCCTCCGTTTCCAACGATGATGAGGAGCGCGCCCAGGACGATCGGCCCAAGGTACCACCAGAGAATATTGTCGAGCAGGTGAATCTGCTCTTTGACCTTCGCGCGTTCGGTCCGGATGACCTCGGCCACTGGGCGATCCGGGGACGGGGTGTCGTATCGGGTGCGGGCCCGGCGCAGGCGCCAGTAGACGTAGGCGCTGCCGGCCATGACGATCAGGGCGCCGGAGCGGACCCACCAGGACGGGTCCCGGAGCAGCCAGCCGAAGAAGAGAAAGACCGCGAGCGCGGCGATCGACTCCAGCAGATCGCGGCGCCAGATCCGCCTGTCGAAGGACTCGGCCTTTTCCTTGACGATGCGCAGAATGTCGGAATCGGACAGCGTTTGTGCAGACATAGAAGGGGGGTCAGGGTCGTGTTCGGAAGACCAAAGCTCTTTCGCGTCGTCGAGATTCATGCCGGCGTTTCCTCCAGCCAGGAGGCCAGTTTGTTCTTGATCCGATGCAGCTTCACGCCCACGTAGTTTTCGCTGATGCCGAGCACGTCGGCCATCTCCCGGTAGCTCTTCTCGTCGAGGTACATCATGACGAGCGCCTTGTCGACCTCGTTGAGCCGGTCGATGGCGTCATACAGCCGGTCGAGTTTGTCTTGCTTGTCGAGCTGCTCGCTGGGGCGAGGCACGCCGTCCGTCCACACCGGATGGTCTGTGTCGAGCGTCGCCTCCTCCCGCACCGCCTGCGTGCGATCGTGACTCAAGGCTGTGTTGAGCGCCACGCGATAGAGCCAGGTGCTGGGGGTGGCGTCGCCCTCGAAGGAGGGAAACGAGCGCCAGACTTCCACGAGGATGTCCTGGTACAGGTCGCGCTGCGCCGCCGCACTGTCTGCGTAGACACGGCAGATTTTGCGGAGGCGAGCGTCGTTCTCGCGCACCAGCTGTATGAACTCGTCGTCCCGATCAGGCATGACGCGGGCGATGCCGTCAGCACGTCGGCGAAATCCTCTCATGTAATGAGTCTCCCGAGCCCTTGCCGATCTTACAGCCCCTCTCCTTGTTTGTTAGAATCCTCACATTTGGTCGGAATTTTCCGGGTTGTCGTGGACACGCAAGCCGGTTCGTCAATACGTTCTTTCCCTTCGTGAATTGGTTGAATTGCCGCTGCTCGCCGTGCCGTCTTCTCGCTCGCTTCCCTCCCCGGTCCGTCACAGCGTGGGGTGGGCGTCCCGGCTGGCGTACGGGCTCCTCCTCGGCGTGCTGAG
>PXSZ01000039.1 GCA_003023105.1 Bacteroidetes bacterium QH_10_64_37
CATCTGTGCGAGGGCGCGGAAGCGCTCCAGCGTGGACTGCCGGGCCGCTGGGTTCGTGGCAAATTCCTCCACCGTCGTGCCGTCGTCCGGCCCAATCTCAATCCACGTCCGCTCGATCCCGGCCCGGCGCGTGGCGCGGAGAAAGCGGCGGAGATCCGTCGTGTCGTGAATGCCCGACTCGTAGGGAATAATGTTCTGCCGTTGAGCGAAGGCGAGCTTCGTCTGAAACAGCAGGGAGTCCTCCGGGAGAAAGTTGTTGGCGCCGGTCCACATGAACAGGGTCGTGCGATCTGGGGACTGGGGGGCCGGGTCCGCGGTGGGAAGGACGTACAGAAGGAAGGCGACGAGTATGACTGCCAGGCCGGGGAGCAGGCCCGCCCAGAGACGAAACCGCGACATATCGAAAGGAGGGAGGGAGAGAGGAACGTCAACGTCAGGGCATGCTGGGTCCGGAGACGCAGGGAGGCTGAGGAGTTCTCCTGGATCCCTGCTCACGGCCCTCTTTGGAGAGTACCGGATGTGTCACTGAAGATCAACGAGTGTGCTGTTCCACCGCGAGACGAATCGCACGTTCGTGGAAATAGACGGCGCTGATCGGTGCGAGCGCACGGTCACTGACGACGCGTGGCACGATCTTTTGGAGCAAAAATTTGGCCTCCGCTACCGCTCCGGGTGAACAGGGATTTCTCATTTCTGCGTTCGCATTCGTATCATGCCCTAGCCCACGCTGCGGGGTACAGTTACTTTTGCCCGAATGCATGTCCCGATCCCTGTCGGGGCCGCCTCTTGTGCCTCGCTACGCCTCTCGTGAAAAATCCGGGCTAATCCGCTGTCTTTCGTTCAAACCGTTTCACCCCGTTCCATGACTCGCACACGAAATGCCTTCGCTCGCGCAGCCCCATCGATCCTCCTGGCCTGTCTCGGCCTCGTGGGAGGGATGAGCATCGTCCCCACCGTGCAGGCCCAGTCCTCGCCCGTGCCAAAGGGAGCAACCGTCGAGAAAATTGCGGATGGGTTCGAGTTTACCGAGGGGCCGCTCTGGTACGAGGGACGACTGGTGTTTAGCGACATCCCGGCCAACACGGTCTACCAGTGGACGCCGCAGGAGGGGTCCAGCATCTTTCTCAAGCCGTCTGGGCACGCCAACGGTCTCGCGGTCGACGGGCAGGGGCGCCTGCTACTGGCGCAGCACGACGGGCAGGTGGGGCGCCTGGCGGCAGAAAACAAGATTGAGCCCCTGGCGCAATCGTACCAGGGCAAGCGCCTCAACAGCCCGAACGACCTGACGGTGGCCGACGACGGCGCCATCTACTTCACGGACCCGCCGTACGGGGTGGACGCGGAGAACCGGGCGCTCGACTTTTCGGGCGTCTATCGCCTCGACCCGGACGGATCTCCGACGGTGCTCACAAAAGAATTCTCCCGGCCCAACGGCATCTGCCTCTCGCCGGATGAGTCGATCCTTTATGTCAACGACTCCGGTGAGAATATCATTCGGGCGTATGACGTGACCGACGACGGAGGGATCACGAACGGGCGCCAATTCGCGGCGCTGGAGGGGGAGGAGCCGGGAAATACCGACGGCATGAAAGTCGACGCCGAGGGCAACCTGTACACGACCGGTCCCGGCGGGATCTGGATCTACGCTCCCAGCGGCGAGCGGATCGATCGCATCTCCGTGCCGGAGGCCCCCACCAACGTGGCCTTCGGGGGGCCGGAGCGCAAGTCCCTCTTCATCACCGCCCAGGCCAACGTGTACCGCATCCCCGTCACCGTTGCCGGGGTGGAGTAGTGCCATAGAGCAAAAGTCCCTGTTTCCTCTCGAACTTCCCATCCAACACCCTCAATTCCCCATGAACGTACTCGTTGTCGGCGGCACCGGAACGATCGGGAGAGCCGTGGTCGACGCCCTCTCGGAGCAGCACGACGTGACGGTTGCGGGGCACACGAGCGGCGAGGTCCAGGTCGACCTGGCCGATCCCGACTCGATTGAGCAGCTCTACGCCGCCGTCGGGCCGCTGGACGCCGTGCTGGCCTGCGCGGGCGAGGCGGCCTTCGGGGCCCTCGACGAGCTGAGCGATGACGATTTTGCCCTGAGCCTGTCCAACAAGCTGATGGGGCAGGTGAACCTCGTTCGCCGCGGGCTCGATGCGGTGCGCAACGGGGGCGTCTTTACGCTCACGAGCGGCGTGCTCAGTCAAGAACCAATGCCGGGGAGCGCGGCGGTCAGTCTCGTCAATGCCGGGGTGGAGGGCTTCGCCCGGGCCGCCGCGCTGGAGGCGCCGCGCGAGATTCGGGTCAACGTGGTGAGCCCGCCCTGGGTGGCCGAAACGCTCGATGCGATGGGGGAGGACCCCGAGGACGGTCTTCCGGCGGCCACGGTTGCCGAGGCTTACCGGAAAAGCCTGGAGGGGGACATGACCGGCGAGACGATTGATGCGCGGACCGTGGCGTAACCCCCTCTTCGCGGCTGCATTCCGTCGGCCCACTCCGTCTGCACTGCGATGAGACGGGAACTTGTGGGTTCCTCTATTGCCGATCCAAGGGGGGATAGCGATGGGCTCCTCGCGGCGAACTGACGCACATCGCTGTTTCCACGAAGGCAAAGCCCCTCCAGACTACTTCGAGGCCACCGTCTCTTGCGCCCGCTGGAGCGCGGCCTGCGCGTCGACGATGGCTCCGGTGCGGGAGAGTTTGCCGAAGCGCACGGTGCCGGAGTCGCCGGGGCGGGTCACGAGTTGATCCTTGTAGCGCGTCGCGGTGTCGAGGATGATGGAGCGGACCTCGGTGGCGGACAGCGACGGGTAGTAGGCCATCATGAGCGCGGCCAGTCCGCTCACCATCGGGGCGGCCATGCTCGTGCCGTCGTTTCGTTTGTATTTGTTCTTGGGCACGGTGGAGTAGATGGACTGGCCCGGGGCGAAGACGTCCACCCGGTCTGCGCCGTAGTTGCTAAACCGGGCGGCCAGTTGCTTGCCGCCCTTCCAGGACGAAGCCCCCACCTCGATCCAGCGCTGAGCCCGGCCGCCGCCCTCGTAGTAGGGCGAGGGGAAGTTGTCGGTCGAGTCCACGTTGGCCCCGTCGTTGCCCGCAGCATGGACCATGAGGACGCCCATCGAGTCGGCGTACTGCACGGCGGCGTCCACCACGTCCTTGTGAGGCGAGTACTTCTTGCCGAAGCTCATGTTGATGACGTCGGCCCCGTTGTTGGCGGCGTAGCGAATGGCGTTGGCCACGTCCTTGTCGCGCTCGTCGCCGTTGGGCACGGCGCGGACGGGCATGATGCGAACGCTCCGGGCAACGCCCTTGATGCCGATTCCATTTTGGCGCGTGGCTCCAATGATTCCGGCGACGTGGGTGCCGTGAGAGGCGTCGGGGCCCACCACGTCATTGTTGCCGTACCGGCGTTCGGTCTTATCCGAGTAGTCATCCTCCACGATGGGACGCGGGTTGAAGTCCGGGTTGTAATTATACTCGACCTGCCGCTGCAACTGATTTTTATACTCGCGAAGGTCTGCGGGGGTGAGGCCCTGGTCGTAGAAGTACTGAAGCGTTTTCTGGGCCCGGCGCACGTTCTGCTGAGAGCTCGATACGGAGCGGACGGCCTCCTGGGTGAGGGAGTCGGTCTGAAGGTGCGTCTTCAGGATCTGTACGGAGGTCTGGACGGCGGTCTGTGTCTTCTGCACGCTCCGGAGCCGTTTCTTGGCCTGCCGACGCTTCTTCCGGAAGGTGCGTTTGATCTTTTGGTACCGCTGGTACGGGTCCCGATTGGTCGGGGCGACGTTGGCCGAATCCACTCCGGCAAAGCGTTCACGGAGATCGACGTAGATTCGCGTGAGTTCGTACGTGTCCTGGTTGACGTTTTTGTCGTTGGGGCCTCCGATGAAGTTCCAGCCGTGTACGTCGTCGGCGTAGCCGTTATCGTCGTCGTCCACGCCGTTGCCTGGCACCTCGTCGGCGTTAGTCCAGGTCTCTGCCGCGAGGTCCTCGTGGTCGATGTCGATCCCGGAGTCGATGATGGCGACCTGCACCGTGTCCTGAAGCGCGCGGTCCTGCAAGACGGATCGGTAGGCCGCCTGGGTGTTGAGGCCGGGGCCACTGCCGGGCACACGGTCGAGATGGTACCAGTCCTGGGGTGCCCGTGACGGAGCAGGGGGGGGAGAGGCGTCCGTCTTCTCCGTCTCTTCGGCCGTCGGGGAGGATTCCGGTTGGGCCGATGCGGTCGTGGTGGTGTCACGGTCGGTAGAAGTCGCGGTGGGGCGACTCCCGGAGCACCCGATCAGGAGAAGGGCAAGGAGCAGCGAGAGGAGGGTCGTTGCCTGTTTCATCAAGGCGGGTTGTTGTGGGGGGAGCGAGGCGGGAGGCGGCACGCAGCTACGCGACGACCGGCCCCTGCAGATCGCGTTTCAGTTCGGGGGGAAGGCCGAGGTGCTCGTCGCGGAAGCCGCCGAGGTCGTCGATCGTTTCGTTCGAGAGGCGCTCTGCGAGGGCGTCCATCGCGGGACCGCCCATCAGGAGGGGGAGGTGGGTGAGCAGCAGTTCGTCCCCCCGGCAGTGGGCCATCACCTGATACTCCTCAAGCTTCTCCCGGGGCGTGCCGTGCACGATGCACCGCCGCGTCCAGTCGCTCGGGTCGGGCGACTCGGCCTCGAGGAGCGCACCGGTGCGATTGGCGAGGTCGATGTGTTCGACCAGGTACGCCTGGCACCGGCGTTTCGAGGCCTCCGAAAAGGACGCCCGCATCTCGGCGTGACAGTCCATGCAGAGGGCGTACTCGAAGACTGTCTCCTGCACGTCGTACGCCTCGTACCGGCGGTAGCCCTTCTCGATCAGGTACTCGGTCGACCCGTCCAGGAGGGCCGTGTCGCAGGCGAGGCACGTCGACATGGGCTCTCCCGTCTCGATTGAGTAGAACGATTCAGGGAGGGCAATTCGTTCGGGAAGCACAGTGGAGACCAAGTGGGTACGAACAGCGTGCGAGTGAGCCAGTCGACAGAGCGACGGCGCTTTTTCTTGTAAATGTGAGCGCGCCGGAAGATTCGTTTGCGGATTCTCCCTCGGTAGTCCAGAATCCGGGGGCACGAATCTGGAGCGACGACGGCTCGTGCAATCCTGCGCGCTGTACTCTTCACATTCAAAGATCCTGCCATGGCCGACTATCGCCGCGGCTTCGAAAGCCTTCACCGGGAGGTTT
>PXSZ01000040.1 GCA_003023105.1 Bacteroidetes bacterium QH_10_64_37
CGTGCAGCTTCCGCTCGACGTGGAGGCGTTCGTTCCGGGCAGCGAGCTCAAGCGCGGGTCGAATGAATTCAAGAACCACTACCACGAGGGCGACGAGCTTGAGCTCCGCGTTATCCGCTTCGACAAGGACCAGAAGGACATTGTCCTCAGCGAGACGGCGAAGGAAGAGGCCGAGCGTGAAGAGGAAGAGCGCGAAGAGGAGCGCGAGCGCCGCGAGGAAGAGGAAGAGCGTGAAGAGGCCGTCCGTGACTTCCAGGAAGAGCAAGAACCGGAAGAGCCCACGACGGGCCCCACGACGCTCGGCGAGCTTTCCGGCCTGGCCGACCTCCGTCAAGAGATGGAAGAAGAAGAGCGGCGAGAGGCGGCTCAGGACACCGAAGAGTCGTCGGCCGACGAGGCCACCGATGCCGACCAGGAGGCGGCGGATGAGGCGGCAGAATCGTCCGACGCCGAGGAAGAGACCGCCACGGACGACGCGGCGGAAGAAACCCCCGAGGACGAGACGGCCTTCGATGAGACCGCGGGCTTTCCGGAAAACTTCCCCCGCGTCTCACGCCTCGAGAGCGCTGGTGTGGATACGCTGGCCGAGCTCCGCGAGGTCCGGCAGCAGTCGGACTTGACCGAGTTGGACGGTATTGGGTCCGCGTACGCCGAAGACATTTCGGAGGCGCTCGATGAGTTCGACGAGACAGGTTCTGTGAGCAGCTAACGTCGCGCTCTGCGCGTGAGACTGTGCATTCAGTCGTGGGGACGGCTTCCGTACTGGGAGCCGTCCTTTTTTCTTTGCCCCGACGTGGTGAACCCTCACTATCTGCTTTGTGCACCTCATTCCGCGCGTCGGGAGTGCCCACCGTTCTTCATTCCGTTCCACAATCCCACCGGCGAGGCAATTATGGAGGCAACGACGGAAGAATATCTGCCAAGTGCCAGCAACTCGATTACGGTCCGGGTCGTGATTGCGAATCGTCCCGGCATGCTTGCGAAGGTGACCTCTGTGATCGGGGAGAAGGGAGGCAACATTGGGGCCATCGACATCGTGCGGGCCGAGACCGACGAGCTGACCCGCGACATTACCATCAACACCCGGAGCGACGAGCACGCGCAGTCGATCGTGCAAGAAATCCGGGAGATCGAGGGGGCAGAGGTTGTCAACCTCTCCGATCGCACCTTTCTCCTGCACCTGAGCGGCAAGCTGGAGGTCGAAAGCAAGTCGCCGCTCCAGACGCGCGATCAACTGTCGATGGCC
>PXSZ01000041.1 GCA_003023105.1 Bacteroidetes bacterium QH_10_64_37
CTTATAGTACTGGCAGACCCACATCTGATGCTGGCCCACGTCCGTCACCATCACGGCGTCGCCCTGCGTCTTCTCGTACAGCTGCTCCACCACGGACTCAGGAGCGATGTCGTCGTTCTCAGAGGCCTTGTACTCGTAGGGCGGACACTCCTCGCGCCACTCGTCGATCTGGGTGAGCCAGTCGGCCGTGTCCTTCGGCTCTACCTTCGGCAGGAGCTGCCGAAGCACCTCCTGCGCGTCGCCGATCAGCGCGCAGTCGGCGTACACGTTCTTGGAGATGCAGGAGGGGTCGATGTCGATGTGGATGATCTTAGCATTGGGGGCCCACGCCTCTACGTCACCCGTCACGCGGTCGTCGAACCGCGCGCCGCAGGCGATGATGAGGTCGGCGTTTTGGACCGCCATGTTGGTGTGGTAGAAGCCGTGCATCCCGAGCCAGCCCAGCGCCAGGTCATCGGTTTCGGGGAAGGCCCCCAGGCCGTGCAGGGTAGTGGTCACCGGAATGTTGGCCTTGCGGGCGAGCCTCGTGAGGGCCTCCGGGGCGTCGGCGTTGATCGTCCCGCCGCCGGAGTAGAGGAGTGGCTTCTCGGCTCCTCGGGATACGCGAACGGCGCCTCGTTCATCTGCACGTCCTTCGGAATGTCGACGACGACGGGCCCGGGCCGTCCCGTGCGAGCGATGTGATAGGCCTTCTTGACCGTCGAGGCCAGCTCGTTCACGTCCCGCACCAGGAAATTGTGCTTCGTGATGCTACGGGTAACCCCCGTCGTGTCCGTCTCCTGAAAGCTGTCGTTGCCGATCAGGTGGGTGGGCACCTGGCCGGTGAAGACGACGATCGGCACCGAGTCCAGGTAGGCATCCGCGATGCCCGTGACGGTGTTCGTGGCGCCGGGGCCGCTGGTCACGAGCACCGTCCCGACGCGACCGGTGGCCTTGGCGTAGCCTTCGGCGGCGTGCGTGCCGCCCTGCTCGTGCCGGACGAGCACGTGGTCGTAGGACGGCTGGATGCGCTCCATCGCGTCGTAGATCTTGATGACCGCCCCGCCGGGATGGCCGAAGACGCGGTCGACGCCCTCTTCTTCGAGGGCCCGAACGAAGATCTCGGAGCCCTTGAGGACGGGCGCGTCGTGCGCCCCGTTCGCGGTCGGCGTCGCTGAGTCGGGAGATTGCAGGGTGTCAGTGGGCATCGGGGGAATCAGACGGGTGTGGGGAGAGAACGTCGCAGGTGAGGCGGGTGCCCGCGGCGAGTTCCGTTTCGAGCCATCCGTGTGCCGACATCGCGTGTATCCTTGGGCGCTCGACACACGGAGCAGGTACAGACGTTCCGTGCAAGAGCCTGGAAGACCGAGCAACGATGACGCTGGACGGAAAAACGGGCATCGGTAGGGCGAGGGGCCAACCCCCTCGGCACTACACGATACCTGATGTCATCGTTGGGAAGGGATTGGCCGTCGGTTGTCAGTCCGCAAGAATCGTAATAAGAAGAAGGCCGAGCGCCGAACTCTGAAGTACGGTCGACACACGTCCCGTCACGGTAATCCCTTCACGTGCGACCGAACGACCCGCCGACGGCTGGGACTCTCGGGTCGGGAGCCGGGCTGAGCTGGATGCCGGAATGGTGGGAAGGAAGGGCGTCTGCATCGTAGGGCAGGTCGTCCGTCGAAGGATGTCCCTAATTAGACGGACGCGCTGGTTCCCTGTCAAGGGTGGACGCGAAATCCAGGATGAATTCCAAGAAAGGAAGATGTTCTGAGACGAAGCGCTTCCAAACTGAAAAAAATCAATAAAAAAACCGAAAAAACAAAATGTTTGTGGGATAATCCTCCTAAAACTTCAAGAGTTCTATCCGACAGATTGTAAGCCAAAGTATAAATTCACTATATCGTAATATTCTGAGGGGAGCCGGGGGAGATTTGGGGAATGCGGGGTCCTACGTTCGGTCGGTCTCCTTCGAAGCCTCGAGCCGCTGCTTCAAGTTTTGCAGAAGCGCGTGGACCTCGCGTTCATTGTAGCGCCGGACGAGGGGGCGAGCCAGGGATCGGAGAAGGCGCGGGCCGGGAACCCGATACGTCGCCGCGTAGGTGACGCGAGAACCGGGCTCGGACGGCTCGAAGTACCATCGGACGGTGCCCCGCAGCTCTCCTCGCATCGACCACACGATGCGCTCGTTGGGCACGTAGTCGGTTGCGTGCACCTCCCCGGAGAGAGACAGCCCCCAAATCCGGTAGGTGTAGCGGGCCCGTGAGCCCCCGCTTGGAAGGCGCTCAATGAGGGTGGACTGGGAGAGGCTCGGCGTGATTTCGGCCTGGTGGGCGGGGGTGTCCATGAACGCGAACACACGGTTCACCGGGGCGGCGATGTCGATGTACTCGTGGACAGTTAGCATAGCGCCATGAGTTGCGAGTCATGAGTTGATGAGGTGTGTTGTCCGGGCTGCCAGGTATGGCGGAGGGGTACTCATGACTCGTGCCTCATGACGCTACAGCGCAGATACAGGAAGCCTCCCTTGATGCGTCATTGTGATTCCCCAACAGGAGGACGTTATCGTCGGAACCGGATGTCCTGCACGCGACGGGCGATGGAGACGACAAAACCCATCGTGAGCATGATAATCCCAATCCAGAGGATGCTGATGAGGGGCTTCGTGTAGGCCTGGACCACCACCCAGTTCTCGGGCATCACGTCGACCCCCTCCACGGCGAAGGTCGCCTTGCCGGTGTTCGCGTCCATCTCGGTAAAGGCCATGCGGAGGTCCCAGTCCTTGACCCGGTTCTCGATGTACTGCTGGGTGTTGTCGTTCATCACGAGGTAGATGGGCATCAGGGAGCGGGTCTCCCGGGTGTCCAGATTCGTGAGGTGGAGGCGGGCTCCCACCGCCATCTGGGCATTTTCGGGCACGCGCTTGTCCGAGGCGGTGGTCTCCATGGCCCCGCCCGGTCCCTTCAACACCTCGAATCCGTCGAACGCCACTGCGTACTCTCGTCCGCCGAGCAGCGTCGAGTCGCCTTCTGCCAGCTGAAACTCACCGCCCGGCGGCCCCTTCTTCTGCCCAACCCCCGTCGCCTCCTTCGGCGTCACGGCCACGAAGAGGTCCTTTTCGATGAACGCCTTGACGGCCGGGTGCTTGAACCACTGATCCCCGTTGCCCTGGTATGCCACCGGCTTCAGGGTGTAGCTTCGGTCCTTCGGATCGCGCACGTCGAGGATGTACTGCCCCCGGCCCCGGTCGGTGGTCGTCTTGCCCCGGTAGGTGATCCGGTACCCGTTCACGGTTCGCGTCTGTCCCTTTGCCACCACGAAGTTTTCGCGCGGCATCTGGTCTTCGTTGGCCGAGTAGGGCTCCCCCACGCGGGGCAAGGCGCGGTCGAAGCCGCTGGACGCGATGATGCCCAGGATGATGAGGGCGAACCCCACGTGTGAGAGCGCCCCGCCGGCCATGCGCGGGTTGCCCCGGAGGATGCGCCAGAGCACCAGCCCGTTGCCGAACAGCGAGAAGAAGCCCACGAAGAGTAGCAGAAGCATCTGAATGGCCTGCCCGTACGCCGCCCAGAAGTTCGTAAGGCCGCCCAGCAGGCTGGCCGAGGCCGTCTGCGTCGCCCCGCCGCTGCCTGCCGGAATGACGAGGGCCTGCTCCGCGAACGGCGTGAAGATCAGGATCGCAATGGTGCTCGCGGTGGCGAGGGCGATGGGTTTGAGGAGGACCTGGTTCACCGTCGCCACGTCCATTTTCTTCCACCAGAAGAGCTGACCGAGTCCGGCGAGGAAGACGAAGCCGAGGGCCAGCGGGAGCGTCCACTGGTTGTAAAACGACTGCGGCACGGCCGAGGGATTGTCGCGGAAGATTTCTCCGAAAATGGGGGCGCTTGTGCCCAGGATGATGACGGCGGCCGTGGCAGAGAGCAACACCGCGCCGCAGAGAACCGTGAACTCGCGCGAGAGGGTGCGCGGCTCCTCGTCGGGCACCGGAAGCTCGCTGAACCGAGCGGCAAACAGGCCGATGCCCAGCGTGCCCAGGACGACAATCCAGAGCAGGAGCTGGTTGTAGAGGCCCAGGCTCACGAACGAGTGGACCGACACGTCGCCCAAAATGCCGCTGCGGGTGAGGAACGTGGAGTAGATGACGAACAGGTACGCGGCGATGGAGAGGAGAAGGGACGCCTTCTGGCTCGATCCACTCTTCTTCTGCACGAGCATCGTGTGGAAAGCCGCCACGCCCAGCAGCCACGGGACGAGCGACGAGTTTTCGACCGGATCCCAGGCCCAGTAGCCGCCGAACGAGAGCGTGACGTACGCCCAGTAGCCGCCCATCGCGATGGCCACGCCCAGCGCCATCACGGCGAACAGGGTCCACGGCAGGGCGGGTCGCACCCACTGCGTGTACCGCTTCTTCCACAGCGCCGCGATGGCGAACGCGAAGGGCACCACCATCGCCGAGAAGCCCAGGAAGAGCACCGGCGGATGGATTGTCATCCATGGGTTCTGCAATAGGTCGTTAAGCCCCTGCCCGTCGGCCGGCACGAAGCCGGGGTTCTGCTGGAAGATGGGTGCGTCAGTAAACTTCTCCGGCAGTGTCATGAAGGGGGACGACCCGATCTCAACCGGCCCGAACTGCAGCCCCACAATCATCGACAGCAAGAACAGCTGACAGAGCCCCACTACGGCCATCACTGGGGTCTCGTACTCCCGCTGAACGTAGGCGATGAGGAGCCCCCCCACGCCGCACATCATGAGCGCCCAGAAGAGGAACGACCCCTCCTGCCCCGCCCAGAAGGTGGAGAAGAGGTAGTGCAGCGGGAGGTCGTTGGATGACTGCTGGTAGACGTAGGCGTACTGGTACTGGTGGGTGAGAATCAGGTACCAGAGCACGCCGGAAACGGTCCCCACGGCAGTGCTCATTGCGCCCCAGGTGAGGCGGCCCATTCGTTTCCAGGAGCTCGCGGTGCTGGAGCCTTCGTCGGCCCGGGTGGACCGGAAGAAAGCGAAGGCCGACAGGCCGCACGCGACGAACGCGACGACGAGGAGAAGTTCGCCGATTGTGCCGAGCATACAGAGTTACCGAAAAGCCGGAGAAGACCGTGCCTCAATTGAAATTACAGGACGGGGGGCAGTTCCTTCGGAGTCCTCATATGAGATGCCATCCCACTTTGGAGCGCGAACGTTTCAACGAAAATGCGTCCCCGAGGCCGCCCGGATGATTTTACGAGGGACCGTGCGCCGCCGTCCGCGATGGGGACAGAACCACCGCCTCGACCCGTGGAACCTTGGGCGTGTGATCGCTTTCCGACTGGAACGAGTCTCTTCCCTCGCCGCCTGCCCCAACTTCATGAGGATCCGCACCCCCCTGGCGCAAGTGATAGGCCTCGGCAGGAGCAGCCTCCTTCTCCTCGGTCTATTCCTCATCGGCTGTGCCACCCCCCAGCACACCGGGAAGCGAGGGCTCCCGCAGAGGGAGGGAAGGGCCAGCTACTACGCGGAGAAGTTTGTGGGACGGACCACGGCCAACGGGGAGGTCTTCGATCAAGAGGCCCTCACGGCTGCCCACCGCAGCCTTCCGTTCGGGACCCGCGTTCGCGTGACCCGGATTAATCACGTCGAAACGCCTTCGGTGGTCGTACGGATCAATGATCGGGGTCCCTTCAAACGCGGGCGCATCGTCGACCTGTCGAAAAAAGCCGCCCGGCGCCTGCAGATGATTCGCGACGGCGTAGCAGAGGTGAGGCTCGAGGTCGTGTCGTACCCGGCGGGAGTGAAGGTCGCCTCGTCGGACTCGTCAGAGGCGGATTCATCAGGGTCGGGCGCGTCGAACGTGTCGTGGTAGAATGGACGCGGGGACACGGAGAGGTCGTTCTTTCGTTGCGTCGCCCGTTCTCCGCGTCCTCGCGTCGGGCCGAATGGAGCCAACGCAAAGCCAACGCAGAAGGGTGCAACGTGGGGGAACTACGGCTTCTCCGTGGCCACGAAATCGGCGCGCTCCCCCGAGGGGGTACTCACCACGTCCGTCACTTCCACCGAAAAGCTTTTCTCGCGCTCGCGACTCCTGTCGTAGAGGATGCCCTCGAACGTTGCGTCGTCCTCCGCGTCGGAAAGGACCTCAATTTCCTCTTCGTCCTCCCCGAAGAACACGCCTTTGTAGGCCTTGCCGTACACCGTTTTTTCGGAGTAGGCGAACCCCTCTCCTTCCATGTCGTTAAGCGTTGCGTCGTGCAGATCGTACAGGCTCATAGTCGTACAGAAGATTGAGTGGAACAGTGTGTGCGATGCAAAACGCTCAGAATCTGTTTGATCAATGGCTTCTGCCTGCGACTTTGCGGATCTCGTGCCATGAGACTTCTTCACCTCGCCCGGTAGTTCACCAGGGGCATGACCTCGCTCTCGCTCGGCCCCCACTACAGGGCTCCTTCGGGCGCCTCATGGCCCTTCGCCCGCTATGTCTCGGCTGCGAATCCATCGATCAAACAGACTCTCAGGATCCACCGCGGAGCCCGACCCTGAATCGCCTACAGGTGGGAGGGAAGCGGGCGGGCGGGGAGACCGGACGGAGGGAGAACGAGATCACCCCGCTCTCCACGTCGCGACTCTCTTTGAAGCGTCCGCTTCGTACAGAAGCTCCCAGGCATCCGGGGAAACCATCTTTCGTACGGAGCAGAGGCGCATCGGTTCGCCTTTGTGCCCCCGGCGTTCCGTGCAAGAAAAGAGCAGCATCGAGTCTTCGTCGCTTCACGCTTGTCGTTCCTGATCCCGCCTATGCCTGAGCCCGCGTTTGACCCCGACCGCGTTCGAGAGGCCCAGGACGGCGACGAGAAGGCGCGAAACGGGCTGCTCCGCCGCCTGGAGCCCATTCTGCGAGGCTACTTCATCAAACGCATCGGGACTGAGACCGACGTCGACGACCTGGTGCAGAACACGCTGGTGCGCATTCACGAGAGCCTCGACGACCTCCAAAAGCCGGGTAGCCTGAAGTCGTTCGCCATGAAGGCGGCCCTGTTTGAATTGCAGGACTACTACCGGGGGCGCTACGACATGAAGGAGAGCCTGCGCGACCCCGATCTGCCCCTGGGCCGGTCGACGGAGCCGGAGGATCGGAGTGCCCACGTGGACGTGGAGAAGGCGCTCGATGCCCTCACGCCCAAGGCGCGGCGGATCATGGAGCTCCGAGAGTACGGGTACCTCTACCGCGAGATTGCTCAGATGCTCGATACCACGGAGGCGGCGGTCAAGATGCAGGTGAAGCGCGCCTTCGAGACCATGAAAGAGGCGTTGAGTGCTCTGCTGCTTCTCGCCTGGTTTTTCGGACTGTAGCCAAAACCCCACACCTGTTACTTTCCCCGAAAAGACGGCGGCCCACCCTCTGACTGCATTGATCCAGGGCCGGCAGACCACCAGCACGGTTCGGACGGTCCTGGAATCGGTTTTTCTACTGACCGGATTTTCGGAATCATGGACGACGTGTACGGACCACTTCTTTTCGAGGAGGAGCGCTCTCCCGAGCAGCGGGACGCGCTGCGGGAGCAGCTTGCGGACGATCCAGAGTTGGCCGAGGGGTGGGCGCGCTGGCGACAGGTCCGGGCGCAGTTGCGGCAGCGGCTACACGAGCACGTTCCTGATCGCCGTCTCCTCGTCCTGTACGCGCTCAAACAGGAAGGGTGTGCCGACACGCTCACGGCCGAGGAAAAAGAGGCCCTCGGCACCGCCCGCGACGACATTGCCGAGGCGATCGAAGCCATTCCCGCACTCAACCGAGTCGTCGAGCGCATTCAGGACGAGCGCGCCGAGTTCGAGGCGGTGTGGGCGCAGCACCACAGCGACAAAATTGGCGCGTTCGCTGCGCAGCGCCGGTCCCGCGCCGAACAGAAAGAGCGCACCCCCCGACGGTCCGCTCGATCGCGTGAGAGGGGTGCGGTACGTCGCTGGGCGTGGCGGCTCACTGTGGCAGCCCTGCTCATTGGGGCCGTAGTCCTGGCCGTGTTCTACGGGCCACGCGAGGCCTTGCGGACGACCGTGACGGTCGAGGCCGACGACCAGCGGATCGTAGAGTTCGGGGACGGCTCAACGGCCCGTCTCATCGGCACGGCGGCGCTGTCGTATGATCCGGGGATGACCGCGACGGAGAATCGGCGCGTCACCCTCGCACGCGGGCGAGGCTATTTCAACGTAGCGTCCCGCAACGACGCGTCGTTCGTGGTGGAAACTCCCACCGCCCGAGCCGAGGTCCTCGGCACGCAGTTTGGAGTCACGACCAGCAGTGATACGACTGAGGTCGTCCTCGTAGAAGGAAAAGTCCGCCTCGAATCGGACGACGAGGGCAAGTCTGTGGTGCTGACACCGGGCGAGCGCAGTACGGTCCGAAGCGGAACTCCCCCCTCGACTCCAGCACCTGCAGACCTGACCGCGACGCTGGACTGGACGGGATTGTTTGTTTTCCGGTCGCTGCCGACCGAGGCGATTGCGGAGCGGCTGAGCGAGCACTACGACGCGTCCGTTGCGGTCGCGCCCGCCCTGGCCAACGAGCCGGTCACAGGCACCTTCGACCGCGAGCAGCCGGTTGAACAGGTGCTCAACACGATCGCCCGCACGCTCGGCGCGGAGGTGCGCACGGAAAATAGCATGTATCGGCTTGTTCCTGCCTCTGACTAATACCAAATGCGAGGTTTCTTTGTGCATTTCCGCATCTTCCGTGGACGTAGGGACGGCGCGCGCGTCGTCCATCGGGGTGTGGAGGCATAATCGAGGAATGAATCGACACGGTCGATGGCCTGGAAGGTGCACATCGATCTACAGCAGACGCTGTAACGCGCGTTACAGTTCCGGTCGACACAGTTCCGGTCGACCCTGCGTCTCACGGCCCAATGGGCGCTCCAGTCTAAGGTCGAGTCGTGTCCGTTGCGCTCGTCTTTCCGGCACCGGCTCAAGGCTCCTCGCGTCCGAACGAAGGCACGTGCTGAGAGTAGAATACTGCTCGTTCTACTCTCCAGTCCACCCCCGCGAGGCCCGTGCCGCGTTCCGTGTTTCTGCTCGTCATTGCGTGGGCGGGACTGGGCGTCCTCGGGGGCACAGGCGCTCGGGCGCAGTCTTCATTCCAGATCCGCGTGACCGACGCGCCGCTCGAAACGGCTCTCGTTCAGATCCGCACACAGGCCGACCTCGATCTCGTCTACGCCGATCGGCTCGTGCAGGGCCGGACGACGACCTGCACCTACACGGGCACCGACCGGGCGGACGCGCTCGACTGTGTGCTCAATGGCACCGGCGTGCGAGCCGAGCGGGTGCGTCGTCGCCAGTACGTGCTCGTGGCTGCGTCTCCCGATCAGGGCGAGGAAAAAACGTCCCGTACCTCTATCAACGGATACGTGCTGGACGCGGAAACCGGGGAGCGACTGCCCGGGGCTCACGTCTACCTCACGGGGCTGGAGGCGGGGGCCACGACGAATCGAGACGGCTATTTCGTCGTCTCCGATCTTCCTCCGAAGTCCTACAAAGTGCGCCTCTCCTACCTCGGGTATCAGTCCGTGGACACGACGCTCACGGCGGACGGGGACCCGGCCCGAATTGCCCTGGCCGCAGTTCCCATTGAGTCGAAGGGCGTCGTCGTAGAGGCCGGGTCGACGAGCACGAGCGAGAGCGAGCGGCTGCCGGGCATGATGTCGGTCGCCCTGAACCGGCTCGATCGACTCCCCTCCTTCGGCGAGCCGGATCTGTTTCGGGCCCTGCAGTGGACCCCCGGCATTCGGAAGTCGGGCGTCGTGGGCAGTGGACTCAGCGTGCGGGGGGGCAATCCCGACCAGAACCTCTACCTCCTCGACGGAGCGCCCGTCTACCACCCGTGGCATGCCTTCAGTCTGGTGTCGACGTTTCAGGCCGGCACCCTCCGCTCGACGGACCTCTACCGAGGGAGCTTCCCCGTGGAGCACGGCGGACGCCTCTCGGCCGTGCTCGACGCCCAGATGAAAGACGGAAGTCGCCAGGAGCCCAAGGCGGTCGCGGCGCTCAGTGTGCTGAGCGGGCGATTCCGCATCGAGACGCCCCTGACGGCCTCCACCTCGTTTATGCTGTCGGGGCGGCGCTCCTACGTTGACAAACTGATTGGACGCCGGCACCCGGTGACCGGGCCGAACGGGCGGCGCGACACGCTCCGCACCGGGTATTACTTTTTCGACACCAGCGCGAAGCTGAGCCACCGCTTCGGGCCCAACCACCGGCTCTCCCTCAGCTACTACCACGGGCGGGACGACCTGGACCTCCGCCTCCCGTTCGACCTCTCGCTCGACTTTTCCTCGTGGCTCCGCCCGGCCGACCTCCTGTTCGAGGTGTCCCAGAACTGGGACAACCGGGCCGTCAGTGGCCAGCACCGGTACCTCGTCGGCGACGATCTCTTTGTGACCACCACGGCGTACTATTCGAGATATCGCGCCCAGGAGGCGTCGTTCGTGCAGCCGACGACGACCGCCTCCCTCGCCTCCGACTACCGCGTGCGACTGTCCGACGCGGGGCTTCAGGTGGATCTCAACTACCACCATTCGGTGAGTCACGAACTGACGGGGGGGGTCAAGGTCTCGACGCTCCAGTTCGAGAGCACCCTCGATAGTGAGCTGCAACGATCGAGCAGCACGGTCACCCGCCGGTTCCAGGAGAGCCGGCTGAGTGCCGTGAAAGTGGTCGGGTACGTGCAGGACACGTGGACCCCGACGCCGGACTGGACGGTGGAGCCCGGGGTGCGGGCCAGCTACTTTAGCGGGGGCGAGTACATGCACCTCGCACCCCGGTTGAATGCGCAGTACGTTGTGCATCCGCGCTGGCTCGTCCTGGAGGGGAGTGCCGACGTGCACGTGCAGTATCTGCACCGCCTCCGCGATCGGTACTCGCTGGCGTACGACCTGGTGTCGAGCCGGTGGATTCCGTCGAGCAACCGCGTGCAGCCGGCGATGGGGGGACAAGTTGGGCTCGGCACCTACACCCAGTTGCGTTCGGGATGGACCCTGGAACTCGATGCGTATGCGCGAGGGACTCGTCACACCCTGGTGCCGGCCGACATTTTCCAAGAAAAAAAGGGCATTGAGGGGCCGGGCATTGAGGTGGGGGCGCTGCTCGGCCAGTACGCGACTGGTGCCACGCGCGCCTTTGGCCTTGAGGTCAGTACCCTCTTCGAGCGAGGCGCCTGGCGGGCGCGTTTTGCGATGAATGCCGGGCGGACGTTCGTCCGTGCGCCGTCCCGAACGCCTTCGGGCCTCCGCCGGCGGCCCTCCAGTCTGGACGTGCCCCTTTCCGTGCGCAGCACGCTCGGGTGGGAAGGGGATGCGTGGAGGGCCACGATCGCCGCCAATCTGCGCAGTGGGTACCCGATGACGGTGCCGGTGGCCCGCTACCGCCTGGGCGATCCCACGGCGACGGAGGCGACGACGTACCTGTACCGGCCCCAGGTGAACAACGGTCGGCTTCCGCCCTATCTCCGGGTGGACCTCACGGTGAGTTATCGGTTTCAACTCCTTTCTGTGGACTGGACGGCTACGCTGGACGTCTTCAACGCCACCAATCGCGAAAACATTCTGGACCAGACGTACCGGCCTACGGACACGGGGGTCAACGTGAATCGTCAGCGTGGTCTTCCGATTCTTCCCCTTCTGGAGTTGGAGGTGGAGCTGTAGAGGGGGTTCGGGGCGGGGAACGGAGCTCTTCTTGCCGATGCGTGAGGAAGTGGGCAAAACGATAATGAAGGAGCCTCCCCCCGGCTTTCTGCTTCCGTCGACCGAATCGAACGGAAAGCGTGGGGGCGCGGGAGCGTAGGAGATCGTGCCGTTTTACTGAGCCGAAGCGCTCCATCACGGCCGGCAGTCGCTGGGAATTTTTGCATGGACGGTAATTGAGATCACGACGCACAATTCGGATGAGCGGAGACACCGGACGGCACATGTTGCGGGGAGCCGGCGGGGCGCTCCTGGCGGTCGGGCTGCTCCTGGTACTGGGGCGGTGCGATCTGGCGGAGCCCGTGAACCGGCAGTCGCTCGTGGTGGAGGCCTTTCTGAAGACGGACCGCTCCCTCCCCACGATCACGCTCCGGCAAACGCGACCCCTAAACGATCCGGCCGATCAACGAGCAAACGCGGCGCAGGGGGCCACCGTCGAGCTCATTCTCGACGGACACTCCATCTCGTACACGGAAACCGAGCAGCGCCCCGGGCGGTACGTGCCCACCGCAGACTCTGAAGAGGTGTCCGCTCGGGTCCCGTGGCGCCTCACGGTGCAGTGGCGGGGGGCGGAGGCGCGGGCACACGGCACGACCCCGCCCTCCATCGAACTGAGCGACGTGTGCATCGAGGTGCCCCCAAATCCGGTCCGGGCGATTCTCGTCGATTCCCTGCGCCGCGACTCCCTCGACATTCCGGCCGAGCAGAGCTACATCTACCCGGTCGAGGTGTCGTTGCGATGGCCGGTGGATCAGCTCGCGGCGGGGGAAGACACCACCTACTGGGTGCGGCCTCAGCTCCGCCCCGACACCACCGAGTCCTCCTCACGGGTCGTCAACTTTTTCCTGGAGCCGGTCGACGTGCGACGCGAGGATCAGTTTCGCCGTCGGGGCGACCAGCGGGCATGGACGGGTGTCTACGCGGTGCCCGTGGAGGACAGCACCGCGGCCTTTCCCCATCACGATCTCGCCGTCATCCTCACGCGGGGGGATACGTCGTTTGCGGCCTTTGCCCGGAGCCGCGACGACCCGGAGCGCCGCGAGCCCGTTTCGAACGTCGGGGGCGGACTCGGCAACGCCATGGCGGTGGCCACCGATTCTCTGCGAAGTGCCGTTGCGCCGGGCGGCGAACAGTGTTATTCTCGGTAGGGTCATTCTCAGTAGGAACGCCTGGCGATTTCTGACGGAGAATCCAGGTGCGGTCCGTTGCGTATTTCGTAGTGCGTATTTCGTAGTGCGTAGTTTGTGGCTGGTGAGCGGGCTGATGAGGAGGCCGAGCATGGGGCACGGAGATCGGCCGGGACACGCGAGTGAGAGCAGTAGATCTTTTTCCACGAAATGACAGACACTGTGACGAGCGGAACGATTACACGTCTCGAGTCCCAGGTCCACAACGACGACCGGGTGTCCGTCTTTCTCGACGGCGAGTTTGCCTTCGGCGTCCACGAGGACCTCGTGGTAAAGCATGATTTGCGGGAAGGGACGACTCTTACGCCCGAGGAGATCAGCGACATTGAGGTGGACGAGGAGTACGTCGGCGCGAAGCAGAAGGCGCTCGACTATCTCGCGCACAAGCCGCGCACCGAGCAGGAGGTGCGTCGCAAGCTCCGGCAGCGGGACGTGTCCCTTCCGGTCATTGACGATGTGATCGCCCGCCTCTACGAGCTGGAGTACCTCGACGACGAGGCCTACGCTCACGACTACGCTCACAACCGCTTCTCCAGCAAGAAGTACGGGCCGGTGCGCATCCGGCGGGAGCTTGAGAAGCGAGGCGTGGACCGGCACCTGGCGGAGGCGGCGGTCGATGAGCTCTTCGCGGAGGCGGACGCGACGGCCGCGGCCTGGACCCACGCCGAGAAACGGTGGCCGCGCCTGGAGGGGGAGGACGATCCGCGCCGTCGCCGGCAAAAGATGTACCGCTATCTCCGCCGCCGCGGCTTCACGTCCGACACGATCCGCCCCATCCTCGACGAACTGGATCGGAACGAGACGCGTAATGACGATCCGATTCCGTGATTCTGGAATCGCGCCGAGACCCCGTTGGCATTCGGAATGGGCCTGGGGTTCCGTCCATTTGCTCGCACAGACGCTCGCTTGTCCACATGCCTGACGGTTCCGATCCGTCTTCGCCACCGCAGGAGGGGAGGTCCGCCGATGATCGGGGAGACGTTGCCATGGACGGGGACACGACGGCTCCGGAGGGGGCGTCCTCCCCCGATCGCGTTGTGCGCCCGGCGCTTCGCTCTCCGCGCTCCACCGAAGACGCGTCGACGGCCTTCACGCTCGACCGGATCGTCCGCTTCGTCCTGGGGGCTGCCGCCGTGGCGACCGTCGGATGGATGCTCTGGTACTTCGCCGGCATTGTGCTGTATCTCGCCGTCGGCGGCATCCTGGCGTACCTGCTTCGGCCCCTCGTCGATCGCATTCAGGCCCTCGGCCTCGGTCGGGTGCCGGCCATCCTCCTTGCGTTTGTGGGGCTGCTGGGCGCGATCGCGGTGGTGGTTACGTCGGTCGTGCCGTTCATCACCCGTCAAGTGCAGGACCTGTCGCAGCTCATTACCGTGGACACCGCCGTGTACGTGGCCAATCTCATTGAGGCTCAGATCCAGGAGATCGCGCCGCTGGAACAGGGGGTGCTGGAGGAGAAT
>PXSZ01000031.1 GCA_003023105.1 Bacteroidetes bacterium QH_10_64_37
CAACTCACGGATTAAGAGTCCGTTGCTCTACCAGGTTGAGCTACGAGCCTGCGGTGTCAATAGCTGCAATGCTCATACCATCCACCAAGCCACAGGTTCAGATTTCCCCTCGGCTCCAAGACCGAGTCCCCCCATTCCACGCAGGCTTCACAGGTGACGTTGAAAACCCGGGAGCTTGATGGTCCAGACAACTTACACGTCCAATTCATCGGCCTCCGCGGCGTGCTTCATGATAAACTCGAACCGGGCCGAGCTGTCGCGTCCCATGAGCTCGGTGATGGTCTGCTCCGTTACCATGCGCTCGGTGTCCGGAATGTCCACCTCCAGCAGACGGCGGCTGTCCGGGGAGAGGGTCGTCTCGTCGAGCGTATCGGGCATCATCTCGCCGAGGCCCTTGAAGCGCTGGATGTCGACGTTTCGGGTGCGCCCATCGCTGCGAATGTCGTCCAGGATGCGCTCCTTGTCGGGGTCGTCGAGTGCCCAGTAGGTCTCCTTGCCCAACTCAATCCGGTAGAGCGGCGGCTGGGCGATGTAGACGAAGCCGCCCTCGATGAGGGGCCGCATGTAGCGGTAGAAGAAGGTGAGCAGGAGCGTGGCGATGTGATGCCCATCCGAGTCCGCGTCCATGAGGAGGATGATCTTGTGGTAGCGGAGGTCGGACAGATCGAGATTGTCGCCGAGGCCGCAGCCCAGCGCCTGCACGATGTTGGAGAGCTCCTTGTTGCTCTGCACGCGGTCCAGGGTCGCCTGCTCGGCGTTGAGCACCTTTCCGCGAAGGGGCAGCACCGCCTGCGTCTCTCGGTCGCGGGCCTGCTTCGCGGAGCCGCCAGCCGAGTCCCCCTCCACAATGAAAAGCTCGCACTCGCTCGCCGTGCCCGAGGAACAGTCCGCCAGCTTACCCGGCAGTTTAAGCCGAGTCTTGGAGCCCGACCGACCGCCGCTCCCCCCAGAGGCCGACCGACGCGCCCGCCGGGCCTTCGCCGCCTGCACCACGCGCGACGCAATGGCCTCGCCGGTGGAGGAGTGGTCGTTCAGGTACTGCTCCAGCTCGGTGCGGAGGGAGCCCGAGACGAGCGACCGGGCCGAGGGATTGTTGAGCTTGTCCTTCGTCTGCCCCTGAAACTGCGGGTCGACCAGAAACAGGTTCACGATCGCCACGAGGCCTTCCCGCGTGTCGTCGCCCTTGATGTCGAGCCGGTGCGGGACGAGGTCGTGCGTGTCCATGAACGAGCGAATGACGGACCGAATGCCGCTCTTGAGGCCCTGCTCGTGGGTGCCGCCGTCCTGCGTGGGGATGCCGTTGACGAAGGTGTGGAGCTGCTCCTTCGGCGCGTCGGTCCACTGGAGGGCAATTTCGAGGCGCCCCTCCCCCTCCAGGTCGTCGTCCGCCATCATGAAAACGTCGTCGTGGATGAAATTCACCTGGAGGTCCTCTACGAGGTGACTCAAGTATTCCTTGATGCCGCCCTCGTGATGCAGCTCGTGGCGTTCGCCGCGGGACTCGTCGCGGAAGACGATTTTCAGGTCCCGGTTCAGATAGGTCTTCACGTCCAGGTGCTCCCGGATCCAGTCCGGATCGAACTCGACCGATTCGAAAATCTCGGGGTCGGGCCGGAAGGAAATCTCCGATCCGGTCCCCCGCGTGCTCTCCTTGGTCACCTCGAGGTCGGTGACCGGCGTCCCCCGCCGGAAGCGCTGCTGGTACTCCTTCCCGTCGCGCTTCACCGTCGCCACGAGCTTCTCGGAGAGCGCGTTCACGACCGAGACGCCCACCCCGTGCAGCCCGCCGGACGTGATGTAGTTGCTCGCGTCAAACTTGCCGCCGGAGTGGAGCGTGGTGAGAATGAGCTCCACAGTGGGAATTCCCTTCTCCGGGTGGTCGTCCACCGGAATCCCGCGGCCATTGTCGGTGACGGTCACGCTCTTCCCGTCCTCATGCAGGACGACCTCGATCGTGGAGGCGTAGCCGTTTGTGGCCTCGTCCACGGCGTTGTCCACCACCTCCCAGAGGATGTGGTGCAGGCCGGGCCGCCCGGTGCCCCCGATGTACATGCCGGGGCGCGTGCGGACCGGTTCGAGGCCTTCGAGAACGTCGATGTCTTCGCCGGTGTAGGTCGTTGGCATTAGGTTTTTGTTGGAATGAGGTACTTGGAATGGGGTCGTCGGTAGCGTACCAGTCGCGCGTCTAGAGATCGTCCTGGCCGCCGAGTAAGGCGTTTATGGCGGTCAAAAGAGAGGGAAGATCCTGCTGCACCGTGTCCCAAATAGCTTCAAGATCGATACCGAAATCGTCGTGTTCGGTAACGAGATCGACTGAGCGCCCCATTGCTTCCCGCTATCCGGAGACGCTTCGCCTCGGGCTTGCGACCCGAAGAGCCCAGCGAATACGACGCCGTGCTCCCAGCACAGGCGGGCAAGTTTAGCCTTGTCAAGAAGGGAAGTAGACATTGTATTTCGGTACCATCAACTTTCTAATACTACTCGGACATGATTAATACGAGCATCAATTAATCACCTCGAGATAGTCAGCCCGACAAAAAGAATACTCGATTATTGAACTGATCCATGTCTTTTTGAACAATCAACGAAAGAATTTTCGGTACGATTTGTCCCGGCGCTACTTGATCATCAATGACGACGACCCCGATCACTTCCTCCCCTCTGCGGATTCGTTCGTAGGCAAAGTGCGGAACGGTCTCCCGGTCATGGGTAAGCAGAACGCGATCCTGCTCGGCAGCCCATTCAAGCAGACGCCGATCATCAGCACCCATCAGACCGATGTCTTGGACGCGCACAAGATCGAGATCAGCTTCACTCTGCTGGATTGCCTGGATAATGGGACCGGAAAGGTTCTCATCCGTCAGGACCGGAACCATGCATTACTCGGACGTCTCTTCGCGGTCAAGAAAAACATCAGCATCCACGGCGATACCCGCCTCCTGCAGTTTATTTCGTACTTCCGTCGCCTGCTCCTCTCGACGCTGAAGGTATTCCTCGACCTGGTCTCTGTGCTGAAGGTAATAGGCAATCGCTCCGTACGTATCTGCCAGGCTCAGCGTCGGATACTCTCGAACAATGTCCTCGGGGGTGTCCCCACGGAGGTAGCTCCGAATCACCGAATCGAAAAGCACCCTTGTCTCGCCGACACGTACGGCGCCCTGGTCATCGAGACGAAGCGGAACGTCCTGCTCAAGAATTTCCATTTTGTTGACTCGGTTTCATTCGTTTTCAGCGCTACGACACCCCGTCCAGCGTTACCTCCACCGGCTCCGGAAAGACCTCCGCGAAGTAGCCGCGCTTGATCACGAGCGTGCCCTTCGCCCCCCGGTTGGTCACGTCGAACTTCGTGCTGAGGGTGAAGTCGAGCACGCGATCGTCGTCTTCCAATCGGATGGCGCGCACACCCTTCGCGGGGCCTTTGTAAACTGACACCTGATGCACGGGAAAGACCAGCGCGCGGCCATCGTGGGAGGCGAGGCAGATGTGTTCGTTGCCGCGGGCGAGGTGGGCGCGCACCACTTCGTCGTCCTCGCCGAGGCGCATGTACTTCCGTCCCGTGCTGATGGAGGGCTCAACGTAGCCGTCGAGGGTGAAGCGGGTGGCCTGACCGCTTTTCGAGATGGCCACGACGTAGGGATGGTCCGGCGCGTCAGGGTCGCGATGGCTCTCGGGGCCGAAGAGGTCGCCCTGCTCGGTCGGCTCGGGGGGTACCGGATCGGGCAGGGCGCGGTCGTCGAAACTCACGACACCCACCACGTGCTCCCCGTCGTCGAACGAGAAGAGCTTCTGCACCGGATCGCCGTAGCCGGTGGTGCTCGGAATCTCGGCGATGCGGGTGGTGTAGCAGGTGCCGTAGTTCGTGAAGAAGCCGACGGTGGCCCGGGTGGACCCGGCAAGGACCCACCCCACCTCGTCCCCATCCCGCGTTCGGATGGCGTCGAGGTCCGAGTAGGTCCCCTGCCGCTTCACCCAGCCGTCGCGGGTGATGATGACGTGGGCATCCTCGTCGACGATGTAATCTTCTTCGGTGTATTCCATGTCGCCGTCCGGTCCCACGATTGTGCTCCGGCGCTCGTCCGCGTAGTCGTCGCGCACGTTCTGAAGCTCGTCCTGCACCAATTCCCACCGGGCCTCCTCGTCATCGAGCAGGCGGCGGATTTCCTCGGCGCGGGCGCGCTTTTCCTCCAGCTCCTCCCGGATCGCCTCAATTTCCATCTGCGAGAGCTTGTAGAGGCGCGTCTCCAGGATGGCGTCGGTCTGGTCCTCGTCCAATTGAAAGCGGTGCATAAGACGCTGCGCCGCGTCGTCTTTGTTTTTCGAGGCGCGGATAATCTTGATCGCCTCGTCGAGGGCGTCGAAGATCGTCTCGAAGCCTTCGAGGATGTGGATGCGATCCTCCAGCGCCTCCAGCTCGTTCCGCAGCCGGCGCGTCACCACCTCCAGCCGGAAGTCGAGGAAGTGACGCAGGATGGTGCGAAGATCCACCTGCCGGGGCGCCTTTACGTCGGTGCTCTCCGTGGGGACCAGGCACGTGAGGTTGACGTGGAATCGTTTCTGGAGCTTCGTGTGCTTGTAAAGGTACGCCAGGGCGGCCTCGGTGTCGGAGCCGCGCTTGAGCTCCAGCACGATTCGCACATCGTCGGTCGACTCGTCGCGCACGTTGGAGAGCTGCGGGACATTTTCGTCGGCGATGTGGTCGGCGATTTCCTCCACGATCTTGCTTTTGTCCACCCCGTAGGGCACCGACTCGATGATGGCCCGCGTCTTTCCCTTCGTCCGGTACGACCCTCGCATCTCGATCGTCCCCGAGCCGGTCTCGTACATCTCCGCCAGCTCGTCCCGGGTGTTCAGCAGCCGCCCCCCGGTGGGGAAGTCCGGCCCTTGAATGTGCTCCCGGACGAGGGTCCTGGTGTCCACATCTGGCTCGTCGATCATGTGGAGGGCGGCGTCCACCACCTCGCCCAGGTTGTGCGGCGGAATGTTGGTGGCCATGCCCACCGCGATGCCGCTCGCCCCGTTCACGAGCAGATTGGGGACGCGCGACGGCAGCACGACGGGCTCTTCGAGCGTGCCGTCGAAGTTGTCCCGGTAGTCGACCGTGTCCTCGCGGAGTCCCTCCAGCATCTCCATGGCGAGGGGCTGAAGCTTGGCCTCCGTGTAGCGCATCGCCGCGGCGCTGTCGCCGTCCAGCGACCCGAAGTTGCCGTGCCCGTCCACCAGCGGCGCGCGCAACGAAAACGACTGCGCCATGCGCACCATCGCGTCGTAGATGGCCTTGTCGCCGTGCGGGTGGTACTTCCCCATCGCGCTGCCGACGACCGTGGCGCTCTTGCGATGCCGCTTGTTCGGGTACAGGTTCAGGTCGTCGAACATCGCGTACAGGATGCGACGCTGCACCGGCTTGAGCCCATCGCGGATGTCCGGCAGGGCCCGGCTGGTGATGACGGAGAGGGCGTAGTTGAGGTACCGCTTGCGAGCGGTCTCGTGGAGCGGGATGGTCTCGGTGACGGGCATCGGGGGTATTCAATAACGGATGTTGGCGGCGCACACATAGTTTACTCACACGTGCTCAGAGATACAACACGTCCCCGTCGGCGTTTCACGAGGCTCTGCCGAATCCGGGGTGCCCCGGAGCGATTGATCAAAATAGCGACCTGCAGCTGCATACCGGGTTCGACTGGAAAGAAGAGGAACTGGTTCTGGAGGGAACGTCATCGCCGAGCGGGGGAAGTAAATGGACCCCTTGAGAGCTGAGATTTAGAGATTCAAAGGAACTTACCTTGCAATAACAGAACCAAAATCCTCCTCTCGTGCCTTCGTTCCCGTCCTCACGGTGCAAGCACAGGTTAATAATCGAGCGTAAAGTAGTCCCCATCCTCGTCGGGATGAAGATGGAGGAGGTCCGCCTTTGTAAGGCGGAGCAGGGTTTGGGAGGCGCGCTCCGGCGAGATGTCGGCAAGCTGTGCCAGCTGAGAGACCGAGATGCGGCCGTAGTCGTCCAGGTACCGCATCAGAAGCGATTCGGTCTCCCCAAATTCGAAGGTCACACCCGACCGATCTTTCTGATTTCGGAGTTCTTCCAGCGTCTCGGCGCCGGCCTCTATGCTTTTTGCCTCCACCCGCACGTAGGCCGTTCCCGCCTCGCCGGGGTCTCCCTCGTTCTCAACCACGCGGTGCGGCTTGGTGCTGCTCTCGGGAATCGTGACGACCAGCACGTCGCACCGGGGCTCCACGACGATCCGCTCGGTCTCATACTCGACCGCAGGCCGGCAGTGGGCCTCGACGGCCTGTCGAAGGAGAAACTCTTCCTCCGAGGCGTGATCGATGCCGAGGATGGTCCCGTCGTCGTCCACCCCCAGCACCACCCGCCCACCGTGCGTGTTGGTCAGCGCCACGATCTCCTTTGCGATGCGCTGCGGCTGCGGCACGCGGCGCTTAAACTCGACGTTGATCCCCTCCCCCAGCTCCACGAGCTGCTCCAGTTCTCGACGGGTCATACCGATGCGTGTGGACGGTTGCAGCAAATGAGGACCTATACCAAATGCGACGTTTCCTTTGACGAAGTACTAACTCTGGAGGCCCTGCGGGAGCCAGTGTTCGCGCTTGGGCGAGCGGGTCATGAGCGCGTCCACCATCTCTTCAGGCCGCTCCTCCTCGAACAAAACAGCGTGGACCGCCTCTGTGATGGGCATTTCAACCCCGTGACGATGAGCGAGGTCCCGGATGGACCGGGTGGTACGGACGCCCTCAGCCACCATGTCCATCTCGGCCTCGATCTCGTCGAGCGTTTTCCCCGTCCCAATCTGCTCCCCGAAGTACCGATTCCGACTATGGGCACTCATGCAGGTCACCACCAGGTCGCCAATGCCCGCCAGTCCCGCAAAGGTTTGCGGATCAGCCCCCATCGCCAGGCCGAGCCGCCGCATCTCTGCGAGGCCGCGCGTCACGAGCGCCGCCTTGGCGTTGTCGCCGTAGCCCACCCCGTCGCCGATGCCCGCAGCGATGGCGAGCACGTTTTTGGCCGAGCCCCCGATCTCCACCCCAAGCACGTCCGTGTTGACGTAGACGCGAAGCCGTTTCGTCATAAAGGCGTTCTGAATCCGTTCGGCCCGCGGCTCGGTGGGGGCCGCCGCTACGACGGTGGTTGGGCGCCCCTCGGCCACTTCTTCCGCGTGGCTGGGCCCGTAGAGCACTCCGATGTGCTCCGAGAGGCTCGAAAGCTCCTCGGCGAGCACCTGCGACATGGTTTGAAGGGTCTCATTCTCAATGCCCTTGGCCAGGGAGACGACGGTCACCCCGGTGCGGGCGAACGGGGCAAGCCGGCTCACCACGCTCCGCAGGTTCTGCGAGGGGACGACGATCGCCCACAGGGACGAGGCCCGAGCGGCCGTCTCAATGTCCGACGTGATCTGGACGGACGACGGAATCTCAACCTCGGGCAGGTACGTGGGGTTGTGACCGGTCCGGCGCATCTGTTGGACCGCCTCGTCCCGCCGCGCCCAGAGGGTCACGTCGCGCCCCTCCGCAGCGAGGTGAACGGCGAGGGCCGTCCCCCAGCTTCCGGAGCCGAAGAGGGTAATGGAGGTGGACATGATCAACCGTCAACTGAACGCGTTCCGTTTCGCCAAGTCCCCGGAAGGCTACAGCTCGCCGCGGCCCAGCATGCCCTGCGCCGGTGCAAAAGAGCTTATCTGATCCTCCGTCCCGTTGAGGAGGCGCTGAATGTTGGAGCGATGTGCCACGACGATGGCGAGGGCCAGGAGGCTTCCAAAGACGAGAATGCTCGGGTCAAGGTCGGCCCCCAATCCGAACCGGAGAAGGGCCACGATGGTCGGGAAGGCGATGGCCGCAGTGATCGAGGCGAGCGACACGTACCGCCAGGAAAAGAGCACGACGGCAAAGACCGCAAGCGTGAGTGCCATGGTCACGGGCGCGAGGGCACACAGCATTCCCGCGGCCGTGTTGACGCCCTTTCCCCCCTCAAACCGCGCAAAGACGGGATACATGTGCCCCACGACCGCCATGATCCCCGCGAGCAGGCCGAGCATCGTGGCCGTCTCCCATCCAAAAATTCCGAGGCTGGGAATCGGATCGACGCGAATGACGGGCGCTGCGACGCCTGCGGCCAGAAAGCCTTTGCCAAAGTCCACGACCGTTGCCAGGGCGCCGGCCTGCCAGCCCACCACTCGGAAGGCGTTGGTGGCCCCGCAGTTACGGCTGCCGTAATTGCGAATGTCGACCCCGTGCAGGACCTTGCTCGACCAGAGCGCCCCCGGGATGGACCCGAGAAAATAACTGACGAGGAGAATGAGAATCAGCGACCACATGGCGGCACCTCAACGGCGGTTCAACGGCGGTGGCGAGGCGCACAGCGGGAGAATTTTCCCGCACCCCGGAGCTCGTCGTGTCTGTTACACCCTTGAATCGGCGGGCTCCTTCGTACCTGCATATTCCCGCCAGATGTTCCGGTCGATGCCCCGTTGTGAGTGCGTGCGTTTGCAGGGAGCACCTCCCACGCAAGCACGTCCACACCTCCACGCGTCCACACCTACGCACCTACGAGCAGGAGGACTCGACCCGCCCAATCCGAAACGGCGTCTCCCCAAGGGCCTCCAACCGTTCCGTGGCTCGGCGAACATCCGCCTTCCGCACAACGGCCACCAGTCCCACGCCCAGGTTGAAGGTCTGCCGCATGTCGGCCTCCGGCACGTCCCCCTCCTCCTGAATGAGCGAAAAGAGCGCCGGTCGCTCCCACGCGTCGTACTCCACGACCGCCTCGCAACCGTCAGGCATCACGCGGCGGAGGTTGCCGGGCAGGCCGCCCCCGGTTATGTGAGCCAGCCCGTGCGCGAGATCGGTCTCCACGAGCGCACGGATCGGGCGCAGGTACGACCGGTGGACACGGAGCAACGCTTCCCCGATCGACACCCCTCCCAGCTCGGGCGGACAATCGTCCACCGTGTACTCCTCAAAAAGGACAGTTCGGGCCAGGGTGTAGCCGTTGGTGTGGATGCCGGTCGAGGGCAGGCCGAGGAGCACGTCGCCCGGCGTCACGTCGTCCCCCTCCACGATCTCCGCCTTGTCGACCAGACCGACGATGCTCCCGACGAGGTCAAAATCGTCCGTACCGTAGACGTCCGGCATCTCGGCGATTTCCCCGCCGACCAGCGCGCACTCGTTTTCCGTGCAGGCCGTCGCAAACCCTTCCACAACCGCTTCCGCCCTGCTCGACGCCAGCGCCCCAACGCCATAGTAGTCAAGAAAATACAGCGGCTCGGCCCCGCAGACGGCAATGTCGTTCACGCAGTGATGCACGAGGTCCTGCCCCACCGTGTCGTAGCGCCCTACGCGCGAGGCCACCTTGAGCTTCGTTCCCACCCCATCGATGGACGACACCAGGACGGGCTGCTCCACGCCGTCGAGATCGGGCTCGAAAAAGGAGCCGAACGCGCCAATGTCCGCGAGAACGCCGGGCGTGAAGGTGTCTCGGACGGTCGAGCGGATGCGATCGACGGTTTCGTCGCCCGCCTCCACGTCAACGCCCGCTTCTTTGTAGGTGGTCATACCGATGTGTGAGAAGGTTCGTAAACGAGTGATTGCTTTTGCCCCCAATTGGCTCAATCCTACACACGTAGGGTGTGGACGAAAGGGCGAGAGGGCGTGTGGGGGAGGGAGTGTGCCTTCGAAAGCCGGTCCCGACTCATGGACCGACCAATGTCCCGACCGGCTCGATCCCGACTGCTGCCGGGACCGTCGGGGTGTCCACGTTTTTCTCCCATTCTCCTATTTTCCTTTCCCCTTAGCTCCGGCCAAAAACCATGTGCAGATACACCTCCAGCCGGCGGAACCGGGACAGACCGATCGGCGCCGACCAGAGGTCGAAATCGCGTCGATCCAGCTCTTCGATGAGGGCCAGCGCTCCGTGCCAGTACCACCAGAAGGCATAGCGCTGCCGAAACCGAAGATCGGCGGCCAGGGACCGGCCGCGCTGCAGGGCGTCTCGCACGCGGACGCTCTGCTTCCAGAGGAGCCGCTGGACCGCTTCGGTGGCCGGCCCCGTCCGGAGCTGATCGACCGACACGTCGTACTGGCGCAGTTCGTCCATCGGCACGAAAAGCCGCTCCTTCTTTAGGTCGGCGGGCAGGGTTACGAGATGCGCCAGATGAAAGAAGCCGCGGGCGAGATGGTCGACCCAGCTCATCTGGACCGAATTCGTCAGGTCCGCAAGGTGCGCCAGGAGACGCGCATGGGGCACTGCCCAGAGCCGAACGAAGGTCTCCAGCCGGTCGGCGCTTTCGAAGCGGGTGATCCCGCACTGCAGGCGGGCGGCGTCCACCTGCGCGCCGAGCCATTCGCGATTGAGATCGTGTCGCCCGCAGGCCTCGTATGCGTCCGACCACGTCTCCTCGGGCATCACGCGGAGGGGCTCGCCCGCGTCGGCCCGCGTCCGCTCCTCATCGAAAAACGGATCGACCGACGCGTCCGACGGCACAGTCGGCTCCACCAGCGCCGAATGCCAGCGCCAGAGCGCCCGGGCCGCCGGACGCCGACGCCGCGACCACTCGTCGTAGAACGGACGGGGCAACTCCGGGGAGGGCTCGCCAGACATTCGCGGGGAGAAGACCCTTCAACAACCAAAAACGACGAGGGCAAAGCGGCCCAAATACGGAACGAGCTACGCCTCAACCTCGGCAAACTCCTTCTTCACCACACTAATCTGGCT
>PXSZ01000032.1 GCA_003023105.1 Bacteroidetes bacterium QH_10_64_37
TCGGCAATCAGGTCGTCGGCCACGGTGGCCACGACGTACGCCTTCTCCCCGTCTTCCCCGAGGCTGCCGAGCACCCCCACGGCGCCCTCGCCCAGCTTGTCGCGCAGCTGCTGGCCCAACGCCTGGAGGTCGTCCATGCCGGCCCGGTCGAGACGCCCGGTCACGACCGTCACGCCGTCGACGGACGTCGCATCTTCCTCAATGAACGTGTCGAGACGATCCGCGAGCCGGCCGCGGCGGAGCTGTTCCACCTCGTCCTGCAGGCGCTCGCGCTCCTCCTGCAATTTCGCAATCGCGTTGGGCAGCGACGTGTGCAGCGATCGAAACTGCCGTCGGGCCCGCGTCAGTTTGTCGAGCTCGGCCTCCACGTGCTCCAGCGCCGCCTCCCCGGCCACCGCCTCCACCCGGCGCACGCCCGAGGCCACCGACCCTTCGGACAAGAAGCGGAAGAGCCCAATCTCGCCGGTCGCGTCGACGTGGGTGCCGCCGCAAAGCTCCATGCTGCGCCCCGACCACCGGACGGAAGAGGTCTCTGGGCCGAATTCAGGGTCGAAGGTGATGACGCGCACCCGATCGCTGTACTGCTCGTCGAAAAGGGCGATTGCCCCGCGGTCGAGGGCTTCATCGATGGGCACCTCGCGCTCTTCCTGCTTCGGGATGTTTTGCTGAATGGCCGCGTTCACAAGTCGCTCGATGTGGGAGAGCGTATCTTCGTCGACCGCATCGAAGTGGCTGAAGTCGAACCGGAGACGATCGGGGGCCACGAGCGAGCCTTTCTGCTGCACGTGGTCGCCGAGGGTCTCGCGGAGCACCGCGTGCATCAGGTGCGTGGCCGTGTGGTGGGCGCGAATCTTTCGACGGCGATCGGCGTCCACTCGGGCCTCGACCGGCCCTTCCAGACGGTCCGGAAGGGCATCCACCGCGTGGGCAATGCGCTCGCCCTTGTACTGCGTGTCGAGCACGCGGACCTTTTCGCCGCCGATCCGGAGCGTGCCGGTGTCGCCCACCTGTCCCCCGGCCTCGGCGTAGAAGGGCGTGTGGCTAAGCTCCACTTCGTACCGCTTGTCGTCGTCGCCCCGACAGTGGTCGGGATTTCTTTCGTCAGTCTCCACGACCCGCACCGCCCGGATTTCGGCATCGTCGACCGTATCGTGGTCGTACCCGACGAACACGGAAGACTCCTCTCCCGACAGCGGTCGGGACACCGGTTGCCACGCGTGCTCTCCCGACGGCCGTCGGGATGCAAAGTCGGAGGCGGCCCGGGCTCGCTGCTGCTGACGCTCCATGAGCGTCTCGTACCCCTCCATGTCGACCGCCAGATCCCGCTCGCGGGCCATCAGCTGCGTGAGGTCGATGGGGAAGCCGTAGGTGTCGTGCAGCAGGAAGGCTACCTCACCCGGGAGCGTCCCCTCGCGGGCCGTGCGGGCAAAATCGCGGAGCATCTGGCTTCGGTCGTCGGTGTCGACGTACGCCTTCTCCAGCAGATCCATCGCCCGCCGGTCCTGCTGAAGGTCCCCGAGGAGGCGATCGGTCACCTCCCCGTCTTTCTTCCGGAAGCTCGTGACGTACGGCGCCACGTGCTCGAAGAACTGGATGCCGGTGCCCAGCGTCTGCAGAAAGCTCTCCTCTTCCGACCGAATGGCCTGCTCGATGTACTCCCGCTGCTCCCCCAGCTCGTCGAATTGGCCGCCCATCTTCTGCACGAGCGGCTCCACGAGGCGGTGCAGGAACGGCTCCTCCAGGTCCAGGGTCTGGTAGCCGTAGCGGACGGCGCGGCGCAGGATGCGGCGGATGACGTAGCCGCGCCCCTCGTTGCTCGGCATCACGCCGTCGGAGATGGCGAAGGCGATGGCACGGATGTGGTCGGCCACCACGCGGAGAGCAATTCGCACATGCTCGCGTTCTTCGGAATCCTCGATCCGAAGATCGTCGTATCCACGAACCTCCTCTCGGGGCGAGAGGTCGGCTGCCGCCTGCAGGAGCGGTGCGAAGAGGTCTGTGTCGTACGTCGACTCTTTGCCCTGCAGGACGGCCACCATCCGCTCGAACCCCATCCCCGTGTCCACGTGCTGATCGTCGAGCGGCTCCAGGCTTCCGTCGGTCTGCGCGTTGTACTGGATGAAAACCAGGTTCCACAGCTCCATCACCTGCGGATGGTCCTCGTTGACGAGGGCGCGGCCCGACGTCTCCGCCCGCGCCCCCTCGGGCCGCAGGTCGACGTGAACCTCGGAGCACGGGCCGCAGGGTCCGGTGTCCCCCATCATCCAGAAGTTTTCTTTGGAGGGCTCGTACAGGACCCGTTCCTCGGGCAGCGGGGTCTGTTGAAGCCACAGGTCATACGCCTCCTCGTCGGCATCCAGTCCAAGGTCCGGGTCGCCCTCGTGGACGGTCGCGTACAGCCGATCCGGCGCCAGTCCCCACCGGTCCACCAGCAGCTCCCAGGCCCACCGGATGGCCTCGGTCTTGAAGTAGTCGCCGAAGCTCCAGTTGCCCAGCATCTCGAAGAAGGTGTGGTGGTAGGTGTCGTGGCCCACCTCCTCCAGGTCGTTGTGCTTGCCGGACACCCGCAGGCACTTCTGCGTGTCCACGGCGCGGGAGTACGGGCGCCGTCCGGTGCCCAGAAAGACGTCCTTGAACTGGTTCATGCCGGCGTTCGTGAAGAGCAGCGTGCCGTCCCCCTCCGGCACGAGCGAGGCGCTGGGGACAGTCTCGTGCCCTTTGTTCTCGAAGAACTGCAGGAACTCCCGCCGGATGTCCTCCGAGGTGCGGGCCGTGTCGACATCGGTTTGAAGATGGGAATCCATCGAGGCGTCGGGCATTCGGTTCTCGGTCAATGTGACAACGTAATCAACTGGAGAACAAGGACTTGTACAGCCGGATCTCACCTACAGATTGAGATCACCCCTCCTCAAAAATGTCGGCGAGATCGACCTCAATATCCGTGACCGGATCGCGGAGCGTGCCGGTGGAGACGGTGGTGGGTTTCTCGTCGCCCGTAAACATGGTAATCGTCTCGGTGACCGGCTGCACGAGCCAGCACGACTTGACCCCCGCATCGAGCATGTCGTTGATCCGATCCATGACGTCCTGCTGACTCTGTGTGGGACTCAGGATCTCGACGGTTATGAGGGGCGGCTCGGTCATACGAACCACGTCCTCCTGAAAATTCATTTCCATCTTCGGATAGACGCAGAGGTCCGGCGTAACGTGCAGATCATCGATTTGAAGAGTGAGCTCACTAAAGGGCGTGTACTTCTCACGATACCTGAGAAGCTCTCCGGTAATGATTGCCTGGAGGAATCCGTGATTTAAACTGGGCAAGGGCTTATCGCGCTCCTGTTCGTAGGTCGTTCGCTCTTGGGTCGTCTCCATGGCGGCGTGAAATTGGGACGATGGAACAGCTTTCGGCAAGGGATCCGTGGTGTGTACGGCTGAGCGCGGTGAGGATTCCAGGAAGTAGTGCGTAATGCGTATTGCGTAGGGCTGCCAACGCATACGAAATACGCAATACGAAATACGCACCACGCACTACCCACTCGGCGTGCCGGGCAACCCGGGATGCCTCCACCGTGCTTCCTTCAGCAAAATACAGAGGCGGCCCGGTGAGATCAGCTCCATGGAAACCCTCTCCCACGTCGAAGGCGTCCGTGAGCTTGCCCGGACCGTTCGTCAAATCCACTCGGCGCTGCACGCCCCGCATCTTCGTCATAAAGTCGATCCCCGATTCGGGCTCGACTGCGCGGATCAGGACGGCCCCCGCCGTGCCTTTCGGCTCGGTCACGACGTTCAGGAGCCAGTGCAGTCCGTAGATGAGGTAGACGTAGGCCGTTCCGGGGGCGGCGAAAAGATCCCGGCCCCGTCCCCGACCGGACACAGTCCCGGTCTCCGGGTCGTTCGAAAGGTGCGAGGCGTGACAGGCCGGATCGTCTTCGGTGTAGGCCTCGGTCTCCACGATGCGCCCCACGAGCTGCTCCTGAGGACTGTCGGGATGATCGTGGACGAGGCGAGCCCCGAGCAGGTCCTGCGCCACCCGAACGGTGGAGCGGTCGAAAAACGATGCAGGCAGAGGGTCCATCGAGCGGTGAACAGTTGGTGGGCAGGCCAGTAGGTGCTGTGCTTGCTGATGCCCGGAAGACGTTCTCCCATGTCTCGTTCCAGTTCCCCGAACGCACCCGTCATGGATGTATCGTTCGGGGCCGACACCTTCGAGCGCCTCGAACTCGACGTGCCTGGCGCCCGCGTTCGCCTCCGCCCCCACGCCGAGGGTGATCGCGTGCACGTTCGCGGGTTCGTGTCGGATGCCGATTCGGAGGAGACCGCCCGTGACATCTTCAACCGGAAAGGCATTTCTACGCATCAATCGGGCGACCGGCTGCACGTCTACGGGAATTCCCTGTCGGAAACCGTGGAGGACTGGCGATGGCGACAGACGCATCGCGCGGCGATTGATCTCGACATCTACCTCCCCCCCGATCTGGACGTGACGGCCCGAGCCCCCGGCGGCGCCCTCGACGCATCGGACCTTGCGGGCACCGTCGACCTCACCGTGATGGCCGGATCGGCCACCGCTGAGCGCCTCACGGGTCCCCTTCGCGTCCGGGGCAGCGGCGGCACACTTACGGTTCGAGACGGCTCCGGCTCGTCCCTCGATCTTCAGTGGTCGGCCGGCGAGGTGACGCTCCAACAACTCGAGAGCGACGCGACGACCCTTCAGGCACGAGCGGCTCCCACCACGCTGCGCAACATCCACGGCCCGGTAGACGTCTCCGTCCACGGCGCGCCCCTCGACCTGCGGGACGTCGATGGCCCGTGTGAGGCCCGAGTGCATGGCGGTATGCTCACCTACCGAGGGATGCCGTCGCACGACACGTCCCTGACCACAGTGGGCGGCCCCCTCCACACCCATCTTCCGCCCGCCCACGCCGTCGAACTGACGCTTACCGGCAGCCGGGTGGGCCTCGACGATGCCTTCGCCTTCGACGGGGAACAGACGCCCCAGCGCATTGAAGGCACCCTCAACGGCGGGGGGCCCCATCTTCATCTCCGGGCCGTACGCGGGACCGCCGCCTGCCGTCCCCAGTAGACCGGCGGGTCTACGTCCGCTCAATCGCAAGGGCCACGCCGCCGCCAGTGCCATGGCAGATGGCCGCCATGCCCCTCGTGCCGTCGTGCCGGCGGAGGGCGTGGAGGAGCGTGACGGTGATGCGGGTGCCCGACGCACCGATGGGGTGGCCCAGCGCAATGGCCCCGCCGTGCACGTTCAGCCGGTCGTACGGCACGTCCAGCTCGCGGTGGAAGAGGATGTTGTTGATCGCAAACGCCTCGTTGTTCTCGAAGAGGTCGTAGTCATCCAGCGACGTGTCGGTGGCCTCGAGCACGTTGTGCACGGCCGGAATCGGAGCCTCCGGGAAGCGCCACGACTCGCGTGCCGACCAGCCGCCTCGGTGCACCTTCGCCAGCGGCGTCAGGCCGTGCGCCTCCATTGCGTCGGCGCTGGCGAGCAGCACCGCCGCCGCCCCGTCAGAAATCTGGCTGCTGTTGCCCGCCGTCAAGACACCGTCCGCTTTAAAGGCCGGGCTCAGATTGGAAAGTCCGTCGGCGGTCGTGTCCGGTCGGATGCCCTCGTCGGACTCCAGCGTCTCGAGCCCCGATCGCGTCTCGTACTCGATAGGTGTGATTTCGTCGTCGAACCAGCCCTCCTCCATCGCCGCTGCGGCCCGCTGCTGCGACATCGCCGCAATCTCGTCGAGCGCCTCCCGCCCGATGTCGTGCTCCGCGCAGAGCCGCTCGGTCTGCTCACCCATCGCCTTGCCGCTGTTCGGGTCGCTGAGGCCGTCCCGCTGCATGATGTCCCGCACCTGCTCGCCGCCGGGCGAGAGCGTGTAGCCCCAGCGCGCCCCGGAATCGAGGTAGTACCCGGCGTCGGACATCGACTCGGTGCCCCCGGCGAGGATAAGATCGGCCTCCCGGGCCTTGATCATCGTCGCGCCGTTCATGATCGACATCATGCTGGAGGCGCAGACCATGTCCACGGCGTACCCGTCGATGGTTTCGGGGAGGCCTGCCTGCAGGGCCGCCTGCCGGGGCACGAGCTGGCCGTGGCCCGCCCGCAGCACGTTGCCGAAGATGTAGAGGTCGAGCCCCCCGCCGTCCACGTCGGCCCGGTCGAGGGCCGCCCGCATGACGGGCGCGGCCAAGTCGACGGGCGAGTGATCCTGCAACGAGCCGCCGAAGCGGCCGATGGGCGTGCGCACGGCAGCGGCAATGTAAACGTCACGCATGGAAGCGAGGGGGAGCTTGATGAAAAGAGGGAAATGAGGTGGGAGAAGGTCTGTCGCCCCGTTATGCCTCAAGCTGTGTCCGGAGTTCCTCCGGATCCGTCGTGGGCGCCTCGCACCGGAAGTCGCGGCACACGTATGCTGCCGCCTGCCCATCGAGGGGCGTTTGCGGGGCCGTAAACGGCGCAAGATCGGCAATCTCGGGGCCGTCGCCGGGCGGGCGATGAAGCGTGACGGTCGTGGGGGTGTAGCGGTCGCGGAGCACGTCGATGAGCGCCTGCGTGTCGGTGGCGTCCCGCTTTCCGGTCACGACGACCTCCCTCGGCGTGCCCAGCGCCCAGTGGAGTCCCGCGAGCAGGGCCGTGAAGCCGGTGGGCCGACTCCGGGCACTCGACCCCGCCCACCGACTCAGCGCCGCCGCCTTGTCCTCGAACTCGGTTTGGCCCGTGAAGCGCGCCAGGCGCAGCAGATTCATCAGCTGCACCGAGTTGCCGGACGGCATCGCCCCGTCGCTCGCCTCCTTGGGCCGCACGATGAGCGCCTCCCCGTCGTCCGGCGTCATGTAGAACCCGTCGCCCTCCGCGTCCCAGAAGTGGTCGAGGCAGGCCTCCACCTGACCGCAGGCCGCCCGTAGCCACCGGGGCTCGAAGGTCGTTTCGTAGAGCTCCAGAAGGCCCCAGGTCAGAAACGCGTAGTCGTCGAGCGTCGCCCGAATGCCGGCCTCCCCCTCCCGATACCGATGCAGGAGGCGCCCGTCCGCATCGTGCATGGTGTCGAGCAGAAACCGGGCCGTCTCCCGGGCCGCCGCGTCGTAGTCCGGTTCGTCGAAGACGCGAGCCGCCGTTGCAAGGGCCGCCACCAGAAGGCCGTTCCAGTCGGTCAAAACCTTGTCATCGAGGCCCGGGCGGGGGCGCTCCGAGCGGGCGTCGAACAGCGCGGTGCGGGCCGTTTCGAGTCGACTGCGGAGGGTGTCCGCATCCATCTCGCGTCGGTCAGCTTCCTCGGCCAGGGATCGATCGAGGTGCAGCACGTTCTTGCCCGTCCGCTCCCCGGTGCTCTCTTCCTGGTAATTGCCTTCGGGGGCCATGTTGTAGACGTCGATCACCAGCTCCGCGAGGTCCGGGTCCAAAAGGTCCCGAATTTCATCGGTCGACCAGACGTAAAACGCCCCTTCCTCCATCTCCCCCTCCTCGTTCAGGCTATCGGCGTCCTCGGCCGAATAAAATCCACCATCCGGGGCCTGAAGGTCGCGCAATACGTAGGTGAGCACCTCCCGCGCCGTCGCTTCGTAGCGGGCCTCGCCCATCACCTGATAGGCCTCCACATACGCCAGAACGTGCATCGCCTGGTCGTACAGCATCTTCTCGAAGTGCGGCAGCTTCCACTGCTGGTCGGTCGAATAGCGATGAAACCCGTACCCGACCTGGTCGAACAGCCCGCCGAGCCGCATCTGGTCGAGGGTTTCGGTGACCATGTTCAGCGCCCGCCCCTCGCCAGTGCGATGCCAGTGGCGGAGCAAAAAGAGCAGGTTGTGCGGGGCCGGAAACTTTGGGGCCGACCCGAACCCGCCGTACGTGCGGTCGAACTGTCGCGAGAGCTGCCGGGCCGCCTCCCCGAGGACCTGCGGCCCGGGCGCGTCGCCCTCTTCCTGCTCTTCGGCAGATCGGCGGAGAAGATCGGTCACCTCCTCAGCGTCGTCGAGGAGCTTCTCCCGATCCGTTTCCCAGAGCGTCTGCACGCGGGGCAACAGGTCCATCAGGCCGGTCTGCTGAAAGCGGCCTTCCTTCGGCAGGTACGTGGCCGCGAAAAAGGGTTTGCGGTCGGGCGTGAGCAGGACGGTCAGCGGCCACCCCCCCTGTCCCCGCATCATCTGGCACACGTCCATGTAGATGCTGTCCACGTCCGGCCGCTCCTCCCGGTCCACCTTGATGGGCACGAAGCCGTCGTTGAGGACCGCGGCCACCTCCTCGTCCTCGAAGGACTCCCGCTCCATGACGTGGCACCAGTGGCACGTGGAATAGCCGATGGACAGAAAGATCGGTTTGTCGTCCTCATGGGCCGTCGCAAAGGCCTCCTCGCCCCATGGATGCCAGTCCACCGGGTTGTCCTTGTGCTGGCGGAGGTAGGGGCTTTGCTCGTCGGCGAGGCGATTGGGCATCGGGCGGCGGGATTCGTCGACAGATGAGAGGGGACCGGAGCGAGATCGTCCGAAAGTGTTAACGAGGAGCCG
>PXSZ01000033.1 GCA_003023105.1 Bacteroidetes bacterium QH_10_64_37
ATGACCTCGCTCTCGCTCGGCCCCCACTACAGGGCTCGTTTGGGCACCTTTTTGCGGCTTCGACCACTGTGTCTCGGCTGCACATCAATCCACCAAACAGACTCTCAGTCCTCTAATGGCATCCGGACCTTGGCTGATTCAACTTTCCCTCCAAGGGATCCCCTACAGCACGTCCTGGGCGTCCATGTCGATCGCTACGTGGTAGCCGTTGGGCGGGCTGCCGTGGGCGTCCTGCGCGCGGCGAAGGGCGGCCTGGAGCGGCTGTGCGCCTCCGCTGCGAGACTTGAGGAGAGTGCGATAGCGATACTGCTTCTTCACGCGCTGGATGAAGGCGGGCTCGGGCCCCATCACTTTCACCGATCCTGCCCGGCGGCGCAATCGCTTCGTCCAATTCACCGCGAGGCGCTCTACGCGGTCCTCCCGCGGCCCTCGAAACTCGACGGTCGCCACGTGCCCGAACGGCGGGTAGCCAAGCTCCCGACGTTCGGCGAGGGCCTCTTCGGCAAAGCCTTCGTAGTCGTGCGTCACGGCGTGGCAAAGGGCCGGGTGATCGGGGTTGCGGGTTTGCAGGATCACCTCCCCCTGGAGGTCGGCCCGGCCGGCCCGGCCCGCCACCTGCATGAGGAGCTGAAACGTGTGCTCCTCGGCGCGGAAGTCGGGGAAGAGAAGGCCCACGTCCGCGTCGACCACCCCCACCTGCGGAATCGGCGCAGGATCTCGTGGTGGCCGTGTTTCCGGCGGGTCGTGTCGCGGTCCATGCGGAGAATGGTGGCGTTGGGAACCACCGACTCCAGTTCCGTCTCCACGCGCTGCGTGCCGACGCCGATCCGGCCCATGTCATCCCCGCCGCACTGCGGGCACTGGCGCGGAATACGGGTGGCATGGCCGCAGTAGTGGCAGCGGAGCTGCTTCCGGCCGTTGCCCCGATGCAGCGTGAGGCTCACCGAACAGTCGCCGCACGACGGGGCCCATCCGCACTCGTCGCACTCCAGCACCGGCGCGTAGCCTCTGCGATTCTGAAGCAAAATCACTTGCTCGCCCCGTTCTACCCGCTCCCGGATGGCCTCGCGGAGCGGATCGGCCAGGGCGCCCTCCAGCTGGTGCTTCTTGCGCTGCCGGGTGAGATCGAGGACGCGCACCTTCGGCAGCGTGGCGGTCCGGCCGGACGCGTCGGGCACCCGCTCCGGGAGTTCGAGCCGCTCGTACTTGCCCCAGCGCGCGTTCATGGTGCTCTCCAGGCTGGGCGTGGCCGAACCGAGGATGCAGACCGCATCGTTCCTGTGGGCGCGCATCACGGCCACGTCGCGGGCGTGGTAGCGCGGGGCGGGGTCAAACTGTTTGTACGAGGTCTCGTGCTCCTCGTCCACCACGATGACCCCCAGGTCCTCCAGCGGGGCCAGGATGGCCGAGCGCGGGCCGATGGCGATTTTGGCGTCGCCCGTGCGCAGCCGGCGCCACGCGTCGTAGCGCTCGCCCATGCTCATCTGCGAGTGGAGGACGGCGATCTCGTCGTCGAAGTGCGCGCGAAAGCGCTGGACGGTCTGCGGGGTGAGGGCGATTTCGGGGACGAGGATGATGCCGGTGCGCCCCTGCGCCCGCACGGCCTTGAGGGCGCGGATGTAGACCTCCGTCTTGCCGCTCCCGGTGATGCCGTGGAGCAGGAAGGTGCCGTAGCGGTGGGCGTCCACGGCCTCGGTGACGGCATCGAGGGCCTCCTGCTGGGCGGGAAGCAAGTCGTGATCGGGGGACGGCTCGGGGGGTGGCAGGCCGTCAAGGGGTGAGCGCAGGACCTCCTTCTCCACCCGCTCAATCATCCCCTTGTCCACAAGGCTGCGGACGGTGGAGTAGGGCGCGTCGGTCCGCTCCACCACGTCGGCCTGGCGCGGCTCCGGGGTACCCTGCGCTCGAAAGCCCGCGAGCGCTTCGATGACGGCCTGCTGCTTTTCGCCCCGAAGCTGTTCAATCAGATCCGACGCGGCGCCCTTGTGCTGAAAGGCCGGAGCAAAGCGGAGGTGCGTCTCCGTCTTGGCCTGTACCCGTTCGTCGGAAAGCGTCGTCTCCATTTCGATCACGCCGTCGGCCGCCAGGCGGCGGATCAGCGAGAGCGGCACGGCCGGTCCCAGGCGCCTGCGGACGGCCGTCAGGGTCGTTTCCTCGTGTCCGGCCAGGTCGTCGAGCACGGCCCGGCCCACATCATGGTCGGCCCAGTCGCCCGGATCGACGTCGGTGCGCGTGAGGCGGCGCTGCGTCTCGACGGTCGCGCCGGCGGGGAGGACGGCCTTCAGCGCCTCCCCCCAGCTACAGATGTAGTAGTCGGCGATCCACTCCGTGAGATCGAGGAGCTCCGGCGTGCAGACCGGCACGTCGTCGAGCACGTCGAGCACCTCCTTGACCTCGAAGTCGAGCGTGTCGGACGGCGGCCCCTCGCCCACGATCACGCCGGTGAGGCGCCGGTTGCGGAACGGCACGAGGACGCGCGCTCCCACTTGCGCGAGGTCGGCCCGGGCGTCCGGCATGCGGTAGGTGTAGGCCTGGTCGAGCGGAAGCGGGAGGACGACGTCGACGGTCACGGATGCGGGGAGAATGCTTGTTAAGAACGCCCCCGCCTCACGTACGGAGCGATTGGGCGTGGGTGCCGAAGACGCGCCTGTGCGGACTCGACCTTCCGCCAGACAGCGCCGCACGAAGACGAGCGGTCTCAGCGTCGCTCCAGTACGAAGATGTGCGGGTAGAGCCCGCCGATCTCGATCACCCGCACGTGGCGGATCGAGAACGCCTCCGTCTCGCGGAGCGCCGTGTTGAACGGCCCCTCGCGCAATACCAGCATCACGACCGTTCCGCCGGACCGGAGCATCTCGTGCAGCTGCCCCAGGACGCGGCGGTAGAACGGCAGAAAGTCCATGCTGCTGGCCATGCGCACGCCGAACGGCGGATTGGTGACGACGAGATCGGCCGCCACATCGTCGAACCGGTCGGCAAGATGCCACACGTCGCCCTCCCGAATCGTCATCCGATCGGAGCGGCCCGCGCGCTCGATGTTTTTGCGGGCTCCCGCCACGGCCTCTTCGTCCCAGTCGTTGCCGTAGCCGCGCACCTCCGGCCACAGGTCGGCGGCCTCCAGCAGGATAGTGCCGGAGCCGCAGAAGGGATCGAGCAGCACGTCGGGCGGCTCGTCGAGGTGGGCGAGGCGGAGCAGGGCGTACGCGACGTTCGCCTTGAGGGCGGCCCGCGGCTGGTAGCCCTCCAACTGCCGTCGGCTCAGGGCCTCCCGCGTGTGCTGCACGCTCACGAGGCAGCGGTCGTCGTGCACGTCCACCCGCACCTCCACGTCGTAGTCCTCCAAGTCCACAGCGGCGGCGTAGTGGGCGTCGAGCCCCCCGCCGGCCTCCCGTTGCACGTCGACGCTCGTGAAGTCGTGGTCCCCCTGCCGCACCGTCGTTGCGCGAAAGGTGTCCCCCCTTTCCATCGCGTCCACATCGAGTGCCCTCACAGTGTCGTGAATCGTCTGGAGCGCGGCCTCCCCGTCATCGGACAGCGAAAAGGTGTAGAGGGGCGCGAGGACGTGGTGGATCGAGCGCATCCGGCGGGCCACGTCGAGCGCGGCGTCGGGCGCTGCTTCGACCTCCACGAGGGCATAGCTCTGCAGGCCGAAGGGCGCGTCGTCAGCGTCGGTCACGTCGAGATCTGCTGCCTCCGCCCGCTCCCGACACTCGTTCACGGCCACGTCCTCCAGTCCCATGTTGACGGTGAAGAGGAGGGGCGTGCGCGCCGTCGAGCGGAGGGACGTGACGGAGACATTGGAGGAGGGGGGTGACGACATGCGCGGCGGGGAGACGGTGGAAACGTGCAGCGTTCGATTCTACCGAACCGCGAGGGACGGGGTTCGCAGAGCGGTTCGGACAAGCGACCGGGAACGGGAGAGACTGGAACGTGATTTGGAGCGCGTAAGTTGATGTACGGGCGCGCTCGAAACCGATCTCTTTGCATGTCTTATGGAGATTCCAAACTGGTTTTGGTCACTACTTGCCGGCGCGCTCATCGTGGTCGTCCTCGCGGGCGTCAGCACCGCGTTTCAGTCGGAGTCCGCGCCCGCATGGGCCACATCCGAGATGACCTCGGACGAGGCGCCCAACTTTGCCCTCAAAACGCTGGACGGAGACACCTTTCGTCTTAAAGAATACCGGGGGGAGGTGGTGGTCCTTAACTTCTGGGCCACCTGGTGCCCGCCGTGTCGAAAAGAGATCCCAACGTTCGTAAAACTCCAGCGCGAGCTGGGCGATCAGGGATTGCAGTTCATCGGGATTGCGCTGGAGCGGAGCGCCGGGCCGAAAAAGGTGCGGACCTTCGCCGAAAAGATGAACATCAACTACCCCGTGGGGATGGGCACCGGACGCATTGCGCAGAAGTACGGTGGCGTGCGCGGGATCCCTCGGACGTTCATCATCGGCCCGAAGGGAACGCTCCAGGGCCACATTCCGGGGATGGCCACCGAGTCGATGCTCCGGCCGGGGCTGGAGAAGCTGCTGCAGAAAACCTCGGCGGGCGGATAACCATCGGCGCGCAGCCCGTCGCAGTCCTTGAACGAAAGCCCCTGCCTCATGTCCGAACCAGAGTCATCGTCCCGCAGATCGCCACCCCGTCCGTGGCAGCCCGCCACGTTCCAGGCGAGGGGGTGCCCCGCACCCACGTGATCGACCAGCAAGGCCGCATTCGCTACCGCCACAGCGGCGCGCTCCTGAAGTGAGCGCTGCGGGGAGCACTGGAGACGCCGGCGAACGAGTCGGCACCCCAAACTTCCGGTCCGTGAAGAGGTAGATTTGGCACTTCGATGGCGAGGAGAGGCGTTCCCAGCACCCGACTCCCAAGACCGTCCCGCTGTCCCAACGGGATCTGCAGGCATCCGGAGGCGTTATAACGTTTGTTCAACACTCCCTCACCTATCGGAGACGCGACATGCCCGACGCACTGAAGGTCCGCAAGATCGGAAATTCGCTCGGTGTCATTCTCCCCCACTCGACGCTGGAGGATCTCGACGTGGACGAAGGGGACGAGCTCTTCACCGTCCAGACGCCGGAGGGCCTTCACCTGACGCCGTACGACCCCGAATTTGCTGAAGCGATGGAGGACGCACGAGAATTCATGCGTACCCATCGAAATGCCTTCCGCCGGCTTGCCTGATGACCAATGGCTGACCCGAAGGACGACGAGCCGACGTGGCTCACGAAGAAGTTCGTGCTGTCGTTGCATGCCGAAACCCTCCACCAATTTGGGGGAACGACGGGGCTCCGCGATGAAGGACGCCTCGAAGGAGCACTCCACCGACCACGCAATCTATACGCGTACGCGGATCCGTCGCGCTTCGAACTCGCAGCGGCGTACTGCCACGGCATTGTTCGGAATCATCCCTTCGTCGACGGAAACAAGCGAACGGGCCTTTTGGCCGCCCGGGCGTTTCTGTTCCGAAATGGATACCGGCTCGATCCCGACGAGGCCGAAATGGTTCAGATTGTGGAACGAGTGGCGGCCGGAGAGGTGAGTGAAGAGGAGCTCGCTCAGTGGATTGAACAAAACACCGATCCTCGGTAGGCCCGATGCAATGCTCTTCGCTCTCCCGCTGGATTCTCGTCGTTGCCTTCCTTCTGTCGTGGGGAGGGTCCTCGAATGCCCAGCCCACCGCCCTCGTCGGCCCCACGGCTCTCAACCCGGCCGACTCGACGGTCATCGAGAACGCGACGGTCATGTGGAAGGACGACCGGATCGTGGCGGTCGATTCCTCGTCGGAGGTGTCGGTGCCGGAGGAGACAACCGTCCACAAGATGCCCGATAAATACGTGATGCCGGGGCTCGTCGACGGGCACGTCCACTTCTTCCAGAGCGGCGGGCTCTACACGCGCCCCGACATCATCGACCTGCGCGCCGTGCGGCCGTATGCCGAGGAGCTGCGCCGCATCAAAGAGCGCCTGCCCGACACCTTCCGCCGCTACCTGCGCAGCGGGGTGACGAGCGTGGTGGACGTGGGCGGGCCGATGTGGAACCTTGAGGTGCGCGCCCGCGCCGGCACCACGGCCACGGCGCCGACCGTCGTGACCGCCGGGCCGCTCATTTCCAGCGTGTCGCGCCCGTCGTTGGACACCGGCGACCCGCCCATCCTGAAGATCACGACGCCCCAGGCCGCTCGCGCAGAGGTGCAGGAGCAGGTCGACGCCGGGGTGGATCTCATCAAGATCTGGTACATCGTGGGCCCCAACGAGACGCCTGCCGACTACCGGCCCGTGGTGGAAGCGACGGTGGACGAGGCGCACGCCGCCGGAAAACGCGTGGCCGTCCACGCGACCGAGCTGGAAACCGCCCGCACTGCCGTCGAGGCCGGGGCCGACATCCTCGTCCACAGCGTCTCCAACGAGCCGGTGGACGAGGCCTTCGTTCAGCTCCTGCTGGAGAATGATGTGATCTACACACCGACCCTCATGGTGGGCGAGCGCTACCGGGAGACGTTTGCCCAGCAGCTCGATCTGACGACGGGGGAACACCACATCGGGCAGAAGAACGTGATCGCCTCGCTGTTCGACCTGCGCACGCTCCCTGACTCGCTCGTGCCTGCCAGAATCCGCCAGCGCATCGAGCAGGCGCCCACGGTTCCCTCCGACACCACGGCGATGCGCACCCTGAAGCGCCTTCACGGCGCCGGCGTTTCCATCGCTGCGGGCACCGACGCGGGCAACATCGGCACGCCCCACGGCCCGGCCCTCTTCCGCGAGTTTGAGCTCATGCGGACGGCCGGGCTCACGCCCCGAGAGATCCTCGCCACGGCGACCGCCGGGGGAGCGCGGCTCATGGGCCGCGACGACCTGGGGCAGCTTACACCCGGGATGCAGGCCGACCTGGTGGTGCTCGACAAAAACCCCTTCGCGGACATCTCGAACACGTCTTCCATCCATCGAGTCGTCAAGGACGGCCGCGTGTTGACGCCGGACACTCTGACGCCGCGTCCGCCGGAGGCCGTCGTGCAGCAAAGCGCCAATGCCTTCAACGCCCGGGACCTCGGCGGCTTTCTCGACGCCTTCGCCCCCGAGGTGAAGGTGTACGCGCATCCGGATTCTCTGGTAACGGACGGGCGAGACGGGCTTCGAAAACAGTACAACTCCGTCTTCGAGACGACGACGACCCTGAACGTGCGCATCCACCACACGGCCCCGATGGGAAACACCGTCGTCCTCCACGAGACGATTACCGGCGGGCCCGGCTCATCGCCCAACGAACAGGTAGTGCTGTACCACATCGAAGACGGGGCGATCAACCGGGTGTGGATCGTGCCGAAGGAGTAACTTGCCAATGGGACCGAGAGACGGGCTGCGTTCAATCTTGAAGCGGTTCCGTTCCGAAACGCCGCCGTCATAGAAGTCACCGTCGCGGTCACTCCAGCGCGAGCGCGATCTGCATGGGGGCGCTCACGGCACCCGGGTGATGTGGGCGGTGCCCGATTCGTTCTCGGGCACGGAGCCGATGAGGGCGATCCGGCCGTCCAGGTCGAGCGCGGCGCCGAAATGTACCATGCCGAGATCGAGAATCGTTCGCTCCCGCCATCCCCCCCTCTCCCGACGGTGGAAGACGTAGACGACGCGGTCGATGTTGATCTCGTTGCCGAGCTGCTCGTCGTAGCCCGTAATCAGCGCCCGCCGGCCGTGCACGGACACTGCTGAGCCGAAGGCCCCGGACTCATACGGGATCGACGGGCGAAGCGTCGTGGACCGGGTCCAGGTCGTGTCTCCCCGAGTGTACACGGTCGCCCCTCCCGCCCCCTCGTCCCCGGCCCGGTTCTCCCCTACGACCAGTGTGGAGGCGTGGAGGTCGAGGTCAATGAAAAACGCGTCGATGCCCGTCAGATGCGCATCTTCCCGCCAGCGGGGAGTCGTCGGATCGTGCCGAAAGACGTAGACGGACCCCGGCTCTCGGTCGAAGAAAGTGGACGCCGCCACGGCCAAGTGCGGGCCGTCGAGCGCCACGTCGCCCCCGAGGCTGCCGGACTGGAGACTGTGTGTGGCCTTCAACCGGGCTGTTCGGGTCCACGTCTCGGTCGTCGGGGCGTACTCGAAGACGTACACGGCACCGCTGTACGCGCCCTCCGGATTCCCGGAGGTGCTCACAGCGGCCCGATTGCCATCGAGCGCCACACCCGCCGCGAAGAGGCCTTCCTTCTGATCCGGGCGGCCGGTGAGGCGGGCCGTCTGCTGCCATGTGCCCCCCGTCGAGCGCTCAAAGACGTACGCTGCGTTTTCGCCCTCACCGGCAAAGTGCTCGCTCGACGCGCTCACCAGGATGCGCGAGCCGCTGAGCGCCACGTCGGCCCCAAAGAACACCTTGGCCCGGCAGGGTTGGGGGACGAGGTGGGCGGTGAGGACCCACGACGTGACCAGCGGCCCGGGTCGGCGCTCGTAGACGAACACGGCGCCCGCATCCTTTCCACACACCGTGGCTCCGCTGGCCCCCACGACGGCAATCGAGTCGTCGATGGCGACGGATACGCCGAAGGAGGCGGCCTCGAGCGTGTCGGGGCGGGGCAGTGCCTCGATCTGGGCGGAGGCCTCAAGGGGGACGAGCCCGACGAGAAGGCCGACGAGGAGAAGGAGACGAGGGCGAAGCATGCAGGCACCGATTCGGAACAGCCACTGAGACGCCAACGGACAGGCGAGCACAGCGGTCCCGATGTTCTATCGTTTCCAAATCAAAATACCGGCATGTATAGGGGGAACGGCGGACTGCGGTCGGCGGACCGCCGTTTCCCGGGGCGCATCAGCGGTCTGGGGCCTGATCCCGAAGGCATTCGGGAGAAGGTCATCCCGTGGGGCCGTCCGCGGTGGTCGCACGTCAAGGCAGGACTTCCTCGGCCAACTCACAGTATTGACGTGCGACCAAACGTTTTTTGTGGGGACCTGTCCCGTAGAAAGGAGTTGCTCTCCACATCCGGGGAAAAGGGCCGGGGCAAGGATTATTCTTCCAGCGCCATCACGTGCTCGGTGAGCACCTCCCACTCCTCGTAGAGATCGGAGAGCTCTTTCTTCAGCGCGTTGTACTCGTCGGACAACTCGCGGGCTGCCATGCCGTCGCCGTCGTAGGCCTCGGGGTCGGCCATGGCCGCTTCGAGCTCCTCCTGCCGCTCCTCGATCTCCAGGATCCGATCCTCCGTCTCCTCCAACTTCCGTTTGACCTGGTACGAGTTGAGTTCGGCGAAGGGGCTGTCCCGACAGTCGTCGGGATCGGGCACGTCGTCCGTCGTCTCCTCGTCTGCGTCGTCCGGGGAGGTGTGACCGTTTTCGGACGGAGCGCTCGGCGTGTCCGTCTCCCGAACGTCCTTCAGCGGCCGGGCCGAGCCTTCCTCCACCTGCCACCGAAAGTCGGAGTAGTTGCCGAGGAAGGTGCGCACCGTGCCGCCGCCCACGCGCCACGTCTTTTCGGCCACCGCATCGAGCACGTGACGGTCGTGGCTCACGAGCACAAAGGCGCCCTCGTACGTCTGCAGCGCCTCGATGAGCACCTCGCGCGACTGGAGGTCGAGGTGGTTGGTGGGCTCGTCGAGGAGGAGCAGGTTGGCCGGGGACAGCAGCGTGCGGGCGAGCGAGAGGCGACTCTTCTCGCCGCCGGACAGCACGCGCACGTCTTTGAACGCGTCCTCGCCGGTGAAGAGAAACCGCCCGAGCAGGCTGCGCAGCTCGGTGGCCGGACGGTCGGGGGCTGCCTCGCGGACGGTGTCGAACACCGTTTGGCCGGAATCCAGCATTTCGGACTGGTGCTGGGCATGGAAGGACAGATTGACGTTGTGCCCTTCCGTCCGGGTGCCCTCGAAGACCTCCGTGCCGCACAGGATGCGAGCGAGGGTGGACTTGCCCGCGCCGTTGGGGCCCACGAGAGCGATCTTGTCGCCCCGCTCGACAGTGAGGGGGCCGGCGTCGGTGAAAACGGTCTCGGAGCCCTGATCGGTGTCGTAGGTCTTGCTGAACTCGGAGAGCTCCAGCACCACGGCGCCGGAGCGCGGCGGCTCGGGAAACTCGAACGACATGGAGGGCGCCGGATCGGGCGGTGGCGGGATCCGGTCCATCTTCTCCAGCTTCTTGATCCGGCTCTGCACCTGGCTGGCCCGGGCGGCGTTGTAGCGGAACTTGGAGATGAACTCCTTGATCTCCTCGATGCGCTTCTGCTGATTTTCGTACCTGCGGCGCCAGCGCTCGTAGCGGGCCTCGCGCGCCTCCAGGTAGTGGGAGTAGTTGCCGTCGTAGTGCAGGAGGCGTCCCCGCACGAGCTCGGCGGTGGCGGTGACCATGCGGTCGAGCACCGAGCGGTCGTGGCTCACCAAGATCACCGCGCCGGGATAGGTCGCCAGCGTGTCTTCGATCCAGTCGATGCTCTCGATGTCGAGGTGGTTGGTCGGCTCGTCGAGCAGCAGCACGTCGGGCTGCTTCAGGAGGAGACGAGCCAGGGCCGCCCGCATGCGCCAGCCCCCCGAGAAGGTGCGGAGGGGACGGTCGAGCTCATCGGGCGCAAAGCCGAGCCCGGTAAGGGTGGCCTCGGCGCGGGGCCGCACGCGGTGGGCGTTCCGGACGTCGAGGGTCTCCTGCACCCGGTGTAGCTGATTCAGGAGCTTTCGGTGGCGATCGGTCTCGTGGTCGGTCGCCTCCAGCTCTTCGCTGATTCGCTGCTCCTTCTCCTCCAGCGCCAGCACGTCGTCGAAGGCGCGGAGGGCCTCCTCGCGCACCGTCCGGTCGTCGGGCAGCGCCTGCACGTCCTGCTCCAGGTAGCCGATGGAAACCCCTTCCCGCGTCACCGTGCCCGCATCCACGCGCTGCTCGCCGGCGATCACCTTGAGGAGCGTCGTCTTGCCGGCCCCGTTGGGCCCCACGAGGCCGATGCGATGCGGCTCGGGGGTAATCGTCCACGAGAGATCGTCGAAGAGGGGCTCGTCCCCGAACCGGATGGTGACGTCGTCGAGCTTAACCATGCGGACACTGATATTCGTCCCCGCCCAGCGACGTTTCTCTTCGGGTTTCCCCAACGGTGCAACGTTGATTCAGAGCATTTGCTATCTGCTTTCTAAACCACTCCGGCTCTGCTGTAAGACCGAAGGTGCTTAACTGTACCTGTTGGGGTTCCCCCAGGTGGCGGAAGGGAGGGCGAGGGCCAACGCAGAGGTCCCACATGACAGAGGCGCGAATTGTCCTTTCTCGACTTACTCGTCCTGCTCGTCCTCTTCGGGGACTGCGGGGGCGGGGATGACCTCCTCCAACCGCTGTGAGAGATGGTCCAGTTCCTCCTTGAGCGCAGTCGTCCCCTCCTCGTGCTCCTCGCGCTGGAGGGACAGCTCCTCGGCAAGGGTGAGGGCCGTCATGACGGCCGTCGTCAGTTCGGCCTGCTCGGGGTGGGCCTCGTTGAACTCCTTCATCCGCGCGTCCACGGACGAGGCGATGCGGCGGGTGTGTGCCTCGTCATCCTCCTGCACCCGCAGGGCGTACTCGCGGCCCAGGATCTGCACGCGAATCGACTTGGTCGGCTCCGAGGCGGCCATGGGGGTGGTTGGGAGAGGGGGAATGGGGGGAGAGGGAGAATCGTCAGGAGGAGCCGCCGGCGGCGGGTGGGACCGCGTCCGTCGGGGCCGACGTCCCGTCCGACGTCCCGTCTTCGAGATACGCGTCGATGGCGTCGATGAAGGTCGAGATGCGGTTTCGAAGAGCATCCGGCTCATCGTCGAGCACGAAGGTCGTGGTGTCCGGCTGGAGGGCCGGGCGCTGCTCCAGTTCCTCCACGCGGTGGCGCAGGCGCTCGTTCTCGGCCCGAAGGCGATTCAGGGCCGTTGCGGCGCGCTCCACCTGCGCCTGAAGACGGCGGACCGCGGCCCGGTACTCGGGCGGCAGATGCGTGAGCTCCTCGTCGTCGTCCAAATCGGTGGGGCGAATCGAGTCTGGCACGGGCGGTGCAGGGTTCGAGTGGGGCAGCGGTGCGCGTGTCGGGTCATCCATGACGAATCCTCCATGACAAACTCCGCGCCGGGGTGGACGCAGACCCGGCGGCTCCGTGTAGTCTCCTGGGCCGACACTGCGTCTCCGGATTCGCTCGAGTGATTTTCCAAGCGTGCATGAGTCACGATAGGGAACAGCCCCCGGCAACTCAAGGGAAGACCGTTCTCAATGCAATAGAATTGCTACCCAAAGATCAGCAGGACGACCACGAGGATAGCGATCACGAGATAGGGGTACAGTAGGCGTTTTGTTCGAGGCGCTCGACGATCGTGTCGATCTGGGCGTCTACCTCCTCATCGGTCAGCGTGCGGTCGGCGCCGAAGCGGAGGGTGAATGCTACGCTCTTGGCATCCGCCTCGATCCCCTCGCCCTCATACACGTCGAACACGTCGACGCGGCGGAGCAGGGGCGCCCCGGCGTCGCGGATGGTGTTCTGCAGAGGGCCGACCGGCTGATCGGTGTGAACGAGCACGGCGAGGTCGCGGTCCACCACCGGGAAGCGGCTCACCGGCTCGTAGTCGCGGTGCTGCTCCGCGTTCGCAGCCTCGACGAGGGCGGCCCAGTTGAACTCGGCCACGAAGACGGGCGTGTCGAGGTCGAAGTCGGCGGCTACGTCGTCGTGGACGCGGGCCACGGTGCCGAGGGATGTTTTTCCGGTCGTCACGTCGATGTGGTGACGGGTCACCGGAGGGGACCCGTTCGTCGCGGCATCGCCGTCGCGGGGCATCAGGCGGAGGTCGGGCACGCGGAGGTCCTCCAGAAGGGTCTCGACGGTGCCCTTGAGGTCGAAGAGGTCGGCCGTGCGGGGCTCGGTGTCCCATCCGGTGGGCGCGTGGGGACCGCTGAGGGCGAGCAGCAGGGCCGGGTGCTCGCAATAGCCGGGCACGATCGGGTCGTCGGCCGTGGTGGCCCGCCGGTACACGCGCCCGAATTCGAAGACGCGCAGGCCCCCGAAATCGTTCGGGGCGTGGTTGCGGTTGTGCTGCATGACTTTGAGCGCGCCCGGCAGCAGCCGCGGGCGGAGGGCCGCCATCTCCTCCGAGATCGGGTTCTTCGTCTCCACCACCGGCGCCCGGTCGCTGCCCGCGGGCGGCACGTTGAAGCGTTCGGCGCGCTCGGTCCGCAGCAGGCTGTTAGTGTAGATCTCGCGGTAGCCGCGGCCCTTCAGGAGGCCGCGCGCCTGCCGTTCCAGCGTCTCCTCGGGGGGCTGGTGGGCCCCGAAAGCTTTCGGGGTCGGCACCGGCACGCGCTCGGGCTCCGGGATCCGGTCGTAGCCGTGCAGGCGCGCAACTTCTTCGATCAGGTCCTCCTCGATCGACACGTCGGGGCGCCACGTGGGCACGGTGCAGTGCAGTGCGTCCTCTCCCTCCTCGATGTCGAAGCCGATGGCGTCGAGCAGGCGCTGGATCTCGGCGATCGGCACGCCGGTGCCGAGCACCTGCGTGAGCCGCTCGGGGCGGAGGGCCACCGTGCGGGCGGGGGGGGACGACGGGTGCGCGTCGACCATGCCGGGCACGACGGTGCCCTCGCCCATCTCGGCGATGAGGTGGGCGGCGCGGGCGGCGGCCCACACCTGCCCGTCGCGGTCCGCGCCCCGCTCGAAGCGGTACGACGAGTCGGTCTGCACATCGAGCGCCTTGGCCGTGCGGCGGATCGTGGACGGGTCGAAGTACGCGCTCTCGATGAGCACGTCCGTGGTGTCGGCGGAGACCTCGGAGTTGGCCCCGCCCATCACGCCGGCTATGGCCACCGGGGTCTCCGCGTCGCAGATGAGAAGCGTGTCTTCCGGCAGGGCTCGCTCCTCGTCGTCGAGCGTCGTGAAGGTCATCTCCGCGCCCGTGCGGCGGACAACGATGGTGTCATCGGCGATCATGTCGAGGTCGAAGGCATGGAGCGGCTGGCCGCACTCGTGGAGCACAAAGTTGGTCACGTCCACAACGTGATTGCGCGGCTGGAGCCCGATGGCCGTGAGGCGGCGGCGCAACCAGAGAGGGGAGTCACCCACGTCCACGTCCCGCACCACGAGGGCCACGTACCGCGGGCAGCCGGTCTCGTCCCGGAGGTCCACGGTGATCTGCTCGGCCACCTCGCCCCCCGGCGACGGGGTCTCGACCTCGGGGATCTGCAGCTCGCTGCCGGAGAGGGCCGACACGTCGCGGGCCACGCCGATGTGGCTGGCCGCATCGGGGCGGTTGGGGGTGAGCTCGATGTCGAGCACCGCGTCGGTCGATGGAAGGCCATGCGCCGACAGGTACTCGGGGAACGGGGTGCCAACGGGCGCGTCGTCATCGAGCACCATGATGCCGGAGTGGTCGCCGGACAGCCCCAGTTCGTCCTCAGCGCAGATCATGCCCTGCGACTCCTCGCCTCGGAGCATGCGGGCCTCCACCGTGATCTCCTGCCGCTTCTCCGGGTCGTCCGGGTCGGGGAGCGACAGCGTGGTGCCCACTGTGGCGACCGGCACCTTCTGCCCTGCGGCCACGTTCGGGGCGCCGCAGGCGATCTGGGAGAGGCGCCCGTTCCCCAGGTCCACGTCACAGAGCACCAGGCGGTCGGCGTTGGGGTGCTCGCGGACGGCCTTCACCTCGCCCACCACCACGCCGTCGAGCGATTGGCCCATCGCCTCGACCGTTTCCACCTCCAGCCCGGCCATCGTCAACTGCTCGGCCAGTTCGTCCGGTGGCCAGTCGTGGTCGACGTACTGATTCAACCAGTGGTAGCTGATGTCCATTTTCGAATTGCGAATTTCGAGTGGCGAATGACGTTATGTGCGGCGTGGTTTGGCTGGAGCTTCTTGATGAGCTTGGTACTGGATCGGCATCTCGAGTCTCCGAACTACAGGACGAGGCACGTCAGATTGCATCGACCATTGTCGCGTCCAAGAAAACAGCCCGCCGGGAGTAGACAGCCAATGACCCGACAATTCGAAGTTCGACACTCGCACGTCGCAACTGTCAAAACTGCTGAAGAAACCGTGCGTCGTTCTCGTAAAAGATTCGGATGTCGTCGATGCCGTGGCGGAGCATTGTCATCCGCTCCACGCCCATCCCCACCGCGTAGCCGGTGTACTGCTCCGGATCGACGCCCACGGCCTCAAAGACGTTGGGGTGCACCATGCCGCAGCCGAGGATCTCCATCCACTGCTCGTCGTCGCCCTCCTCCCCCTCCCACCACACGTCCACCTCGGCGCTCGGCTCGGTGAAGGGGAAGTAGCTGGGGCGAAAGCGGAGCGTCACGTCCTCGCCGAAGAGCGCACGGGCGAGGCTGTAGAGCACCTGCTTGAGCTGGGCCATCGTCACCCCCTCGTCCACGTACAGCAGCTCCACCTGGTGGAAGAGGCAAAACGACTTGTACGAGATGGCCTCGTTGCGGTACACGCGGCCCGGCACAGCCACGCGGATCGGGGGGGGCTCCGACTCCATGATCCGGATTTGGCCGGGCGAGGTGTGGGTGCGGAGCACCGTCGGCTCTTCGGTCGGCGCGTCTTTGAGGAAAAAGGTGTCCTGCATGTCCCGCGCCGGGTGGTCGGGGGGGAAGTTGAGCGCCGCAAAGTTGTGCCAGTCCGTCTCGATCTCCGGCCCCTCGTGGGTCGAAAAGCCGAGGCCGCGCAGGATACGCAGGATTTCGTCGAGCGTCTGCGTGAGCGGGTGGATCGAGCCCCGAAAGCCGCGCCGCCCCGGGAGGGTGAGGTCGACGTCGGCACCGAACGCCTTCGCGTGCTGCTCGTCGCGCTTGAGCCGCGCCCTCGCCTCGTCGAGCCGCTCCTGCGCGCGGTCCTTCAGCGCATTGACGCGCTTCCCAAACGTGGGCCGCTCCTCGGGGGGCAGGTCGCCGATCCGGTCGAACAGCGCCGGGATCGCCCCCTGGTTGCGACCGAGATACTTGATGCGAAACGCCTCGGCCTCATCCTCGCTCTCGATCGATTCGGCCTCGATCTGCTCGCGGAGCTCGTCAATGTCGTCGGGCATGAGGAGGAGTCACGAGTTCTGGGTCATGAAGTTGGGAGTCACGAGGGGTAGCAACGTGTCGCTGCGCGTCGACCTCGGGGGGCCTGTTTGGCGGACCGTCTACGGCCATCCCCCGAACGCCCTCGGAATACTCAGGCGCTCCGCTCGTGTCGGCATCCGTCCATCAAACAGCCTCTAACACCACCAACATACCGGTCCGAGCCTTTCATCGAAACCCCCTCTCGGCGTGAAATGAAAATGAGGAACCGTGCCCCGGGGCGATTGCACGGTAGAATTCCGACCGGACATCTGAGGTTTTCGCCTCCCCGATGCCCAAATCCAATGAACGACACGGAGATTACTTCGGCACAGCCTTCTCCGTCCGGTCCCCGTATTTGGCCCGCTGAGCCCGCAGCTCTTCCTTCAGATTGCGAAAGACCTCCTGGTAGCAGTCGGCATCCACGACGTTGCAGAGCTCGTGGGGGTCGCGGTGGAGGTCGGAGAGCTCCCATTCGCGGATTCGGTAGTAGATGAGCTTGTACCGGTCGGTGCGGATGCCGTACGATGTACTGAATCCTGAGTCTCGCCCGCCTTTGCCTGTTTCCTCCCCGCCGCTACCGCGCGCCGAAACCGGTGAGGATCGTCTTGAGGGTGAGGTACACGATCAGCAGGTCCAGGAGGACGGACCGGTGCTTCACGTAGTACAGGTCGTGCTCCAGCTTGCGCCGCGTCTCATCCTCGTCGGCGGCGTAGCCGTGGAGCACCTGCGCCCACCCGGTGATGCCCGGCGGCACCAGATGCCGGGTGTGGTAGAGCGCCAAGTCCTCGTCGAAGTCCTCGGCGAGCCCGACTTGCTCCGGACGAGGCCCGATCAGGCTCATCTCCCCTTTCAGTACGTTCCAAAACTGCGGCAGCTCGTCGACGCGCAGGGTGCGGAGAAGGCGCCCGACGGTGGTGACGCGCTCGTCCGCCTCGCTCGTAAACACGGCGCAGTCCTCTCCGTCGTTGCCCACGTACATGCTCCGAAACTTCACCATCTGAAACGGCTCGCCGCCCTGTCCGAGGCGCTCCTGCCAGAACAGCACCGGCCCTCGCGACTCCAGGCGGATGGCCAGTGCCGTCAGCGCCATGAGGGGAATGGTCACCGGGAGGCTCAGCCCAATGAGCAGCAGGTCCACGCCTCGTTTGACGTACGGGTAGTACCGGCGCGTTCGCACGTCCACGCGGGTCCGAGCCCCGGCCCCCAGGGGGACGCGGGCCGTGAGGAGTTCGTAGATGTAGCCCGTGTGATAGGTCGGCAGGCCCTCCATGCCGCAGTCGGCCGGCGCGTCCGCAGCCCCGTCGCGAGCAGCGTGCAGGTCGGCCACAACGCCGTCGAGGGTCCCCGAGCGTGTCCCCCCGCGCTCTTCCACCCGAGAGACGCCGGGCACCGCGAACAGTTGATCCGTCCCCCCTCCGGGCAACACCAGCAGGCGGGAGGGGCGGTACCGGTGGAGAAACTTGTCGGCGAGGTACCAGCCGACACTGCCCACAGTGGCGAGCAGCGCCAGGGTGTTGAGGGGCGACCCCGGCTGGGCGGCAAAGAACAGACCCGCAGGCACCAGGGTTATTCCCATGCTCACGAGCGCCGCCTCGAACTGATTGATGAACGGGAACCGCTCGAACTTGGAGCTGAGCCTCCAGGCCCCCACGTAGGCGGCCGCCAGCACCGCCATCATCGGCCACGCCCGCCCGAAAAGGGTTCCCGAACCCCCACTGTCGAGCCACAGGACGGCGAGTCCGACGAGCAGGGGCAGCGCGGCGGCGTGCAAAAGCGTCGCCCCCATCCTTTTGGGCCGCCGGGCGGCCCGGCCAAGGGGAAGCGCCGCAGAGAGAACGGTGGCGCCGGACTGTGCGTCCGCCCGTGCGCGACCAATCTCAGTTCGTTCGTCCCCGGGAGCCGTGGATGTGGCGGTTCGGAAGACGTCCATTCGACACGCCTCAAGATTGAGCTCAACGTTGGTCCGTTGGCCGGGACCTATCGCTCTGTTGGCGATGCAGACCGTCGGGCAACGAGTTCACGTCACGACTGGACGCCAGTGGCCCCGCGATCCTCCATCACCGCGTCCGAGATGCAATGCCGTACGGTTCTAACAAGAACTCAACGGCGCATGTTGCCCGGAGAAGTTGCTCCCCATCAAACACGGATCAGGAAGTGAAACCTTTTTCGGAGCGGTTCTTTCCGTCCTCCCGAGAGCCGGCATTTGAGACAAAACCGCCCCCGAACCGATGAGCGAGACTGATTCGCCCCGCACCTGGCGCGTCTTCTACACCCGCGCCCGTGCCGAGAAGAAGTGCGAGGAGCGCCTTGAGGACCGGCGCATCGACGTGCTCGTGCCCAAGAAAACGGAGATCCGGCAGTGGTCCGACCGCAAGAAGGAGGTGACGGTGCCGCTCTTCCGGAACTACCTCTTCGCCCGGGTCGACGAGAAGGACCGGTTGCGCGTGCTTCGCACGAACGGCATCGTGCGCTGCGTGCACTTCGACGGCGCCCCCGCCCGGCTCCGCGAGGAGACCGTCGAGCAGCTCCAGCGCGCCCAGCAGGCCCCCGAACGCCTCTCCGTCGCCGACCTGCGCCCCCCGGTGGGCGAGACGGTCACCGTCACCGAGGGGCCGCTGCAGGGGCTCACTGGCGAGGTACAGGAGCATCGGGGCCAGATGCACATCCTGGTCCGCGTAACAGCGATCCGCCAGGCGATGAAGGTGGAGGTGCCGGCCGACTGGGTGGAGACCGCTCCGGCCGAGTCGTAAACTGACGCCGGCAACAGCGGTGTCCCGACCGGATCACCTCGCCCCCCTCGATGGTTTTTCCTTCTGACAGGTCCCCCTCCGCACGCCCCTCCCGAAAGTCGACGAGTCGAATGCCCGCAACCACTTCGCCCTCTGTTCCGACACTGACCAACGGCGACCGCCTGACGCGCCGCGAGTTCGAACGGCGCTACAAGGCCATGCCGGACGTTAAGAAAGCCGAGCTCATCGAAGGCACCGTTTACCTGCCCCCTCCCGTTCACGCCAGCGGCCACGGCCGTCCTCACAGCGCAATCATCGGTTGGCTCCACGCCTACGACGCTGCTACGCCTGGAGTCGCATCATACGACAACGCAACGGTGCGGCTCGATCTCGATAACGAGCCGCAGCCGGACGCTCTCCTCCGCATTGAGGCTGAGTGCGGGGGACAGTCCCGCATCAGTGAGGACGACTACGTCGAGGGTCCGCCGGAATTGGTTGTAGAGATTGCCCACAGCAGCGCAGCCTACGACCTGCACGACAAAAAGCAGGCCTACCGGCGCAACGGGGTGCGGGAGTACCTCGTGTGGCAGATCGAGGACGAGCGCGTCGACTGGTTCGCGCTGGACGAAGGGACTTACCGGGCGCTCTCCCCCGACGAGGAGGGCCGTCTGGCAAGCCGCGTGTTTCCCGGCCTCACGCTGGACGTCGAGGCGCTGCTTGCGGGCGACTTTGCGTCGGTGCTGAGATGCGTTCGGGAGCAGATCGGCACCGACGCGCACCGGGCGTTCGTGGAGCAGCTGGAGACGTAGCGTCGGGGACGTACCAGGGCGCGTGGGAGAGGGGGCGTGGGAGCACTCTGAAAACACTTCCACTCTAAAAGTACTTCTTCGCTTCGCTCAGGGCGCAGTCTAAAACTACTTCCTCTCCCGACGGCACCGACGGTAGCCCCGACGGCAGTCGGGATCGAGCCCGAGTGCAGGCTCGTCGGGATCAGGGCGCTCCCTACAGTCAGGGCGCGGGGTGCACCAACATCCTGCCCTTGCCGAACGGCGAGAACAGGCCGCTGTCGTTAAGATGCAATGACCTTGGTGGACGTGGGGACGTGCCCAGTCCGCCCCCGCCTACCGGCTTGTCATCCCCAATGCGAGATTTCTTTGCGCACGTTCGCGTCTTCCGTGGACGTAGAGACGACCCACGCGTCGTCCCCTCATCGAGGAATGAGTCGACACGGCCAACGGCCTGGAAGGTGCACATCGATTTACAGCAGATGGCATCAACCATCAACTCGTTCCGTCCGGCGAACCCCGTTCAGGAGAGGAGAGATGCGGATCTTCGGGCGCCCCATTGCCCGACGTCGGCTCGACGGTGAGCGGATCCGTCTCCGAAGCGGGCCGGAGCGACACGGAAAAGTATCGGCAGTCCACCCCGGCCTCTGCACACTGCTCTTGCACTCGATGACGCTCAGCCTCCGGGGGGGAGAGAGCAGGGAGGATGACCTCCTCAATGTCGTGGGCCGAGCAGAGGCGCGGCAGGTCTTCGAGGCCGCCCAACACCTCAACACCCTGAACTCGGTAGCCGCGGCGGTCCGGGTCGTCGTCGAGGAGCCCCCGGACCGACCGGTCGAGTTCGGGGTCGTGCCGGAGATGGCGCAGAACCAGCATCGCATCGGCGTCGCTGCCGTAGAGAAGGACCCGTCGCCCTTCCTCGCGATGCGCGGCCACGTACTGGCGGAGGGCCCGAAAGGCAAACCGCGTGCCCCCAATCCCCATGGTTGCGACGGCCCAGTCGATGAGGAGGACCGGAAGCAGTGCCCCGAACCCGACCTCCGTGGCAAGCACGAGCCCCCCACCCACGAGGAGCGACGCGGCGACGGACCCTGCGCCGAGACGCACTCCCTCGGGCGTGCCGGCGTGCCGCCAGATGCCCTCGTACAGCCTGAAGGCGTACAACACGAACAGCTTTCCCCCGATCACGCCGGGGAGCACTTCAATCACCAGACCCGTCCAGTCCGGCGGGGGCGCTCCCCCGTATCGCAGGTGGACGGCCACGACGAAGGCGGCCCCCACCACCATCAAGTCCGCCCCCATCCCGACCACCGACTTCCAGGCGCTCCCGCCCACGAACGTTCGCATAAAGGCCCCCACCCGTTGCGTGAGGCGGGGCAACGCCACCGATTCCTCGGGCAGCGCGTAGCGGCCCGTGGTTGCGAGATAGCCCCCCATGACCACGGCGGCGACCAGACACAGGCTTGCGACCGCGAGGGTCAGGTGCGGGCGCATCCACAGCGCCGCCACCGCCGCGCCGCCGCCCAGCGCACTCGCGCCGCACAACATCGAAACGGCCCGTCGCTCCGAGAGCCCGAGATGGACGAGCCGGTGGTGCACGTGGTCCGTGCCGCCGCGGGCGACCGACGCCCCGCGCAGAAGCCGCGTGACGGTGACGAACGTCGTGTCGAAGATGGGCACCGCCAGCACGGCAATCGGCACGAGCGTGCCGACGACGGGCTCCCCGCCGCTCTGCACCCCCAGGGCCCCGGCGGCCAGAAGGAACCCCAGGAAGAGGCTCCCGCAGTCGCCCATAAAGACGCGGGCCGGCGGGGCGTTGTACGCAAGAAACCCGAGGGCCGCTCCCATGACGGCGGCCATTACGACCGCCAGCCCTCCCTGCCCCAGCACCATGCTGACGAGCACAAACGCCCCGGCGGCCACCGCCGCCACGCCGGCCGCCAGCCCATCGATCCCGTCGATGAGATTGAACGCGTTGGTCACGCCAATGACCCACAGGAACGTGAGCGGCATCGACGCCCACGCGGGGCCGCCGCGCCAGAACGCATACCCGGCGTAGAGGAGCAGAACGGTCGCGAGCACCTGCGCGAGCACTTTGGCGTCGGGGCGAAGGCCCCAGCGGTCGTCGAGGGCGCCGACGACGAACATGAGCCCCGCCCCGACCAGCACGGGCCACGTCTGCAGGACCGGCGCCCGGCCCACCCCTACGCCCAGAGCGACCGCGCCGGCGAGGGCAATGCCCCCCATGAGGGCCACCGGACGGTCGTGCCAGCGGTCGTCCGAGGGATAATCCACCCATCCGCGGGCCCGGGCGAGGCGGATGACGAGGGGCGTCAGGCCCAGGGACGCGAGGAGAGCTGCCGCTCCGCTCCCCCACGGCCCCGCGACCGGGGACAACAAAATGTCGGGCAGGCTCAACGACATGGACGCAGCGACATGGAACCAGGGAACTGAAACGGGCGGCCCGGATGGGCACGCAGTACTTCGGTGTGGACGTGTGGAGGTGTGGACGTGCTTGCGTGGGAGGTGCTCTCCGCAAACGCACGCACGGACCCCATGTCCCGACTCATCACCGACGGCTGTCGGGGAACAGCACACAGGTCGCAGTCACGACCCCGCCGTCGCGACGGGACGCTCGGGGTGCGCCGCTCCATTCGTACCCACACGGGCCGGATCGTCGTTCTCTGTCCCCAACAACTCGGCCCACTGCGCACAGCAGCGCTCCTGCTCAAAGTGCTCACAGAAGACCTTGCGCCCCCGCTCGCCCATCTCGCGGCGCCGGGTGGGATTATCGTAAAACGCATGGACGACCTCGACGAGGCGGTTGGTCGGAGCTCCGTCCCCGTCGTGCTGCGGGTCGACGACCGTGCCCACCTCGTGGCGTTGGATGGTGTCGGCCGAGTCGGAAGAGGTGGGCCCAACCATGAGCACCGGCCGCCCCGCTGCCAAAATGCCGTAGAGCTTGCCCGGCACGGCAATGCCCGCAAACGCGTTTTTGAGCGTCAGCAGGTGCAGGTCCGCCAGCGACAGGGAGTACTTGATCTGCTCCCGCGGAAAGTACGGCAGGTACTGGAAATTCGACAGGTCGGAGGCGTCCGCAAACTCAAGAATGTCGTCTTTCCGGGGTCCGCTTCCCACAAAGAGAAAGTGGATCTCCGGATGACCGTCGAAGTGCTCCATTGCCCCCAGCACCTCGTCGAAGCGGTGCCCGAGCCCAGCGTTGCCCGAATACATGACCACGAACTTGTCCGCCAGCCCCACCTCCTCCATCAGCGGGTTCTCGCCCGGCGGCACGGGGTAGACCTCGTCCTTCTTGTTCCAGACCGGAATTGTGTGGAGGCGCCCGTCCGGCACGCCTTTGCGCTGGATGCGCCGCTTCATGTGCGGGCCCAGGTCCACGACGAAGTCGGCCTGCCGGTAGCTCCAGTCGCCGAAGCCGTGGAGAATGCGGGCCAACAGGCCGTCGGGCTCGATCATGCCGACCGCCTCCTCCGCGTCGGGATGCAGATCCATCGACCAGATCCCGTAGGATTGCCCCCGCACGGACGACGCCAGCGCCGCCGCGACCGGCAGGAGTGGGGGCGTCGTCAGCGACACGAGGCTGTCGTAGCGCGGCCCGGTCAGCAAGTGCCACAGCACCTTCAGAAAGAAGCTCGCGTAATCGGCGAGGCGCCCCAGCCTCGAATCGCGGCCGAAGGCGGTCGTCTCCACGCGACGGACGTGGACGCCGTTTCGCGTCTCCTCGGCCGGCACGTCCATCTCGCCGGAGACGTAGTGAATCTGGCTGCACAGCACGTGGACCTCAAATCCCTCGTCCGCGAGGTGCTCGGCCAGATCCGTCAGGTGCTGGGCCGTCGACGCGAGGTCGGGCGCGTAGTGCTGGTTAACGAAGAGAAGAGACGGAGAGTCGGACATCGGGAGGCAGACCTCGAACGAACGACCCTTGAAAAATAGGTAGTAGAAAAGAAACTGAAAAAGGAAAGAGCTCGTCAAGCCTCCGTCGGCGCGCCCGAGGCTCTTCATCGGAAACAGGAAAATCAACCCTGGCGGCGGGGTCGGCACGGAGGCCTTCATTCCCTTCTCCATCAGGCCGCGGCTCAGCCGGAAGACCCTCTCCCTCCTGTTCACCTGACAGGCAACCGTGGCGATTGCTTCTTGCGGAGAGGTGAGGCAGGATCTTTGCACTGTTGGTCCCCGCCCCGAATAGGGGCCTGCCCGGGCGAGCGAGCAACGATCCGAGCGGTAGCCGGAGGCGCAGCGGTTGCCAGGGCAATAGATTCGTACCGAGAGCCCCTTTTCTCAACCCACTGGCCGTCACTTGAAGCGCTCTCTCCATGTTATCCTCTTCTGTGCGCGAGACCCTACTGTCAAAGATCATGCTGTCAACGGGCGTGTCGATCCTCCTCTCGGGCCTTTTGCTTGGGACTCTATCGTCTCCTACGCATGCACAGTCCAGGCGTGCTGGGGACGTCTTCTACGGCAAGCTCGGGGGCGGCATCTCGGACTACACCGGTGATCTTCCGGCGGGAGACGTCACCCATCCCTTTGATCTTCAGGAGTTTGTTCGAGGCTCGGGGCTCCCGTTCATGGTGACCGGAGAGATCGGATACCAGTTCTCTCCGAAGTGGAGCCTCGCCCTGGGGGTACAGGCCGGGAACTATCCGATCGCTGGATTGGCCGGGATCGGGGGAATTTCAGATTCGTACCGCTACGCGCCCCAGTTGCTTGGGCGCTACACGTTTGGCCGTCCCGGTCAGATCGTGGCCCCGTACGTCGACCTCGGGATCAACCTTACCTTTGGAGGGGACCGTCCCCCGACGAGCACGGGAGTCGGGCCCTCGGTGGGAGGGGGAGTGGACATTCTGCTTAGCCAAGCGGCGTCGTTCTACGTCGAATCGCGCTTGAACCTGGCCTTCCCGGACGAGGCGGTGGACGGCGCCGCGACCAAGGGCTCATTCGATTCGACCAATCAACTTCTCGGCTTCGGCCTAAAGGTCACCTTTACGACGCCGACCGCTCCGCGGATACTCCGGCTTACCGGACCGGTCGAGGTACAAACCGGCACGTCGGTCACGTTTGCGGCGACGATCAACGAGGGGAAGGCCGACCGTCCCGTGGACTACCAGTGGGACTTTGGCGACGGAGAGACGGATTCCGGTCTCACGGCAACCCATACCTTCGACCGGCCGGGGACCTACGCGGTCTCGTTCTCCGCGAGCAACCGGGCCGGGGAGGCCAGCCGGTCGATCACGGTAACGGCCGAGCGCCCGCCGAAGCCGCCCCAGATCGCATCGATCAGCGCCGCTCCCGATTCGGTCGCGATAGGGACGTCCGTTCAGTTCAGCGGTGCTGCGGAGGGAAGCAGTCCACTCGCGTACGAATGGCGCTTTGGCGATGGAGCGACCGTGACGGGGCCGTCCCCCACCCACACGTACACGACTCCGGGCGAGTACACCGCGCGGCTCAGCGTCTCCAACGAGGCCGGGACAGAGGCCCGAACGGTGACCGTTCGCGTGGCCCGCCGCGCAGGGCAGAACCAGGCGGATCCGGAACAGGCGAACCCGGGACAGGCGATCCCGAAGCAAAAGGAGGGGTGGGGCATCGTCGTCGCATCGATACGCGAGGAGAGCGAGGCCGAGACCGTGGCCCGGCGATACCGGGATCAGTTTTCCACCGCCTCCATGCCCGTCGGGACCGTCGCAGCTGAGACCGATCAAGGCCCCCGGTATCGCGTGGTCGTCGGGGCGTTCGAAGACGCCGATGCGGCCCGGCAGGCCATGGAGGAGCGCAAAGAGAATCTTCCATCCGGGGCGTGGCTCCTTCGTCTTGATTGATTTCTCTCCCGCCTAACGTCGCCCAGACGAGGACTTGGGCGGTGGTCGGAATGAGGTCGGGGAGGCGGACGGGAGCCTCGCCGGGGCGCTGCTTTTGCTGGGGCCTTCTCCCGCCCGAGCGAGAATCTGTTTGGCGGATTGATGTTCAGCCGAGACACAGTGGGCGAAGCCGCAAAAGGGGGCCCGAACGACCCCTGTAGCGGGGCTACCGGGGGAGTAAAGAAGCCTTTTTGCGCGAGATCCACGAAGTCGCAGGCCACAGAGCGTCCGCCAAACAGCTTCTGAACGCTTCTCCGTGGAGCCCCGACGACAAATCCGGCGGTTGCTGCATCAGGGCCGTGATGAGGGCGCTGACCACCACCAGCACCGTAATCTGAATCCCCACCAGCCACACGGACTGCCGCGAGACCTTCTCGTCCAGTTGATTTCTTCGCCGGCCCTCAGGGCACGCTACTGCGCCACCGCAAACCGGCTGGGAGTCTCCGCCTCTCGGTGCCGCCGCATCTGCTGCTCGATCCAGTCGGCGGTCACCTGCATTCCGTCCCGGAGGGCCGTGGGCGGCGCCCAGCCGAGTTCATTTAGAATCTTGGTGTTGTCGATGTACATGAACGAGCGGGTCTGCGTCCCGTCTCCCCAAATCACAATCGAAGGGTCGCCGGAGAGCTTCGCCGCGACGGCTTTTCGGGTGAGGGCCGCCGGGGCCTTCTCTCGCCCGCCGTCGTAGGTGCCGAACGGGCCGTACACGTTGTGGTAGCGGGCCACGCGGGTGGTCAGATCGAAGTCCTCCCGGAAGTGCCGGCACATCCGCTCGCTGAAGAGCTTCTCCCACCCGTAGCCGTCTTCGGCGAGGGCCGGGTAGGCGTCCGCCTCCGAGAGGGGCTCCACGTCGGGGGTGTCCTGCTTTTCCTGGTTGTAGACGCAGGCGCTCGACGAGTAGAAGTACCGGTCCACGTCCATGTCGCGGGCGGCCATGAGCAGGTGCGTGTTGATCGTCACGCTCAGCATGCAGAGGGCCTTGTTGTTCTCGATGAAGCCCATCCCGCCCATGTCGGCGGCGAGGTTGTAGACGTGGTCGGCATTTTCGAGCACGCGGTAGCAGTGGTCTTTCTCCCGCAGGTCGAGCGAGCGGTTGTCCGCCTGCGGAAACGTCTGGAACCACCGGTTCGGCGGCTTGAGGTCGACGGCGCGGACCTCGGAGTAGCCCTGCCGCAACAGGTCCGCCACGAGGTGGCCCCCGATGAAGCCGCCCGCGCCGCAGACGACGACGATCGCGTCCGTGTCGGCCGTGCTCCGGTAGAGGGGCTCGGCGCGGGTCCGGTCGGTGGGATCCGGCGACAGAAGGTCGGTGCGGGGACCCGCGGGCTCGCCCGACGGTCTGTGTCCGTTTTCGGAAGGAGACGGCATATCAGGTGAGAGGAGTTTGATCATCGAAAGAAGCGACGTGCTCGAAGATTAAAGCACGAGATTCGCGGTGATATTATCAAATGAGCAGCTCACCGGGGCAATCGCACGTTAAAGTTTCCTTGGGCGGCATGGAGGCTCGTGCGCCTC
>PXSZ01000034.1 GCA_003023105.1 Bacteroidetes bacterium QH_10_64_37
TGCGGAGCCATCCCTGCGATACTTTGTCAGGCAGGGACTTCCACGATTTGATAAGATGACAATCTGTCCCGAGAAATGCAATCGGAACGGCACCGGCGATCCCGGCTCCGTGGAGGCAATACGCATTGAATGTGCGCTCCCACGCATTGAATGTGCGCTCCCCTAGGCGCCCGCGCCCCCACGCTCCCCGTCACGGCCGCGTCGCGCGCAACACGCCCGTCACCCGCACCGAGGGACCGCCTGTCCGCTCCGCCATTTTAACAGCAAGCCTGCCCGACACCGTCCCGTTCCCCGCGTGCGTCACCGAGAGATGGCCCCGCGTCGCCGTGAAGTGGCGGTCCGCAACGGAGAGAAACGCAATGAGACCGGACAGGCTGTCGGCTCGGGCCCTGTCGAGAAGCGACGCCGGCACGACGTTGTAGCGGCCGGGAGGCATCCCCTCTCGGATCCCGGACGGGTCCCTGCTGCGGTCCGTGGACGTGAGCTCGATCGACAGGCCGGGCCCATCGCGCGGCCCCAGCTCGATGCCGACGCGCCCATTTTCCTGCTGTCGATAGACGGCCGACCCGGTGAGCGTGTCCGTGAGGCCGCCCTCGACGTAGAGCCGGTACCGCCCCTCGGCCACGTCGGGCTCGGGCTCGGTCCCACAGCCGACCAGCAGGAGGCCGAGGCCGAAGAATGCGCAGGAGAGCATCGAGACGACACGGGAGGGCATGGTGGGACGACGGAGGCGCAGATCGAGGACACCGACGCTGGTGGCGTGGGCCGGGACTCGGTTCGCTTCACCCGACCCGGGAGTTATCGAAAGGCGCTCCCGCGACTGAGTTTCCACCGTCTTCAGGCGCTTCCTGACCTGCTGGAACACAGGATCGATCCCGACCCCGGTGCCGAGGCGGGAGTGGACCGTCTCGGTGCCCTGAAAGATGTTGCACACGTCGGCGCAAGTTTCGCAATCCCTCCGGTGCCGCATGCCTCGGACACCGGCAACTTCTCACTCCCCCCGAATCGGGAGGATGAGGGAAATCTGGTGTGTGAACACCTGCGATCCCTGCAGTGCCAGCGGGCCGCGCGGGGCCACGACGAAGTCGCTCGCCCTCGCGAACTCCCGCGCCGGCCGGATCCCGCTGGACACCACGCCGGGCTGCCCGGTACCGAGCGTGAGGTCCCCCGTGTAGCGGAGCGTCAGGGCGCCCCACTCCACGCCCCCGCCCCACGTCAGCGTCCACTCCGACCAGTCCTCGTACTGATCCCGCTTCGTTTGGACTACCCGGTCGTTCTGCGTGAGCCAGTAGCGGAACGATTCCACTGCCAGACCGGCCTGAAGCTCCCACCAGTCCTGCCCGTGGCGCAGGCCCATGCGGAGGGTCGTGTTGGCGAAAGTGAAGTCGTTCACGATGGTCCGCTCGCCCGGCGCGATCGTGCCGCCGTCCGGCTGCTCGACGGGCTCCTGAGCGTTGGCCCACGTTTCGCTCACGATGGGCTCAAAAATGAAGTCGGCCCCGACCGTCGTGCGGGCGTCGGCATGGGAGACCCCAATCCCGACGTTGGAGGCCCACGACGTGCCCGGATCCCGGGGAATGTTCATCAGGTCGTAGTTCGGAATCTTGGGATGGTCCTTCCGATTGCCCGTCAGGACCGTCCCGAGGCGCCATCCCTCCGTGCCCAGCGGCCGGTCGTAGGCCAGGTGCACGCCCCACGTGTTGGTGCGGTCGTAGTACCGATTCCACTGGACCGACGGCCGACCGTCAACTCCAGGCCACACGACGAATTCGACGGTCCGCACGTCGTGCTGCATGTCGACGCGGTTGTGGACGAGCAGGGCGCGCAGCGACCGGTCGTTCCACTCGCGCTGGACTCCCACCCGCACGTCGAGCCGATGGCCGCTCTGCTGGAGGCCCTGGTTGCCGGGGTACATCAGATCGACGCCCTCCATGGCGCTGAGCCCTGCCCACTGGACCATCCCGGCGAGGGCCCACCGGTCGGTCAGTTGCCGCCCGCCCAGCAGCGTCACGTACTGGTTCTCGGCCGACGTTTCGCGGAGGGGACGGATGGAGGGTGTCTCTGACCGAATCGTCGTATGTGCGGTCTCAAGCGCGAACCGCCGTTGGCGTCGGGGCCCCGGGTTCAAGTGCTGAAGAGCCCCGCCGATGCCTCCGAACCACCGCCCCTGATTCACCAGCACCCCCACCGACAGCGTCCGTGCGCCGCCGTCTTCCCCCGTGATCGTGTAGTGGCTCGGTGCGCTGTAGGCCCACGTGCCGTCCAGCCGAGCAGCCGCCGCCGGGTTCACGAAGGCGTCGCCCAGCGTGTCGTCGACGGCGATGGAGACGCCGCCCATCCCGCGAGCGTGCGAGGGATAGAGCTGAAACTGGCTGCCCGTGGCGATGGGGGCCGTCTTGATCGGAACGAGCTGCGCGTACGCACCCACCGTCCAGATGGCCCACGCGAGGAGAATGAGGACGACGAGTTCAGCGACCGTTATCGGTCGGATCTGGGCCGGGCGGTTGGCAGACATGGCATTGGGGAGGTTCAATCCGAGAGGAAGCGGCATCCCTGTGATGCGCAGCGGGAATGAGCGCAGAGAGGCTCCGTAGTTGGTACACGCAAGCCGCCTCGGAATGACCACGGACTTCTCCCGAGCGGGACGGGGTCCTCGAAGGCGTCCTCAAACTTGCTCGTGTCCACCACGAACGGATCCCGGAACTGGTAGAGCACCTCCTTCACCTCCCGGATCCGTGAGTTGAACAGACCCGCCAGCGTGAGTGACCAGTTCCCGTAGGCCCGCATGGACGGCTCTTCGCCAAGGGCTCGGTAGGCCATCTCGGTGAAGCGACGGTCTGTAATGGGCTCGCTTCCGTCCAGGGTGGACCTCCCCTTCGCTATTGTCTACATTTGGGCTGAACGGTGTACTCTCCAAGCCCTCCCTTCCGTGTCGTGCGGCCCGCCGATCCGATTTCTATTCGTTCCCCGCGCATCTACGCGAGCGTACTGGCGGTGACTCTTCTCACCGTCGGGGTGGGGGCATGGGGCAGTGCCTCCCTCGGGCCGTGGGCGCTCGTCCTTCTGTTTCTCGCCGTCACACTCACCGGCGTTCCCCACGGGGCCATCGACCACCTCGTGGCCGCCCGGCTGTGGAACCTCGATCGGACGTGGGCCGACCAGGCCAAATTCTACGGCGGATATTTGACGTTGATGGCGCTGTACGGGGGGCTCTGGCTCGTGACGCCGGCCTGGAGCCTCGCCCTGTTCCTGGTCATGGCCATGTACCACTTCGGACAGGCCGATCTGGCCTACTGGCGGCTTCGGCCGCTCCCGGCACGGCTGTTCTACCTGTCGCGGGGCCTCTTTCTCATCGGACTGCCCATCGTGGCTTTCCCAGGCATCGTCGATCCCATTTTCGAGGCCATCGGCGGCGTCCATCTGCTCGACTGGCCGCTGGTGGCGACAATGCCGGGCCTGCTCTTCGCGGGCCTCGTCGTGCAGCACGTCGTCGCCCTTGGGCTGGCGGCACCGTGGGCAACTCCGAGCGCGCGCTGGGCGACGGGTCGCGAAGCGCTCAATGTCGTCGTGCTTGCGGCGTTGTTCGGGCTCGTGCATCCCCTCGTTTCCTTCTCGGTGTACTTCGGAGGCTGGCACGCGCTGGGGCACATCTTAGAGATGCTCCGCTTCTTTCGGCGGCGCGGGGAGTCTATGTCGGTAATGACGTTCTACCGGGAAGCCATTCTGTTTACGGTCCTTCCCTTCGTAGGGCTGGCCGGGCTCTACGCCGCCACGCGATCGTTTGGGATGGAGAATCAGATGATCGCGCTCCTGTTCATCCTCATCGCCATCATGACGCTCCCGCACATGGTGGTGGTCGAGAAGATGTACCGGGAGCGAGAGAAGAATACGTCGCGGGCAGTCTCCCGGGAGTCGTAAGAACCTGTTTTGATTCTGAATCGGTCAGCGAGAGCGTGTGCTCGAACCCTTTCGGTGCGAGCACTGATGAGCCGAAAATCGGTCCATGGGCGAGGCCTGTATCCCGAAAGCGTTCGGGACGGTTGAGATCGGAGTCGATTTGCAGGCCATCACTGCCGCCCGGAGCGTCCTGATCCCGACAGCCGTCGGGAGAAGAAGTACTCTCCGGGGTGCCCCGAGGCATGAATTGAAACAGGTTCTAAAAATAAAAACCGCCTTCGGGGGGAGCAGCACGCTATCGATGACGTGAATGACGCCGTTCGAGGCTTCAATGTCGGCCTGCACCACGGTCGCCGTGTTCTGGCCCATGAGCGTCACCGTGCCGTCGTTCACCTGGAACTGAACGGATCGCCCTTCGAGCGTCTCGGCGGCGTCCATGCCGGTGACGTCCGATGCCATGGCCTTGTCGCTCACGACGTGGTACTTCAGGATGGCCTGGAGCTGCTTCTGGTTCTCCGGCTGGAGGAGGGACTCAAGCTGTCCGTCCGGCAGGGCCGCGAACGCCTCGTCCGTGGGCGCGAAGACCGTGAAGGGGCCGTCTCCGCGCAGGGCCTCTACGAGGTCTGCGGCCTTCAGGGCCTGGACGAGGGTGTCGAAGTTATCGGCCTGGACGGCCGTGTCTACGATGTCGGGCTGCTCGTCTGACATCTCTCCCTGCTGGGCCGCAACCGGACCCACTGTTAGGAGAAAGAAGGCAGTGACGACCAGGGCAGTGCGATAGAGAGTGTTGTACATGGTTTTACGGAGGATATTGGATGAGAAAACAGACACTGCCTCAACACCGCTGCCCCAATCTTTATTTCTCCCTGCTTCCCGAATCGACGGCATCGTTACAGGTCTGCCGCCGCTCTTACAGGTTCGTTGCAACTGGTCTGGGCGAAGGAGGGCCGGAGGTTTCTCTCCTTTGGAGCCCCCGACCGTACTTTGGCCGGTATTTCACCGGATGTATGCGGGGCATCCCGCGCACCGCCGAACACTGGTTTCGACGACGCGTTGCACCGAATCGGTTAGTGCTTCTCGCAACCCCTTTTGCACAGACTCAGATAGCGTCGTGGCACAAGCGAATGAAGGAGACGAGGTCCAAGTCCACTACACCGGAAAGCTGGAGGACGGGACCATTTTTGATTCCTCGGAAGACGGGGAGCCCCTCAGCTTCACCATCGGTGAGAATCGCGTCATTCCGGGCTTCGAGGAGGCCGTGACGGGCATGGAGCCGGGCGACAGCAGAACGACCGAGGTGGAGCCGGAGCAGGCGTACGGCGAGCACCGCGAAGACATGGTCATGGAGATGGACCGCGACCAGATTCCCGGCGAGGTGGACCCGGAGGTGGGGCAGCAGCTTCAACTGCGCCTCGAGAACGGACAGACCGTTCCGGTCCTCATCACGGCCCTCGGCGAAGACACGGTGACCATCGACGCCAATCATCCGCTGGCGGGGCGCAAGCTCATCTTCGAGATCGAGGTTGTAGACGTGGCGGAAGGAAGCGGCACGCCCGGAGGCGGCGCCGGTGAAGGAGACGGCAACATCGTCACGCCGTAGCGGTGCCTGCATGGTTCCCGCCCAGAATCGGTTCATCTGAGCAGCGTCTCTGCCCCTGCATGGCATCTCTGTGCAGGGGCATTGCTATGGAAGGCTACTTCGGGAACGCGCTGTCGCCCGTCGTTGCACGACACGCTTCCGTTGCCTACATTACCGACGATGCGCCTGCGGGGGCGCGTCGAGGCTTCGCGCGCACTTCTGAACAACCCGAACCCGTCGTTCGGACATGTCTGCTTCCGAACCCCTCACCCCCGCCGATCGCAGTCAGCGTCAGTACAACTTCTCGGCCGGGCCGGCTACGCTCCCCGAGGAGGTGCTGGTGGAGGCCAAAGACGAGCTCCCGGTGTACGATCACACCGGGGCGTCGGTAATGGAGATTAGCCACCGGTCCCCTGCCTACGACAAGGTCGAGGAGTCGGCCCGCGAGCACCTCCGCGCCCTGCTCGACCTGGACGAGGACTGGCACGTCCTCTTTCTGCAGGGCGGCGCTTCGATGCAGTTCTACCAGGTGCCGCTCAACTTCCTGCCGGAGGACGGCGTGGCCGACTACGTGATTACGGGCCGGTGGGGCACCAAGGCCATCCGGGAAGCGCGCCACGTCGGCGACGTAAACGTGGCCGCCTCCAGCGAGGACGATGACTTTACGCACGTGCCGGACGTGGCGGACTGGGACCTCGACCCGAACGCGTCGTACGTCCACATCACGACCAACGAGACGGTCAACGGCAACCAGATGACGGCCGATCCGGTGCTCGATGCGCCCGTGGTGACCGACGCGTCGAGCGAGTTTCTGAGCCGGCCCATGGACCTGGAGGGCTACGGCCTCGTCTACGCCGGCGCGCAGAAGAACGTGGGCCCGGCGGGCGTGACTGTGGTGCTGGTGCACGACGACTTCCTGCAGCGGCGCACGCAGCCGCTCCCTACGATGCTCGACTACGGCACCCACGCCGAGCGCCGCTTCAACACCCCGCCCGTCTTCCCCATCTACATGGTGGAGAAGGTGTGCCGCTGGCTCCTCAACCTCGGCGGCCTCGACGCCATCCACGCCATCAACAAGCGGAAGGCGCGCAAGGTGTACGACAAGATCGACGCGACGGACTTCTACCGGGGCACCGTGAAGCCGGACTCCCGCTCGATGATGAACGTCACGTTCCGTCTCCACGACCCGGACCTGGAGCCGGTCTTTCTGAAGAAGGCCGAGCAGCGCGGTCTGCTCAGCCTGAAGGGCCACCGCACGGTGGGCGGCATTCGCGCGTCCCTCTACAACGCCATGCCCGAGGAGGGGGTCGACACTCTCGTGCAGTTCATGGACGAGTTCGAAACCTATAATTCATGACTCGTACCTCATGACTCTTGACTCGAGTATTTGAATCAATGACGACGGCACCATGGCTCTATCGATTGGGGTCCCGCGCGAAACGGAAACGGAGGAGACGCGCGTCGCTCTGATTCCCGACGTGGCCGACCGCCTGCTGGCAACGGAGGACGACCTGGAGATTCGTGTGGAAGAGGGCGCCGGGCACGGCGCGTACCACACGGACGCGGACTACCAGGAGGCCGGATGCTCGGTCGTGGATCGGGAGAACGCATTCGATACCGACATCCTCGTGAAAGTGGCCCCACCGTCCGACGACGAGATCGAGCTGCTCGGCGAGGAGCAGGTGCTGGTCGGACTAATGAATCCGCTCGGGCAGCCCGAACGGGCGCAGGCCCTGGCTGAGCGGGGCGTCACGACACTGGCGATGGAGCTCGTGCCCCGCATCTCGCGGGCGCAAAAGATGGACGCCCTCTCGGCGATGAGCTCGATCGGAGGCTACCGGGCCGCCATCCTCGCGGCGGAGCGACTGCCCAAATTTTTTCCGCTTCTCACCACGGCCGCCGGGACCGTGCGCCCGGCCCGGGTGCTCGTGCTCGGGGCCGGCGTGGCGGGCCTGCAGGCCGTCGCCACTGCCAAGCGCCTCGGCGCCAAAGTCTTTGGCTACGACATCCGCGAGCCCACCCGCGAGGAGGTCGAGAGCCTCGGGGCGTCCTTCGTGGAGCTGGAGGTCGACATCGAGGCCGACCAGGACGAGAGCGGGTACGCCGAGGAGCTGGAGAAGGAAAAGCAGGAGCGCCAGCCCGAGCTCCTGAAGCCGCACATTGCCGACGCCGATGTCGTCATCTCGACGGCCCTCATCCCCGGCGCCCCCGCGCCGCTGCTCGTCAACGAGAACGCCGTGCAGGCGATGGATCCGGGATCGGTAATCGTGGACCTCGCCGCCCCGAACGGCGGCAACTGCGCCCTTACGGAAACGGGGGAGGTGGTGGTGGAGCACAACGTGCAGATCCTGGGCCCCACCAACCTGCCCGCCAAAATGCCGGTCCACGCGAGCGAGTTGTACGCCAAGACCGTGATCGCCATGATCGAAGAGGGGCTGTCCGACGAGGCGTTCGACCCGGACTTCGAAGATCAGATCTTTTCGGAGTCGTGCCTCACGCGCGGCGGAGCGGTTCGCAACGACCGCGTTCGCAGTCGCCTCGGCCTCGATGAGGTTCCGGCCGAGTAGCGCATTGCTTCGAGATTTCCTGCAGGCGTTTCCCCGGTGCGTGAGGAAGTTCGAAATCGTTTGCCCACGGCGCTCCAGCGTGCTCGAACGCACAGAGGGCTGTGTGGAAGTGCCTGTCCCGACTGCCATCGGGGTGGGCGCTTCCAAGTAGCTTCCTGCACAGAATAGCCTCCGCGCTCCCGCGCCCAAACGCCCCCACCGTCGGCACCACCTTCCGACCACTGTCGGGTGCCTGCCCCGACCACTGTTGGGATACTCTTCAGAAACGTTATCACGGCTCGGTAAACCATGACCGCTCACAAGGAGAGGCAAGAGCGGATCTTCGGCTTGCTGCAAGACTTTCAGGGAGAGCGCCCGCTAAAAACGCTCGTTTGGCAGGAGTTGGAGTACGACCGCGTAGACCGGTCCCTTTCCACGCGCGGCGTTTCGCAGGACGTGGAGGAGGCGCTCTTCGAGGCTCCCGTTCTGCTGGCGGAAGCAGGGGAGGACGGAGGCTTTCAGGTGATTTCCGTGCGCCTTCGCCACGACCGACTCTCGCGGGCGCAGGAGCGCGCAGTCGTCAATTGGCTTCTTCGCAGCCATCCGTATGCGCTTTTCGTATTCTCCAACCGCAAGCAAACGAGATGGCATTTCGTCAACGCCCACACCACCGAGAGTGAAGCCTCGCACGGGTCGCGGCGAACCCTTCGGCGCATTTCCGTCCGGCCCTCCGACCGGCTCCGCACAGCTGCCGAGCGCCTTGCGCAAATCGCCCTTGGCAGATTCGAAGAGCGCACAGGGAAGTCTCCCCGCGAGTGTACGCCTCTCGAAATTCGGTCCTACCACGACAGGGCGTTCAGCGTCGAGGCGGTCACGCGCTCGTTCTATGAAGACTACCTCGCGGTCTTCGAAGACCTGAAAGCGGACATGCGCAGCCAGTCCGGAGATGAGCGGTGGGCGCACAAGTACGCGCTTCTCTTCCTGAGCCGCTGCATGTTCATCCGCTTTGTTCAAAAGAAAGGGTGGCTCGGCGGCGACACGCAGTTCATGGACACCTTCTGGCACGCCTATCTCGATGCGGGGCAGCAAGAAGGCGAAGACGACTTCTTTCCCCGTTGGCTCAGCGTGCTTTTCTTCGAGGTGTTCAACGGCCCCGGGCTTTCAGAGGAGCATGCCTACTTTCCGGCTGACATTCGCCGGGCGCTTCGAAACGCCCCGTACCTCAACGGAGGGCTCTTCCGCCCCGGCGACCTCGACGAAGATCGCCGGTCCTATGGGGCAAAGATAACCGACGAGCGGTACCGCCGGATATTCAGTTTTTTGGAGCAGTACAACTTCACGATTGCTGAGGATCGTCCACTCGATCAGGAGGTGGCCGTAGATCCCGAGATGATCGGGAAAGTCTACGAGAGCCTCGTCAATGTTTCTTCCGACGCTGATAAGCGCGGGGAAGCAGGCATCTTCTACACGCCCCGCACGGAGATTGACCTGATGTGCCGCCTTTCGCTGGCGGACTATCTGACGAGCCACCTTGGCGAGGGCCACAGGGATACGGTCGAAGCGATCGTCTTCGCTTTGGAGCCGGACGAAAAGCAACAGGCGGACAAAAAGGCGTCGAGCAAACGTCTTTGGACGCAGATTCGCTCTCTTCTCAAGGAGGTCGCGTCGGTCGATCCGGCTTGTGGCGCGGGATCGTTTCTCGTCGGGATGCTTCACGTGCTCGACGATCTTCTCCGCCGGGCGAACGAGACGCTCGGGATCAACGAATCGGCCTATGACCGACGAAAGCGCATCATCGGCCGCAGCCTCTACGGCGTGGACGTGATGGAGTGGGCCGCGAGCGTCGCCGAGCTTCGGCTCTGGCTTTCGCTCCTCGTGCACGTGGACCGTTCTCCGGACCAACTCCATCGCCGTACAGAGCCCCTTCTGCCAAACGTCTCTTCCAAAATCCGCTCCGGCGATGCGCTCGTTCAGGAAGTCGGAGGAATAAATCTCGGGCTCCGGTCAGATCGGCGGAAGCACGACCTGAGCAGCGAAGTGCACGCCGAAGTCCAATCGTTTAAGACGGAGAAGCGCAAATACGTCCGCAACGACCCTACTGCGAAGTATTCCGGCCCCGATGAACTCAGGGACGCCGAAGTTGAGCTGTTCAAGCACATTCTACGAGACGGCCTTTCGGAGTTGGAGTCAGAGATCGAACGCCTTGAACGTCGGATTTCGGAGCCACAGGCGCGGCAGATGCGTCTCGACGGCTCCACCGCGCCCGAAGACTCACGGGGGCACCTTCGGGAGGAGGAGTGGAAAGAAGAAAAAGAAAAACTCAAGTCACAGGCTACGCAGATCCAAGAAACGCTCGGGGCGCTCCATCCAGATGACTCCATCCCGTTTGTGTGGGACATTGCGTTTATTGAGGTGTTCAGCGGCGAGCGCCAGGGCTTCGATGTTGTGATTGGAAATCCTCCATACGTCCGGCAGGAAAACATAGCAGATCCTATTATTCCGTCCGGCGAAATAACGCGCGCGGACAAGAAAGAATACAAGGAAAATCTTGCCCAAACCGTTTATCAGGCGTTCCCCAACTACTTTGGCGTCAACGCAGCAACGGGTGAGCCTGAAATACAAGTTGATAAGAAGAGTGATCTCTACATATACTTCTACTACTATGGCTTGCGGTTGCTAAATGAAAGCGGGACGTTTTGCTTTATTACGTCTAATACCTGGTTGGACGTAAATTATGGGAAAGAATTGAAGGAATTTTTGCTTCACCACGTCCACGTCAAGTACGTCATCGATAATCAAAGAAAGCGCTCGTTTACCGATGCCGACGTAAACACAGTCGTTACGCTTTTCTCCGCCCCCGATGATTCGGAGAGCTGGGCGTTGAGCGAAAAGACGCGGTTCGTAATGCTCAACACGTCTTTTGATAAGGCGCTGAGCGGCCGCTTCTGGGCCGACGTTCGGAGGGTAGAACATCGGGATTCCAACCCTCAGCGCCGGGTGTTCACTGCCACGCAGGCAGAGCTTTTAAAAAGGGGCAGTTCCGCACCGCAGGAGATAGAAAACGGCCAGCCTGAAACGCTCCACTCCCTGTCGCAAAATGCAACGTACGAAGGGGACAAATGGAGGGGGAAGTATCTAAAAGCTCCCGACGTGTATTGGAAAATTTTAGAGCGTGCGAGCGATAAGCTATGTCGCCTGGGCGACGTGGCGACAGTACGGCGCGGCTACACCACAGGGGCCAATACATTCTTTTACTTGGACCGCGAAGACGTTGAAGAGTGGCAAATCGAGAATCGATTTCTCGCTCCTCTGCTGAAGTCGCCGCGCGAGACGAACAAGCAGTTGGTGCTACAGGAGTGCGATTTCAAATACCAGGTATTTGACTGCGACCGGTCCAAGGAGAAGCTGAAGGGAACGCAGGCGCTCGAATACATCCGGTGGGGAGAAGCGCAAGGCTTCCATGAGCGCAGGACCCTTGCTGAGAGGTCGCGCTGGTGGAGCCTGCGTTCGCACGGGCCCCCGCCGATTATCTCTCCGTGCAGCATTAGCGACCTGTACAGAGCGCACGTCAACGAGTGTGGCGTTCGCGTAGACAAGAGGCTCTACGAAGTGCGTCCGGCAGACGACTGGTCGACCGGCGCGCTCGCTCTCAGTCTGAATTCGACGCTGACGTCTCTCTTCCTGGAGCTTCTGACGCGAACAGGGCTCGGGGAGGGCCTGCTCGATATGACCGTCTACGAGCTGGAAGACTGTCCGATCGTGCATCCCGAAAACGTGGGCGGAGCGCGCCTCAAAGATCGGAGGATCAAAACGTACAAAAAGGAGATAAACGCCGAAGAGCGCATTGAGACGGACGAGGTAGCATTGGGGGCATTGGGGCTCACTGCCTCTGAACAGCAAGAGGTGCGCGACGCCGTGGAAACGCTCGTAGACCGGCGAAGAGCAAAGGCGCGAAGCGTTTGACTACGAAGTCCACAAACCCCCGAAGATCCGTATGCAGGTACGCGACACGGAAGGATCCCTCACAAAGATGCGAGAGAGACTCTTCAATGATTTGGGGGTAGTGGACATCCAAGGGGTTCTAATGAACCAACAATGGGAGCCCACGGCCTGCGTCGAAGCCATCGACTACGCTTCCGATGAGGAAATATCTCCGAGAAGGGAGTTGGGACGCGCGGCGTCCAGGCGGAAAACCGATTTCGCAAAACAGTTGAGCGTTCCCTTTTATGTAGTGACCTCTATCAACCAAGATCGACTGAAAGACTTGTCCTTTGCCGTTTTCGAATTCCGGCATGAAAACGATAGCCTCGTGGCGAAGACGCACGAAAAAGCCCTGAGCGGCGAACAGTTTGCGGATTTCTGGGCAGATCTGAAAGGGACCGATCAAACCAAGGGGCTTCCAGATGCCGGCGCGAGAATTCAAAACTCCAATGTAGACCAAGTGTTAGACGGAGCCGGCCTTGCTTGGGGCGGCAACGTAGATGGGGTGCTCTTCGACGCCAGCGGAGAAGTTAAGTCTATCATAGAAGTGCGAAAAACAACAAGAAGTGGCCTCGACGAATACGATCCATCGGACTATTTCCATTACCGAGGTGGCGATTACAACACGTGGAAACCGCTGTTTAGGATTGCTCATCGTCTAGAGGTGCCGCTTGTCCTGCTGACCTTCAAGCGAGGAGAAAGCAAATGCGGATTTGCCCGCTTACGTCGTCTCAGTAGCGAGGACGGCATTGAATACCACAGAGAGGCTCCTTGCGACAACCTCCTCTCTCGCCAGCAGGCTAAACACACGCTCAAACGCCTGTGACTGTTGGGATTATGCCCCTGCGGCCAACCGGCGTTGATTGAGGCTTCGGCGGAGCACGAAGCGTCCACCCCTCCATCCCGATCGCGTTCGGGACCTGTTCTTCCACACCCTACACACGCAAAGCCCATGCTCAACAACCTCATCATCTTCGTCCTCGCGGCGTTCGTGGGCACCGAGATTCTGAGCAAAGTGCCCCAGACGCTTCACACCCCGCTTATGTCGGGCGCGAACGCCATTAGCGGCATCACCGTCGTGGGGGCGCTCGTGGCGGCGGGCATGACGACCGATCCGTGGTCGACCTGGATCGGATTTGGAGCGCTCGTGGTGGCCACCATCAACGTCGTCGGCGGCTTTCTCGTCACTGACCGGATGCTGAAGATGTTTGGTAAAAAGAAGGCGTCGCCTGCGTCTGCTGCCGCTCCGCAGACGAATGGCATGCCCGATTGAGCGGTGTATTGCGTATTTCGTATTGCGAAGGTGGAGGTCGCCCTGACGCGATACGCAACACGCAATACGAGGCAAGAGGCATACCCACCGATAGACTCTCCTCCGTACAGTTTTGCCTATGAAAACTGCGATCATTGATCTCGCATACCTGCTCTCGGCGGTCCTTTTCATCTTCGGGCTCAAGCGCATGCAGTCGCCCGTCACCGCCCGTACGGGCAACGCGCTCGCGTCGCTCGGCATGCTCGTGGCCCTCGTGGCCACCCTGTTTCTGCAGGAGATCCTGTCGTGGCCCATGATTCTGGGGGGACTTGTGCTCGGAGGCGCGATTGGGATAGTGCTGGCACGGACCGTCGAGATGACGGCGATGCCGGAGCTCGTGGCCGTCTTCAACGGGTTTGGGGGCCTCGCCTCCGCGCTCGTGTCGGGGGCCGAGCTGTCGCAGTACGTGGGCGGAGACATCTATGGATTCGGGGTCGTCTCGGCAGTCACCATTGCGCTGTCCATCCTGATCGGGACCGTCACCTTCTCGGGGAGCGTCGTTGCCAACGGCAAGCTCAGCGGCTGGATTACGGGCAACCCGATCTCGTTCCCGGGCCTGCGGGTGCTGACGGGCCTGCTTCTGGTGGGGGCCGGCGTGGCGTTCGGCGTCATGGTGGCCTACGCCGAGGGCTTCCCCACGCTCGCCCGCCCCATGATTCTTGCGGCCCTCGGGCTCGGCGCGGCGGCGTTTCTGCTCGGCATCCTGCTGGTCGTCCCCATCGGCGGGGCCGACATGCCAGTGGTCGTGTCGCTTCTCAACTCCTACTCGGGCCTCGCCGCCGCCACCACCGGCTTTGTGCTCGACAACACGGCCCTCATCGTGAGCGGCACGCTGGTGGGCGCGGCGGGCATGATCCTGACGGTCCTCATGTGCGAGGCGATGAACCGGTCGTTGGCGAACGTCATGCTCGGTGGCTTCGGGGGCGGCGACGGCGCGGCGGCGGACCTCGACGTGCCGGAGGGCAAGACGGTGAACGAAACGTCGCCGGAGGACACGGCCATCCTGGCCCGCTACGCCGACAAGGTGGTCATCGCCCCCGGCTACGGCCTCGCCGTGGCGCAGGCGCAGCACGAGGTGCGAGAGCTCGCCGATCAGCTCGAGGCGCAGGGCATCGACGTGAAGTACGCCATTCACCCCGTGGCGGGTCGCATGCCGGGGCACATGAACGTGCTTTTGGCCGAGGCCGACGTCTCCTACGAGAAGCTCTACGAGCTGGAGGACGTCAACCCGGAGTTTTCGAGCACCGACCTCGCCGTTGTGGTGGGGGCCAACGACGTGGTCAACCCGGCGGCCCGTGACGACGAGGGCAGTCCCATCTACGGCATGCCCATCCTCAACGTCGACGAGGCGCAGACCGTCGTCATGATCAAGCGCAGCCTCAGTCCCGGCTACTCCGGCGTGCCGAACGAGCTGTTCTACGCGGACAACACGAAGATGCTCTTCAGCGACGCGAAGGAGGCGGTGGCCGCGATTGCCGATGCGGTGAAGGAGATGGAGGAGGCGTAGGACCACTGGGAATGCCCTCTCGGGGCGGATCCCGGAGACGGCTCTCTTCGTAGGGACGCGCGGCGGTGGCGTCGAAGACGAACGGCCGTTGTCCGCACGTTGTCCCCGAGCCCCCTCGTCGAACATGACCCGTCTCTGTCTGTCGTTCCTCGTCGGTATTCTGCTCGGGGCGGCCCCTCTGTCCGGGGCGCTCGCCCAGCCGACCGATCCGGAATCGATCGGAATTCGCGTCTCCCCCGACCATCCGCGCTACTGGCAGTATCGCGGCGCGCCGGTGCTGCTCGTTGGGGGCAGCAAGGAGGACAATCTCTTTCAGGTTTCGGATCTTGAGGCTCACCTCGATCTCCTGGCGTCCGTGGGGGGCAACTACGTCCGCAACACCATGAGTTCGAGGGACGAGGGCAACGTCTGGGCCTTTCATCGACGAGACGACGGCACCTACGACCTGCAGCGTCCCAACGAGGAGTACTACCGTCGCCTGGAACGCCTCCTGCGGCTCGCGTACGAGCGGGACATCGTGGTGCAAATCGAGCTCTGGGACCGTTTCGACTTCGCCCGCGAGCCGTGGCTCAAGAACCCCTTCCGCCCCGCCAACAACGTCAATTACACGCCGGAGGAGAGCGGGCTCGCCAACGAATATCCCGAGCATCCGGGCTCCAACAACAACCCCTTCTTTCGGTCCGTCCCGGGACAGAATGAACAGCAGCTGCTCCTTCGATTTCAGGAGGCCCGGATCGCGCGGCTGCTCGATGTGAGCCTGCAGTATCCGAACGTGCTCTATGTCATCGACAACGAGACGAGCGCCAACAAGGACTGGGCTGCGTACTGGACTCGCTTCGTGAAGACCCGTGCACAGGCCGCCGGGCGGACCGTGCCGGTCACCGAGATGTGGGATGACTGGAACCTGCGAGCCTCACAGCACCGCCGCACGTTCGACCACCCCGAGCTCTACGACTACGCCGATGTCTCGCAGAACAACCACAAGAGCAATCAGCAGCACTGGGAGAACCTGCGGTGGGTCCGGCGCTACACTGCGGTGCGTCCCTGGATCCTGAATAACGTCAAGATTTACGGGGCCGACGGCGGAGAATACGGTTCCACCCGCGACGGCGTGGAGCGGTTCTGGCGAAGCGTCCTGGGCGGCAGCGCGTCGGCTCGCTTCCACCGGCCGAGTGCGGGCATCGGGCTGAACGCAACCGCACAGGTGCACCTCCGGAGCGTTCGGCGGCTTCTGGACCGCTACGACCTGTTTGCGGCCGAGCCCATGTCGACATCACTCACGGATCGGGGTCCCGACGAGGCCTACCTCAGTCGCGTGTCGGCGGGCCAGCAGGTCGTCTACTTCCCGGACGGAGGCGCCGTGGGACTCGACCTGGAGCCGGAGGGCGAGGGGGAGAGGACGTACCGCCTCGCGTGGCTCGACCTCGAGGAGGCCGCGTGGACGGCCGAGCGCCGACTTACGGCGGAGGGGAGCGTACGCCTGGAGGCCCCGGAACGAGGACATTGGATTGCCCTGCTAATCGAGGATCGGTAGGGATGCCGGCCCGTCTACGCGGGCTGCCGAAGGTCATTGAGGATGGGGCGCAGTTTCGTCCACACGTCCCGGGCCACGAGGCGATGGCCCGTCGCGGTGGGGTGGATGCCGTCCTCCTGCATTAGCGAGTCGGCTCCGGCCTGGAGACGACGGTCGAACTGGACGAGCGAGACGCGATCGTACTGCTCGGCCACTGCGGGGTAAACCTGCTGGAACTGCTCGGTGTACTCGGGCCCGAGGTTTCTCGGGATGCGCATGGCCGTAAGCAGCACTCGGGCTTCCGGGTAGGCGGCGAGGGTGGTGTCGATGACGCCGCGCAGATTTGTGCGCGTCACCGACGGGTCGATGCCCCGCAGCCCGTCGTTGCCCCCCAGCTCCAGCACGAGCACGTCCACGGAGTCCTGCAGCAGCCACCCAATGCGCTGCAGGCCGCCGGCCGTGGTCTCGCCGCTCACGCCCGCATTTTGCACCGTCGCGTTCCAGCCGAGGGAGTCCACCTTCTTTTGGAGAAGTGCCGGAAAGGCCTCTTGGGGGGACACGCCGAACCCAGCGGCGATGCTGTTGCCGAGGACGAGGACTCGAAGTCCCTCGTCGGTGGCCGTGTCGGCCGGGGCTACGGAAGAGGCGGACCTGGAGGTCGACGCGGCGGTGTCGCTCCGGCTGCGAGACGCGGCGGAATTGGAACGATCTTGGCCACAGCCGACCAGTCCCAGAACCCCAACAAACAGCAACAGGTATAGGCGGGCGGTCGACATGAGGGAAAGGAGGAATGGGAGAAAGGGGGAATGGGAGAGAGAAAACAGGGACGCCCCGACCGTCACCGACCATTGGTCGGTACATGAGTCGGGGGAGGCTTTCGAAGGCATTCCTCCTCGCCCTCTCGCCCCTTCGCTCCTTTCGCCCCCTGGTCTCACGCTTCGGGAAAGGGCCGAACCGGGACCGCAGCGAGAGGGTTTCCGGACCGCGCGTCCCATCATTTTTCCCAACGACGTACTTCTGCCGCTTATGAGCGACACCACTGTTCTCCGCGTCGAGGCCCTTAATCGTGGGTCCGTCGGGGAGCGGCAAGACGACCCTGCTGGGGCTCTGCGCCGGGCTCGACCAGCCGACGAGCGGAGACGTGGAGCTGTGCGGCGTGGCCCTCAATCCGCTGGACGAGGACGAGCGCGCCGAGGTGCGCAACCGCAACGTCGGGTTCGTCTTCCAGACGTTCCGCCTGTTGCCCACGTTGACGGCCCTGGAGAACGTGATGGTCCCGGCCGAGCTCCGCGGCTCTGCCGATCCGCGCACCCGGGCCGCCGACCTGCTCGATCAGGTGGGCCTCGGCGACCGAATCGACCACTACCCGTCGCAGCTCTCGGGCGGGGAGCAGCAGCGCGTGGCCATGGCGCGGGCCTTCATTAACCGCCCCCGCGTGCTCTTTGCCGACGAACCCACCGGTAACCTCGACGCCGAGACGGCCGGCCGGATCGAGGACCTGCTCTTTGAGCTCAACGAGACGGCCGGAACGACGCTCGTATTGGTGTCCCACGACCAGGAGCTTGCGTCCCGGACGGAGCGGATCCTGCGCCTCCGGGGCGGCGCTATCGTGGGCGACGAGCGGCGGACGAAAGAGGACGCTCAGGCTGTGGCGTAGAGTTCGACGCATTGCGTATTTTGTATTGCGTATGTCCGCAACTCTTACGCACTACGCAATACGGCTCAATTCGCGGCAGCCCGTTTTGGGACCGGCGAAGCCGCAGTCGGGAAGTCCTCAGTCATCCAGACCGAGTTGTCGGGACGCGTCCTTCACGAGCGCCTCGGCCGCCTCGGTCGACTCGGCCTCCGCGTAGACGCGCAGCACCGGCTCGGTGCCGGAGGGTCGGATGAGGAGCCACCCGTTGTCGGTGACGTGCTTGAAGCCGTCGAGCGTCTCGACGCGCTCCACCGGGTGGCCGTTCGCCTCGTCGAGGCCGCCCTCATTCTCCAGCCGGTCCAGCACGCGCGCCTTCTGGTCTTCGCGGATGTGGATGTCGTCGCGGTAGTTGTAGTGCGGCCCAAACTCGTCGAGCAGCTCGTCCACCAGCGCCGAGAGCGACAGGCCCCGCTTCACCATCATCTCCACGATGAGCAGGCCGATGTAGATGCCGTCGCGCTCCGGAATGTGGCCCGACGCCGCGATGCCACCGGACTCCTCGCCGCCCACCAGCACGGTCTCGTCGGACATCTTGGAGGCGATGTGCTTGAACCCGATCGGGGTCGTCTCCACCGGCAGGCCGTAGCGCTCGCCCATCTTGTCGAGCAGGTGGGTGGTGGAGAACGTCTTCACGATGGAGCCGGTGAGCCCGCGCTCCTCGTGGAGGTATTTGGTCAGCAGGGCAAGGATGCGGTGCGAGCTTACGAAGTCGCCGTTTTCGTCGACCATCCCGATCCGGTCGGCGTCGCCGTCGTTGGCGAGGCCCGCCGCAGCGTCCCCGTTCGTCACGGTCTCGGACAGCTCGCCGAGGCGGTCCGCGACGGGCTCCGGGGCCACGCCGTGGAAGCCGGGGTTGCGGTCGTGGTGGAGGGCCACCACCTGGTCGTCCCCAAGCAGGGCCTGCACGAGGCCCTGTCCCGCCCCGTACATGGCGTCGTGGGCGATGGTGAGACCGGCCTCCTTGATCGCCTCGATGTCGAGTGCGTCGCGGAGGGCGTCCAGGTAGCCGGTGCGGACGTTGCTGGTCTGAATGGAGCCCTCACTCGCAAGGGCGTCGAACGGGGGCAGTGCCGCGCTCCGCGCACCGTCCTGTACAGCGCGTTCCACGTCCGCAATCATCTCCGGGGGCGCCGGGCCGCCGAAGTGGGCTTTGATCTTGTAGCCGTTGTACTCGGGCGGGTTGTGGCTGGCCGTAATCACCACGCCCGCGTCGTGGTCGGCGGCCTGCGTGGCCCAGCTGATGGCCGGTGTGGAGACGACCGAGTCGGCGAGGGTGACGTCCACCCCGGCGTCCGCAAGCACGCGGGCGGCTCGCTCGGCAAACTGCGGTCCCAGAAAGCGCGTGTCGTGGCCGAGGACGACCGACGGCGTCTCGCCGTAGTCGTCGTGCAGCCAGTCGGCGGTGGCCTGGACCACCCGTTCGAGGTTCACGAAGGTGTAGTCGTCGGCAATGACGGCGCGCCAGCCGTCGGTCCCAAATTCGATGGGCGTGTTGGACATGGGCGAGATGGGTTCGGTCAGAAGGAGGACGATGTGGAAGGACCCCCGAATCGGGGGCGCAGTGCCAAGAAAAGAATCTGTGTGGGGAAAAGCCACCCGGCCGGTTTGGGGCCACAGCAATGACACGTCACGGGGTTCGGGACGACGACGAGGCCGTCGCCGTCCTCCCGGAGAACGAGCGGGAGGGTTCTGCGTTGGGGTCCGCAGTACTCGAAATTTTCTTCCCGTGCATCGTCTCCTCCCTTCCATGCGCACCAGCCGGCTCGTCACGATCCTTCTGTCTGCTGCTGCCTTGTTCGTGACGCTGGGAGGAGGGGGCGCCTCGGCCCAGGCTGTGCGCGTCGAGGCTGGGGGCGGATGGGCGATTCCTTCGTCGAATGTCACGATGACGGCAACCTCAAGCGGCGGCCAGGAGGAAACGGCGACGATCGATCCCGGCTCGGGGCCGCAGGTGTACGCGTCCGTGGGGCTCCTGTGGACGGTCTCGGACAATTTCAACCTGGAGGGACGTTTCCGGGCACAACAATCGAGGTTTCCTGGGGACACTGGCGATTTTGGGTGTGGGGGGTGCACGTACTCGAACGATCCGGACGGCCGGCTCCGAGGGATCACGGTGGAGGGCCAGATTACGCTTACCTCAGTCGGTCGCATCCATCCGTATTTTCTCGTCGGATTGGGGGTCGTTCGCACTACCGTGGATGGCGTCCGTGTGACCACCCCGAACGGAACGGAGATTCAGTTTTCGGAGGAAAACGTGACGGACGCGGGCGGAGACGTGGGCTTTGGGGCCTGGACGCGCATCGTTGGGGGGCTCCACCTTACCGCCGAGATCCGCGCGACCGGAAGCCTGCCGGGATCCAAGGAAAACGCCGTCACGACATTTCCCTTCTCGTTGGGAGTGAGCTACACGATCGGGGGCGACTAAAATTGGGCGCAGCGATCCTGAGGAATGTGTGGACGGACCCCCGTCCCGAGTACGTCCCCGCCACCAGCAGATGTACAAACGCAACGTCATGATTCGTTTTCGCTCCGTACTGGCTGCGATCTGCGTCGGCGTAATCGCCCTCGCCGTACAGGTCCCATCCGTGTCCGCACAGGGGACGCCCCAACTCGTCGGCGATCCCATCCCCCACGAGAAGGTCCTGAGCACGCCCATGTACCGGGACTGCGGGCTCCGGACGGAGGCCGTGAACGCCTTCGTACACCACCGCCCCGCCCTTCTGAAGAGCAAGCGGGCCGACGCCACGATCCAGGTCAGCTACGGGAGCAACGTTCCGCCCGAGGCCCAGGCCGCCTTCGATCGGGCCGCCGACGTCTGGGAGACGCACGTGTCCTCCCCCGCCACCATTCGGATCCAGGCCTCCTACGAGGCCCTCGGGTCCGGCGTGCTCGCGGCAGCGGGCCCGAACAACTTCTACGGGCTGGACGCCACGGACGACGGCGAGGCCGACGCCATCGTGGGGGACGCGCTCGCGGGCGCTCTTCTCGGCGAGGCCCCTCGGCCGCAGGAGACTGACATCATCGTCAACGTCAACAGTGAGCGAGATGACTGGCACTTCGGAGAGGCGCCCGCTCCTCCGGGCACGGTCGACTTTACCTCGGTGGCCCTCCACGAAATTGGACACGGCCTCAACTACCTGGATCTCTTCTCCGTGGAGGAGGGACAGGGCGAATATTTTGCCGACAGTCTGGAGGGCAACCGGGTCGTGGGCGTCTACGACCGGCAGGTGTTGGAAGCGCAGGACGAGGGCTCGCTGGTGGCGCTGACGAATGAGGACGCGTACTCCAATCCCTCGGAGACGCTTGGGGAGGCGCTCACGGGCGATCAGCTGTTCTTCGGCGGCGATGCCTCAGAGGCAACCGCAGACCTGGGGGACGGGCCGCCCCGGCCCAAGCTCTACGCGCCCTCGCCGTACGCGAGTGGATCGAGCGTCGCCCACCTAGACGAGGACACCTACCCCTTCGAGACGCAGGATGCGCTCATGACCCCCATCGTCAACCAGGCGGAGACGAACCGACAGCCCGGACCCATCCTGTGCGGACAGCTCCGGGACATGGGGTGGCCGCTCGGGCCGGGGTGCGAGCAATACTTTCGGGACCTCTTCGCCGTGGAGGTGCAGGCGGCCGACTCGGGCACCGGCAGTCTGACGCTCTCATGGACCGAGCAGGAGGGGACCGACATCCAGGAGTACATCGTGGATCGCCGGTACTTCGGCGGGGAGTTTCAGACCGTCAAGCAGGTCGACGCGTCTGATCTGAGCGGTCCGAGCCTCACCGTTGCGAATTTGGGACTTGGGGCGTTTACCTTTCGCCTGCGGTGGCTGCGCGCGGACGGCACGATGGGGACCTCCCCGGAACGGCCGCGCGACACGGTGAACGTGCGGGGGGTCACCGCCACCGTGACGGGGCGCGACGCGCAGGAGCGGGGCACCATCGATCTGTCGTGGACGGTGCCGCCGGGCACTCCGTCGAACTTCCGGTACCAGGTTGAACGGCGGGAAGGACGCGGGGGCGCGTTTCAGCAGGTGGCCACGGTTCCCCAGGAGGGCAAGGTGGTGGAGACACAGAGCAAGCAGTACACGGCCGACCGCCGGACGCCCGGGCGGTACGAGTACCGCGTCACGGCCCGCGATGAGGCGGGGAATGCGGTGACCAGTGCCTCCCGGGAAGTGCAGGTCGACTTTGAGGGCGACGTGTACGCACTGGGCCCCTACCCGAACCCGGTTCGAGAAACGGCCTCGTTCAACCTGACCGCCCGGCAGTCTCAGTCCGTGACCGTGGAGGTTTACAACACGCTCGGGGAGCGGGTGTACACCGCCCGGCGCGAGGTGCGCGCTCAGGATCCTGTACTTCTCTCCATCGATGTGAGTCGGTGGGCGAGCGGCGTGTACTTTCTGCGCCTTCGGGGGCGGAAGAGCGTTGGGCGAACGGAGAAGATGGTTGTCGTCAAGTAGGCCGGGCTCAAGCGACGTTTCAGTTTAGACTTTTGGATCGAATCCATCGCTTCAATGCACCGAGTCGGTTTGCTCGTTGTCATGCTCATAGGGGGAGTGGCCCTCCTCGGCAGGCCTCCAGTGGCCGTTGGGCAGGACGATCGTGCAGAGCTCCAGTCCGTGGGCATGCTCAACGTGGAAGGCGTGTCTGCCCCCGTCATGCGGGAGGTCCGGGCTGCCATCAATGGGCCGGATGGGGCCGGGAAAGACGGTCCCCTGGCCGCCGTCGGCATGGAGCTGGCACTCCTGTATCACCAACATCGGATCGCGGGAGCAAAAGGGATACGGGCGCTCCATGAGGCGACGGCCCCCCGCCCGAAGACGGAGGCCGATCAAGGGCGGCAAGGCGTCCATAGCCGGGTCCGTTCGCCCATCTCTGCGAACGAGCAGTTTGTTTTCGTAGAGGCCATTGCGATCGAAAACGCCTCGCGCCTCTTGCGGGAGCTGCGGCAGTTGGGGCTTGAGGAAGGGGCGGTGGTGGGACCCGTCGTGTCGGGACGGCTTCCCATTTCCGCGATTAAACAGGCCGCCGCCCTGCCGTCGCTCCGGGGCATGGTGCCCTCCTACGCCCGCACCTCCGTGGGGAGCGTGGAGTCCGAGGCCGATTCGGCGCACGCTGCAGACACGGCGCGACTCAACACTGGCACGAGCGGGAATGGGCAAAAGGTGTGTGTGCTGTCGGATAGCTACAACACCGCAAGCGTAGCCACCTCGGCGTCCGAGGACGTGCAGTCCGGCGACCTTCCCGGAAATGGAAACCCGGCGGGACGGACGACGCCCGTCGATGTGCTCGAAGATTACGATGGCACGGATCCGAGTCCGACCGACGAAGGGCGGGCCATGCTGCAGCTCATCCACGACATTGCTCCGGGGGCCACGCTCGGGTTTCACACGGCGTTCGGGGGCTTAGGGGTCTTCACAACGGGCATCGAGGACCTCGCAGATGCCGGGTGCACGGTGATTGTCGACGACGTCCGGTACAACGTGGAGCCGTTTTATCAGGACGGGCCGGTGTCAAACGCCGTCGACGACGTGGTGAACAACGACGAAGTCTCGTATTTTTCCTCCGCCGGCAACTACGGACGGAACTCCTACGAGGCGCCGTTCCGCGATTCGGGGGATCCAGGCGTGATCAGCAGCAGCTCGGTCGCGCACGACTTCGACTCGTCAACGCTCAGCACGGACACTCGACAGAAAATTACCATCGAGGCCGACGGGACGTTTCAAATCTTTTCATTCCAGTGGACGGATCCGTCGGCCCTCGTGGAGGGCTCAAGCGGTCCCGACACGGACATCGACATCGCGCTCGTCACCGAGAACGACAGCATCGTGGCGCAGTCCAGCGACGACAACATCTCCATCGGGTTTCCGGTCGAGTCGTTCGAGTACACGAACGACGGCAGCAGTGCCGAAACGCGTTTCCTGGTGATCGAGAAGGCCGCCGGACCCGCTCCCGATCAGATCAAGTCTGTCTACAGCGGAAGCGACTTCACCATCGAGGAGTACGACACAGCAGGCCCCACGATCTACGGCCATCCGATGGCTGAAGGGGCCATGACGGTGGCTGCGGCGCCGTTCTACTACACAGAGGTGTACTGCTCTGCCTTTCCGGAAAATTGCTTTGATCAGCGTCCTCCCCCCTACCTCGAACCGTTTTCGTCGCTGGGGGGAATCCCCATTCTTTTTGACCAAAATGGGACGCGAATCGACTCGATAGATCGCAAAAAGCCGGACGTGACGGCAGCGGACGGTATCGATAATACGTTCTTCCAGTCCGACATCCCCTCGGACGTTCTGAATGGAGTTGATCCGGATCCTCACCCAAACTTTTTCGGCACGTCCGCGGCAGCGCCCAACGTGGCGGCCATCGCAGCGCTCATTCAGCAGGCGCGTCCTGGTTACGGGCCAGGAGAGGTATATAGTCGCCTGGAAACAACTGCAGCCGACGTAACGCAGCGAATCAATGAGGACTACACACTTGTCCCGATCGCTTCGGGCAGAGACCCATGGAGCGGGCATGGCTTCGTGAAGGCCGACGATGCGGTGCCCCCGCTCAGCATCGCGATTACCAACACGGAGGCGACGAGCGTGGACGTAAGCGGCAGTGAGGAGGCTGTGAGGTTGACGTGGCGCCTAGTCGGGAGTGGCGACGAGACGAACGTGTCCGAGTTTGTGATCACACATCGCTACTTCGGCGGGGAGTTCAGAGAGCGCGCACGGGTTGAGGCGAACGGGGCCGGAGAGTACACCGAGACGATCGAGGATCTGCCGGTTGGAACCCATCAGTTTCGAATCAAGGGCGTGGGGGCGGAGGATACCCTCCTGGTGGAAAACCGGGTCAGAACGACGGTGCGAGCCTCGGAGGTGAACGTCACGGCCTATCCGAACCCGTTCAGCGGCCCGGTGAACCTGTCTGTGACGCTTCCGGAAATGCAGGGCAACGAGCAGGAGGTCACCGTCCGGGTGTTCGACATCCTCGGCCGGCACGTTGCCACTCCACTCAGAGAGGGCACAGTTGATGAGTCCGGATCGGTCTCCTTTACCCTGGAACCGGCTCGTTCGCTCGCGAGCGGAGTCTACTTCTTCCGCGTTCGGGGTGAGGACTTTGTGGCAACGACGAAGGCTGTTCGAACGCGTTAATTGCCCCACGTTGTGCTCTATCGAATGGACACGGGAAGGGAGGAGGCGCGGAGAGGTCATTGTTTCGTTGCGTCTCCGTGTCTCCCCGTCCCCGCGTCGGTCAGGACGGAGCACCAATGCAAAAAGTCACAACTTGGGTTGGTTA
>PXSZ01000035.1:0-30926 GCA_003023105.1 Bacteroidetes bacterium QH_10_64_37
GTGAGTGCTGTGTGGGCGCGAGAACGCCGTACTCGCTGTGGAACAACACCGTCTCGGTGTAGCTATTCCGACACGCCATTTCCACAAATCCTACCGCCGACATGCCCGTCACAAAACAGCAACGACAGGCCACCCCCATCAGTGTCGTCGAAGACGTGGTCGGCGACGGATTAGTGACGATCTACGTTACAACCCGTCACCCGCTCTCGGGGAATCACCTCGACGGTCCAGCGCTGGTCGTGATCGTCGACGAGCACCGCACGGACCGCCGGAGTTACGTCTCCGAACTCACGGCGGAAATCCCTCAACGAACGGGTGCCTACCATGAGGTCTTCGTCTATTCGGAAGAGGAACGAGACAACCTCACGCTTCGAGACGGAGACATCGTGGAAATATGAGCTCATTTCCAGACGCGATTCAAGCTGCTCAGTCGCATCTCGACGCAGCGGAGTTCTGTTTCGACCACGACCGCGAGGGCCTGTCCGCCTCGGAGGGCTACTACGCGATGTTTCACGCGATTCGTGCTTGGGCCCTGTTGGAGGAAGGAGAAGCGCCCGGGACGCACAAGGGGATGGGGCTGTTTGTGCATCGTCGAGTTGAAGAGAATCGGCTCGATGAGCGCCTGAGGGACCACTTCCATGACGCCAAGGCCTCACGCGAGCGGTGGCACTACGAAAACCTCGGCCCCCTCCCAACGGCAGAGATGTCAAAGATGCTGAAAGCTGCCGAAGAACTGATCGGGGGCGTTCTGATCCGCGGCAGATCCAGTTCGTCGTAGTGCCCGAGCGGGCCCGGTTGGAGAGAACCGGATCGGTCAGCGATCCACTGCGCGCCTCGCCCTTGCTCGACGCTGCTTCCTCACCCGCCGCTCGTCGCATGCACCTTCAGCTCCGGCACGTGGCCGCGCGGGCTGCGGGTGGCGGCGTGGAGCATGTGATCGGCCAGCTCGCGCGGATCGATCCAGGTGGACGGGTCGGCGTCGGGCATGGCGTCGCGGTTAGCGGGAGTGTCCACTACGCCCATTGGGTAGAGGACCGTCGTGCGCAGGCCGGCCTCCTGTTCTTCTTTCCCCAGCGACTTCACGTACGAGGCCACGGCCCCCTTCGACGCCCCGTAGAGCCCGGCCTCGGCCTGGCCCTCCAGCGCCGCCGGCGCGGACACGCCGAGCAGAACGCTCTGCTCCGCCCGCGTGAGCAACGGCACGGCGGCGCGGGCCGTGTTGAAGAGGGTGCGGAAGTTGAGGTCCATCATGTGCCGATAGTCGTCCGCCGTCGACTCGACGGCCTGCTGCATCGCAAAGCCGCCCGCGATGGCGAGGACGGCATCGAGCGCCTCGGCCTCTTCCCAGAGATCCGCGGATGAGGGCGAGGTCCCAGCCGGCGTCGTCGAACACTTCGGCGGTGACGGAGCCGATGGCCCCGGCGGCTCCGGTGAGGGCAACGGTGGGCATGGCGGTCGAAGCGTTTTGACGAAGAGCAGCGCGTGTGCGCCCTCAACGTATCGACTGGACGCGCTCTGGTCAACGGGGCGTGCGGTCTCATTCGTCGACGGGCGATCGATCGAGGTGGCGGAGCTTCTCGGGATTCCGCACGCAGTAGAGATCTTGGATCTGCCCATCGACGACGCGGCAGCACCAGACGCTGTGCACGCGGTCCCTCTCCAGGGCACGTAGGCCGGGACGACCGTTGACTCGAGCGGGTCGGGTGCGCAGATTGTCGGGCGCCTTCAAGGCGATATTGAGCGGTCCCGTGATGCGGTTTCAGTAGCTTTCGGTGGCACACAGCCACATGATCTCCACCACTTCCCGCTCCGAGACGTGATCCCGCAGGGCCTCGAACGTGCCGTCGTCGACGTGCACGTCCTCGGTCATCGCCTCGGCGTAGGCGAGGGCCGCCCGCTCGGCCGCCGAAAACCGGTCGCTGTCTCCGTACTCGGCCACCGCGCGCTGCCAGGTTGAAAGAGGAGCCGACGGCCTCAGACGCCCATGCGGCCCGTACGGACTATTGACTTGGCGGAGAAGGGTCCCATTGCTATCTGGAAGCGATTCCGATCGGGGGTCCTCGTTGCGAAGCGATGTCGCTCCTCCTATCCTGTGAGGGCGTTCCCCACTGAATGACCGCCTGCGCTCGTGACACTGCTCGACTGGCTCTTCGTCGCCGGCTATCTGGTCCTCTCGTTCGGAATCGCGCTCTACTTCTATCAGCGGGCCGGCGAGGACACCTCCGAGTTCTTCCTGTCGGGGCGCGCGATGCCCTGGTGGCTGGCCGGGACGAGCATGGTGGCCACTACCTTCGCCGTCGACACGCCGCTCCTGGTGACGGAGATCGTGGCGCAGAACGGCATCGCGGGCAACTGGCTCTGGTGGAACGCCGCCATTGGGGGAATGCTCACGGTCTTCTTCTTTGCCCGCCTCTGGCGCCGCAGCGGAGTCCTCACCGACGTTGAGTTCATCGAATTCCGATACAGCGGCGAGGTGGCCGCCTGGCTGCGCGGGATCAAGGCCCTCTTTTTCGGCCTCCTGCTGAACGTCCTCATCATCGGGTGGGTGTCGCTGGCAATGGAAACGGTCATCGACCGGCTCTTCCCGGACCTCACCCTGTTTGGGCAACAATCGTTTGCAGTGCTTGGGCGAGAAATGAGTGCTGCGCTCATCGTGACGGGGGGACTCATCCTGGTGGTGGCCGTCTACGCGTTGCTGTCGGGGCTGTGGGGCGTGATGGTGACGGATCTGTTCCAGTTCGTCATCGCGATGGGTGGGACGATCCTGCTTGCCTTCCTGGTGCTCGACATGCCGAAGGTCGGGGGCGTGGCGGGCCTGCGCGAGCAACTGCCGGCCGAGACCTTCAACCTGCTGCCCACGATCGGCGGGGCGGCGGAAGGGGCGGCCACCTTTTCGCTCTCGGCCCTGGCGTTTGCCGCGTACGCCGGGGTGCAGTGGTGGGCGAGCTGGTACCCGGGGGCCGAGCCGGGGGGCGGCGGCTACATCGCGCAGCGCATGATGAGCGCGAAGGACGAGCCGAACGCCCTCTTCGCCACGCTCTGGTACACCATCGCCCACTTTTGCCTGCGCCCCTGGCCCTGGATCATCGTCGCCCTGGCCGCGCTGGTGCTCTATCCGGATCTCAATGAGCCGCGGGCCGGCTTCGTCCTCGTGATGAAGGACGTGCTCCCGCCCGGGCTGCTCGGTCTTCTCTTTGCGGCTTTCCTGGCGGCGTTCATGAGCACGGTCTCCACGCAGCTCAACTGGGGCGTCTCGTATCTGGTCAACGACTTCTGGGCGCGCTTCGTGCGGCCGGATGCCGACGAAGACCACTACGTGTTCGTCTCGCGGGCCCTTACCTTCGGCGTGGCCCTGCTCAGCCTCGTCGTCACGCTCTTTCTGGACACCATCGCCGAGGCGTGGGGACTCCTGCTTTCGGCGTCCGCCGGGCTGGGGCTCGTCCTCATCCTGCGCTGGTACTGGTGGCGCGTAAACGCGTGGAGCGAGATGGCGGCGACCCTGGCCCCGATCGTACTGACGGGGAGCGCCCTCGTGCTCAACGCCTTCGGCGTGCAGGTGCCCGGCCTTCAGGCCGACTTTCCGCTGAACCTCTATTCGGTGGTCGGGTTTACGACTGTTGTCTGGCTTGCGGCCACCTTCCTCACTCGCCCCACCGATGAGGAGACGCTCGATGTGTTCTACCGCACCGTCCACCCCGGCGGGCCCGGCTGGGCGCCTGTGGCCGACCGCCACCCCGACGTGACACCGGACTCGGGGCTCGGGCGGCTCGCCCTCGACTGGCTCGTCGGCGTCGTACTCGTGTATAGCACCCTCTTCGGCACCGGCTATCTCATTCTGGGCTGGACGCTCTGGGGCCTCGCGTGCGTTGCTGTGGCACTGGGAGCGGCGGGATATCTGTGGCAGGATCTGCAGCGGGACGAGGTTTCCCTGATCGAGATGGAAGAGGAAGGGGATGGGAAAAGGTGAGTGGGGAAGAGGGAAGGGGAGATTTTCTGGATGTTGTATTTCATGCTGTATTGCACCATGACGTTTTCGCTTCGACGCTCTTTGGTTGCGGCCGGTCTTGCCTTCGCGCTCGCCGCAGGCCTCCTGGTCCTCGGGATGTCCAGCACGGTCTTCGTCCCGGCAAGCCCCCCGTCCCCGGAGGCCTCCACAGTTGACACGGCTGAGGCTCCCCCCACTGACACCGCGGAGGCCCCACCCGCTGACACGGCCGAGGCTCCGCCCCCCCCGGCCTGGGCCGAGCGGCAGCTTCAGGAGATGACGCTGGACGAGAAGATCGCGCAGCTCTTCGTGATTCGGCTGGATGCATTTTTCCAGAACGCCGACAGTCCATCGTACCGCCGCACGGTGTCGCTCGTCGAGTCGTTCGGGGCCGGAGGGCTGGTGTTTGGGCCGGGGACGCCGATGACCCAGATCACGATGGCCAATGACCTGCAAGAGAAGGCCGAGCGGCCCCTGCTGGTGGCGCAGGACACCGAGTGGGGCGTGGGCATGCGCATCGACGAGGCCACCAGCTTTCCGCCGGCCATGGCGCTGGGGGCCGCGCGAGACGCGTCGCACGCCTTCCGCGTCGGCTACGTGACGGCCCGAGAGGCTCGCGCGCTCGGGGTGCATCAGCTCTACGCCCCGGTGGCGGACGTCAACAACAACCCGAAGAATCCGATCATCAACATCCGCTCGTTCGGCGGCTCGCCGTCGCTCGTAGGCACGATGGCGTCGGCGTTTGTGCGCGGCGCCCAAAAGGGCGGGACCCTCGCCACGGTGAAGCACTTTCCCGGCCACGGCGACACGAGTGTCGACTCGCATATCAATCTGCCCGTACTCCGCTTCGGACGGGCTCGCCTCGATACGCTCGAACTGCCTCCGTTCCGGCAGGCCCTCGACGCCGGGGCTCAGAGCGTCATGACCGGCCACCTCGCCCTGCCCAAACTCGCGGCCGACAGCGTGCCCGCCACGCTCTCGCGCCCCCTCACCCACGACCTGCTGCGAGAGGACCTTGGCTTCGAGGGGCTCGTGGTGACCGACGCCCTGAACATGGACGCCGTCACCCGCACCTTCGGCGTCGGCGAGACCGCCGTGCGCGTGCTGGAGTCGGGGACCGATCTCTTGCTCATGTCGACGAACCCGTGGGCTGCCCACCACGCGATTCGGACGGCCGTGACAAATGGGCGGCTCGACACGACCGAGATCAACGACTCGGTGCGGCGCCTGCTGCGAGAGAAGCAGCAGCTCGGCCTCCACGAGACCCGACAGGTGCCGCTCACGAGGACCCGGTACCGGGTGGACCGCCGCCGCCATAAGGTGCTTTCCCGCACGGTGGCCCGCGAGTCGCTCACCCTCATGACCAACGAGAACGGCCTTCTCCCCCTCACGCCGCCGGAGCAGTACGACGCCCTGGTCGTCACGCTCAGCGACAGCAAATCGCCCGGGGGAGGGGACACGTTCGTCGACCGGCTCCGGGCGCAGCCCGCCATCGAGACGCTGGACACCCGCCGCCTCGACCCTCGCTCCGACGCGAGGGACGTGAACGACCACCTGGCGGCGGCCTCGAACTACGACGTGGTCATCGTGCCCTCTTTCCTCCGCGTGCGGGCCTGGAGCGGCTCCATCGGGCTGGCCGACATGCACCGCAACTTCCTCGAAGACCTGGTGCGCCAGACCGACTCGACGGACCTGTCGGTCGCGTTCGTCGCCTTCGGCAATCCCTACGCCCCAACCGGATTGGACCCTGCGCCCAACGCCATTCTGGCCGCCTACGGCTCAGGCGAGGCCTCGCAGCGGGCCGCCGCGCAGGCGCTGGCCGGGACGGCCGGCACGCCCGGCCGCCTGCCCGTCACCATTCCGGGCGTGGCGAAGAAAGGATCCGGCATTTCCCTGGAACCGATCGCGCCCCGTCAGAGCCTGCCCGAATCGGTGGGCATGGACGGCCGGCAGCTCGCCCGCCTCGACACGCTGCTCCGCTCGGCCATGCTCGACCGGGCCTTCCCAGGCGCCACCGTCGCTGTGGGGCGCGGGCCTGCCGTTGTAACACTCGACGGCCAGGGTTACTTCACCTACGACAAGAAGAAGCCCGTGAGGACGGACGCGCAGTACGACCTCGCGTCGCTCACGAAGGTGGTGGCCACCACGACCGCTGCCATGCTCCTCTACGAGAAGGACTCGCTCGACCTGGACGCCCCGGTGGCTCGCTACCTGCCCGACTTCGCCCAGAACGGCAAAGAAGCGGTCACTGTGCGGCAGCTCCTCACCCACTCCTCGGGCCTGAAGCCCTACCTCGGCTCTAAGGAGCGAGGCCCCACCCGGGCAGCCATCCTCGACACCATCATGGCCCAGCCGCTCGCGTACGAGTCCGGCACCAAGTCGGAGTACAGCGGACTTAACATGCTGACGCTCATGAACATTGTGGAGACGATCAGCGGGCAGTCGTTCCGTACGTTCTGCCGAACGCGCATCTTCGAGCCGCTCGGCATGCACGACACGGGCTTCTACACTGCCGATGGCACCTACGACTGGACCGTGCCCACGACCGACACGACGGGTACGCACTTTCAGGGCACCGTGCACGACCCGATGGCGCGCGATATGGGCGGCGTGTCGGGAAACGCGGGGCTCTTCTCCACGGCTCCGGACCTGGCCCGCTTCGGCTACATGCTCACCCATGAGGGCCGCATCGACGGCCGGCAGTTCCTGGAGTCCGAGACGATCGAGACCTTCACCACCCAGGCCGACGTGCCAAACAGTACCCGCGCCCTCGGCTGGGACACGAAAAGCCGGGAGGGATACTCCTCGGCGGGGGACGAATTCTCGGCGTCGAGCTTCGGCCACACCGGCTACACGGGCACGTCCTTCTGGGTCGATCCGGCGGAGAACCTCTTCTTCATTCTGCTCACGAATCGCGTCTACCCCGACGACACCGACGAGCAAATCCAGCAGGTGCGTCCCCGCGCGGCCGACATCGTGCACGGCGCGATCGAGGGGCCGCCCCAACCGATGCTGCCGGGACCGTCGCCGTCGGCCTCCGAACCGTCAACGCCAACCTCCGAAGAATGACCGCCCCGCCCGGAGACTAGCACGGCGGACTGCGGCGCGGGTGCACGGAAGCATCGGTACTTCCGCCAATTTCGTCTGACGGACACGGGCATTGCGGAGGTCTCCGAAGATTCTTATCGGGTCGTGTCCCGACGACCTGCCGCTATACCACACCCTCGCAAACGACCGGCAGGCGGTCATCAATTTCAATCATCTCCGCACGGCTAACTGGTGACGCGGGGCGGGATCAAAAGAGCGCATATCTGGAACCGATTCCATCTTGCGGAAAGGTTCTCCAGTCCCGATTTTTCAACATGCGGCACTGGAACTCGTAGCGAAGGAGGGCTCTGTTTGAGGGGAGAGCACAGCAAGGTTCGCGGCGCAGTCGGTCTCTCCCGCGGTCACCATTTTTCTCATTCCCGACGCTGGCGTTGCCCTCGTGTCTACGAATAATCCCTTTTTCGCCGGCCTCGATGCTGGGGGCTCCAAGACGATGCTTCTCGCAGAGTGCGCAGGCTGTTCGGAGCGGATTGATCGTCACGGTCCCGGCGCCAACCCCCAGCGGGTGGGCGTCGACTCGTCGGCCCGGACCCTCGCCACCCTGGTTCGGGAGACCCTCCAGTCCCATCGCCCCATCGATCACCTGTCGGTCTGCGCGGGGGTGGCCGGCGCCGGGCAGCCGACGGAACAGGAGGCCCTCGCTGATCGGCTCCGCCGGGTCCTCGGGAACGATGCGGACTCGGTGCATGTGCAGGTAGTGCACGATGCCTCCATTGCCCAGGACGCGGCCTTCGGCTCGGAGAGCGGCCTCGTCGTCATTGCCGGGACGGGCTCCGTGGTGTTTGCTCGGGCGCGAGACGGCACGACGCGCAGGATCGGCGGATGGGGACATCTCCTGGGGGATGAGGGCAGCGGCTACGCTGTCGGCCGGGCGGGCCTGCAGGCCGTCGCAGACACCTTCGACGGCGGCCCCGACACGTCGCTTCGGGCTCGCGTTGCCGAGCAATACGACGTCGACGAGCGGGACGCCCTCATCCACTGGGTCTACCAGGACGAGTTTGCGCTCCAGAACGTGGCGCCCCTCGTGATTCAAGCGGCGGCGGACGGCGACTCGGTGGCCTCCGAGATTCTCGCTTCCCAGGCCGACGAGCTCACGCACCAGATCGGGTGGCTGATCGATGCAGTGGACGACATTGCGCCCCGCATCGCGTTGCTCGGGGGCATGTTTCGGAACGAGCACTACGTGCGGGTTCTTCGCCGCACCCTTCGCCGCCGGGTGCCGGACTGGTCCGTGGAGGTTCTTCGGCGCGAGCCAGTGGTGGGGGCGCTTCGCCGGGCACGCCGCTTGGGGCAGTAACGGTTTTGGTTTCTTTAACGTCTACTCTCGTTCCACCATGAGTGCCTACACTCGACGCGAGTTTCTCGAAACAAGTTCGGCGGGTCTTGCGGGAGCGGGCCTGTCGGGGGCCGTCTCCCAGGAATCACGTTCTGAGGCCTCGGTACCGCCGAGCGACCGCCTCCGCTTCGGCGCCATTGGCATCAACGGGATGGGGTGGACCGACACGAACGCCCTTCTCGGGATCGACGGGGTCGAGTGCACGGCCCTCTGCGACGTGGACCGCAACGTCCTTGAGAAGCGGGCCGCTGAGCTGGAGGAACAGACCGACACGACCCCCGATCTCTACGAGGATTACCGGCGCCTGCTGGAGGACGACGCTCTCGACTTTGTCGTCATCGGGACGCCGGACCACTGGCACTGTCTGCAGATGGTCCACGCCTGCCAGGCGGGGAAAGACGTGTACGTGGAGAAGCCCCTGGGCAACTCCATCGCCGAGTGCGACGTCATGCGACGGGTCGCCGAGAAGACGGGACGCGTCGTGCAGGTGGGCCAGTGGCAGCGCAGCAGCGATCACTGGCAGAGGGCAGTGGAGTACCTAAATTCGGGGGCGATAGGCACCGTCCGCCACACGAAGGCCTGGTCGTACGTCGGCTGGAAGGACCGGCTGCCGAAAAAACCCAATCAGGAGCCGCCGAAAGGGGTCGACTACGACATGTGGCTGGGCCCGGCCCCTGAGCGTCCGTTCAACCCCAACCGGTTTCACTTCACCTTCCGGTGGTACTGGGACTACGCGGGGGGCCTGATGACCGACTGGGGCGTGCACCTCATCGACTACGTCCTGAAGGGAATGAGCCTCGACAATCCCCAGTCCGTTGCCTCGATGGGGGGCTCGTTCGGGTATCCGAAGGGGGGCCGCGAGACGCCGGACACCCAGCAGGCCCTCTATCGGTTCGGCGACGTTACGATGGTGTGGGAGCACGCTGTGGGGATTTCCAATGGGCCCTACAACCGCGGGCACGGGGTGGCCTTCATTGGCAACAACGGCACGCTCGTCATTGACCGCAGTGGGTGGGAGGTCATCCCGGAGGTTGAGGATGGGCAGTACGAAACCGAGGCCCTTCCGCCCCGGGACGGGGAGGGAGGGCTCGACGCCCACGCGCGCAACTTTGTGGCCTCGATTCGCGGGGACGAAACCCCCAACGCCCCGGTCGACGCGGCGGCCAACACTGCCGTGAATGCCCACCTCGGCAACGTGGCCTTCCGGGTAGGGCGGGACGTGGCGTGGAACGCGGAGAGCCGGCGCTTTGTCGAAGACCCTGAGGCCAACGACCTCGTGCAGCCTTCCTACCGGGGCCCGTGGAATCTCCCTACCGTGTGAGCCGCCCGTGTGACCTTTTCACCACGGGAAGAACGCATTCGGGAAGGATGCGCCCGGCCTCTCCCCGTCCGCTCTCCCCTCGTATATTCCCCCGATAGGAACAATGTCTACGTCGTCTTCGCGTCTCGCCCTGCTCACGCTCATCCTCGGCCTATCGCTTCCGCTCCAGGCGGCAGCTCAGTCCCGGGCTCCGGTGCACTGGGCCGTCCACGACTCGACGCGGGCCCGGCCGCCCGTCGTGGAGCCCGGTCCGGCGCCCGCTGAGCCACAGTCCGCCCCGTCGGACGCCGTCGTCCTTTTTGATGGCACCTCCCTCGACGCCTGGGAGCATCCGGACGGGAGCGCACCCTCGTGGACCGTGCAGGCAGGCGAATTCTTCGCCGTAAAGCCTGGGAGCGGATCCCTTCAGACCAAGAAGGGATTTGGCGACGTGCAGGTGCACCTTGAGTGGATGGTGCCGCCCTCGGTGGAGGGGGAGGGACAGGAGCGCGGCAACAGCGGTGTGTATCTGATGGGGGCGTACGAGGTGCAGGTGCTCGATTCTCACGAGAACTCCACGTACGCCGACGGCCAGGCTGCGGCCGTCTACGGGCAGTATCCCCCGCTGGTCAACGCCACGCGCCCGCAGGGGGAGTGGCAGGCGTACGACATTGTCTTTCGGCGACCCCACTTCGACGAGGACGGGGACGTGGTGGCCCCGGCCCGCATGACCGTCTACCACAACGGGGTGCTCGTGCAGGACCGCGTGGAGCTGACGGGGCCGACGGCCTACCAGGCGCGCCCGCCGTACGAAGCGCACGAATCGCGCCGGCCGCTTCGGCTTCAGGATCACGGCAGCCCCGTTCGGTTCCGTAACATCTGGCTGCGCGAGCTGGAGTAAAATGCGCTCCCGTTTCCTGCTCCACACCCAGTGTGACGCGCAGAATTTCGACACGCGGAAATCGCACGGTGCGCCGGCGACCGAGCGACCGGGTCCCATCGCCGTCGCCATTCGATTTGGGGCGGCCATCCGGCGGCTGTGAGGCCGAACCGGCGTGCCCAGCGCAAGACGGAGGCGATTGCCCGGAGAGGAGCTCTACTGGTGGGTAGCCACCTCCTGTGGGGAGGACCGCATCTCGAAAAGATCGAGGGACGCATCGTTGTTGGCCACCACGACAAGCGGAGTGTCCGATGTAGACACGAACAGTAGATCCCGCACGTCGTCGGGTGCAGAGAACCCACTTTCGGCGGAACGCTGGGCGTCGAACGTCAGGTTGCCCCGGTTCAGCAGGAGAGCCCCCTTCCCCGCGTCCGCAGGGCCCCACGGCTTCCGGACCGTGAAGTCGTTGCCCGCCAGGAGCACGTCGGGACGACCGTCTTCGTTTACGTCGTGCACGACGATCCCGCGCGTCGGGGAGAATTGCGTCTCAACCGGCAAATCGTGACGCACGAAGGTGTCGTCGTCCCGCTGCTCGAACACGCTGGTCCGGAAGGTGTGCGCCTTGAGACGCCGGGCTGTCTTTCGCTGGTGCTCCGTGAGGAGGTCGTCCATCGTGGCCTCGGCGTATGCCTCGTACGTGGGGAAGCGGGTCCGGAGCATGGACAATTCGTCCATCAGCCGGTCGCGCCGGGGCGCCGGATACTCGGTGCCGTCGACGTAGTGGCTGAGGATGGGCTCGATGCGTCCGTCCTGGTTGAAATCACCCGCGTAGACGGAGGCCGGTACACCGGGCCGGGCCTGGATTTGGGCGTTCCCCCCTCGGTTGCCCGCCACGATGTCGAGATCGCCGTCCCCGTCGAGGTCGGAAACCGCGAGGCGATTCCACCAACCGTTCGAGCGGTCCAGGCCGAGCTCGGCCGTGATCTCGGTGAACGCCGCCCCGTCGCCGACTCGAAACACCCGGAGGGGCATCCATTCGCCAGCCAGGAGGAGCTCCTTCGCCCCATTGCCGGTCAGGTCTCGCCAGCGGGCGTCCGTCACCATGCCGGGCCGCTGGAGGGCCGCAGCGGCCTGGGCCGTTACGTCCTCGAATGTACCCCCCCTGTTCTGCAGCAGGTAGCTGCGGGGCGGGAGCGGATAGTTCACCGCCCGCACCCGCCCCCCCACGAAGAGGTCGGGGTCGCCGTCCCCGTCGTAGTCGTGGGCCGCCACCGTGCCGCCGCTGCTCTCGATCGCCGGGAGCGCGTCGTCGGGGGCCGCCTCGAACGATCCGGTACCGTCGTTGAGGTAAAGCCGATCCCGGTAGGCTTCGGCACGCACCTCCGAGCGGCCACCGCTTACGACGTACAGGTCCGAGTCGTCGTCCCCATCGACGTCCACGAAGGTGGCGGCCACGTCCTCGTAGGCCTCGTCCGACGCGAAGGCGTCGACCGAGGTCCTGGCAAACGAGCCGTCGGGGCGCTGCACAAAGAGGGCCGACGACTGGCCTTTCGCGCCGCCCACAAACACGTCGTCGCGACCGTCGCCGTTGGCGTCCCCCCGCGCCAGGGCCGGGCCGAGGCGCGCGAGCATGTGCGGCATGAGCGGCTCGTTCCGATAATCCTTATACGGATTCTCGTCGTGTGCGAAGGCCAGTCCGTTCTGCTTCGGCGCGACCGGTTGCAGAGGACGGTTCGGCGGCCGTTCCGAGCCGGGATCACTCGGCTGGGCCGCCTCTTGTTGCAGCGTGATCGTCTGATCGGCGTGGACGTTCGAAAGGGTTTGACGGGTCTGGTCGGGCCAGGTCACGGTCACGTTCACCGTGTCGGCCGCCCCGAGTCCAAAGGTCAAGACCGGCTCTACTGACGACTGGAAGCCCCGAGACAGCACCATTTCCTGGAAGAGGGGGTCCACGTCGGGTCCCATGACCCGCACCTTTGCCCCAATGCCGAGCTGGTTTTGGCGCTCCCCCTCGAGCGCGACGCGTAAAAAGTGGTGGTCCGTCTGGGCCCGGGCGTTGTTGCGATAAATCCAGGCCTCCTCGTCGATATTGTTGACCACGAGGTCGAGGGCGCCGTCCTGGTTGAGGTCCGCGTAGGCGGCCCCGTTTGAAAATCCTTTCTGATTCACCCCCCACGCGGCCCCTTTCCTCTCGAACGTCAAATCGCCCTGATTGCGAAAGAGGTCGTTTGGAATCGGCGTCGAGGGGATGCTGTCGACGAGCGTGTAGAGCGCCTCTTCACTCATTCCTTTTTCTTGCAACGCCGGCACGTAATCGGAGAACTGAAAGTCCTTGTTGGTATAATCGTACCGGATGCCGTTCGTGACGTAGAGGTCCTTGTGCCCGTCCAGATCGAAGTCGGCGAAGAGCGGGGCCCAGCTCCAGTCCGTGCTCGAAACTCCGACAAGCTGCCCGATCTCGCTGAAGCTGCCGTTTCCGTTGTTCAGTTGGAGCACGTTTCGGACGTACTGGTACTCCGTCCGGGACTGTTGCCCGACGTTCAGAAGCTTCCGGCGACGATTGCTCTCGGGGAGCATGTCCGCCACGAAAATGTCGGGACGGCCGTCGTTGTTGTAGTCGGCAATGTCGGAGCCCATCGACGAGCGAGAAATGTGGTCGAGCCGGTCGTGGATCACTTCGTCGAAGGTCCCGTCCCCTTGATTCATATAGAGCCGGTCCTCCACGTTGAAGTCATTGGCCACGTAGACGTCCGGCCAGCCGTCGCGATTGAGGTCGCTCACTGTCGCGCTCAGTCCGAACCCAATCGCGTCGTTTTTCAGCCCGGCACTCTCCGTCACGTTGACGAACGTTCCCGTCCCCGAAGAGTCCACGTCGTTCCGGTACAACTGATCGTTCGCGAACGTCCGGCGTTGCTGTAGGGTAGACTGGACCCCGAGCCGGGAATCCCGAATGGGCGGATTGTTCAGGAGATACAGGTCGAGGTCTCCGTCCCGGTCGTAGTCGAAGAACGTGGCGTGGGTCGAATACGCCGGGGCATCGAGCCCGTATTCGGCAGCACGCTCTGTGAAGGTCCCGTCCCCGTTGTTGACGTACAGCTTGTTGCGCCGGTGATCGGCGCCAATGCGGCCCGACTTGCACACGTAGATGTCGAGAAGGCCGTCCCCGTTTACGTCCCCCATCGTCACTCCTGTCGTCCAGCCGGTGGAGTCCTGCACGCCGGCTTCTTCGGTCCCGTCCTTGAACTGGAAATTGCCCTGGTTCAGGTACAGGGCGTTCGCCGCCATGTTGGCGGTAAAGTACAGGTCCGGTCGCCCGTCGCCGTTTACGTCCCCGGCCGCGACGCCCCCACCGTTGTAGAGATAGGTGTAGTTTAGTACGTGCCGCCCCGGCCGCCCCTCCACTTCATTCGCGAAGGTGACGCCCGTCGAGTCTGAGGGAAGATGCGAGAACAGCGGCTCCTGGGAGGAAGACTCGCACGCGGCGAGGGCCCCGAATACCAGTGTCCCGAACACCAGTGCAACGACGAGAAAGCGCGTCCACTTCATTTTGTGCTGCGGTTGGATTTCTTTTGCAGGACGGATGCGCCGCCCTCCCTTCCATTCCACACGACAGCCCTCCCCGATCCCGGGCAAATACCGTCGTCGGCCCGGACCAGGGAGGGCTGCCGAAAGAGCGAAAATGATTTCCGAACGTGCGAGGACGGCCTCGGTGTGAACGAGTCGGTGTGTGTTCCCAATTCGGTGTGCGTTCCCCAATCAGGACCCGCCCCAGTATGCCCTAGTATCCGGGGTTCTGCTGCAGCACCGGCTCGCCCTCCTTAACGCTCAGGTCGATCTGGCGCTGCGGAATGGGAAAGACCTCGTTTTTGTCCGTGGTGAAGTCCCCCCCGGCGAGGTTGTTTCCGGGACCCGGGCCCTCCACCTCGAACCGATAGTAGTTGGCGAGCTGGCGATCCGCAATTCCCCAGCGCACGAGGTCATAGAAGCGTGCTTCCCAGAGAACGAGCTGTAGGGCTGCACGTCGTAGTCCGGCAGCACGTACTCGTTCCAGTTGTCGATAGTGCCCGGGTCGCCTCCAAGGAAGACGAACGTGGATTGTCGGTCCGTACGCACGACCCAGTCGTACTGACTGGGACTGGTGGCGAGCATTTCGGACTCGCTGTCCACCACGGCCGTCGCGAACTCCTTGTTCAGGTCGTTGGTCACCTTACTTTCGGGGTTCCCGGCGCGGTTGCGCACGCGATTCACGTACGACAGGCCCAGGTCGCCCTGTCCCAGCTCGGCCTTGGCCTCCGCCGCCATCAGCAGGACGTCGGCGAACCGGATGACTTCGTAGTTCACTGCCGACCCGGTGGCTCCCCAGGCATTGTCGGCCCCGAACTGGTCTCGCTGGGCGCGCCGGTAGACGTGTTTCTTCGGGGAGTAGGGGCCGCCCGATGACTGCTCCCGGATCCACAGGTTTCCCGGGTGAGGGCCCCAATCGAGATAAGGCGCGCCTCTCCGGCCCACGGACCACTCCAGCCGCGGATCGAGGGTCTGGGATCCCAGCGAGAAGGGAGCATCCGCGGCGATGCCTTGATCACTTTTCACGGACGTTCCCGTCGACCGAGGATCCTCCGCGCTTATGTTGAGGGGGCGACCCTGGTCGTTGACTCGGAAGGCGTTCACGAACCACTGAGACGGCTGGAAGAAGCCGCAGCAAATGAAGGGGCTCGCGCCCCCGTGCGGATAGTTGAGCACAGATCCCCCCCGAGAATTTCCAATTTGACCCGAACCATCGGGTCCGGTGTTCTGGATGGCAAACACCGATCCGGTGTTGTTCTCCGTGGCCGGATTGAACATGTCCTGGTACGCAGTCGTCAACTGGAAGGGTTGGCCCTTCGCGTTGTTGCCACTCTGAATGACCTCTTCAAACTCGGTGAGGGCCTGGTCCCACTTCTCCCGGTACAGGTACGTCTTGCCCAGGTACGCCTGCGCGGCCCACCTGTAGGCCCGCCCCACGGCGGAGGGCGTATTCGGCAGGTTGTTTTTTGCAAACTGGAAGTCCTCCTCGATCTTGCTCCAGATGTTCGGGGCATTCTCCCCGGTATTCGGCTGGTTGAAGTTGTCGGTCGTGTCGCTGATCCAAGGCACATTGCCGAAATTCCGCTTCAGGTCGAAGTAGAAGTGCGCTCGCAGGAATCGAGCCTCCGCTTCCATCCGGGTCCGCGTCGCCTCACTGACGTCGGCCTTTGGGAGCAGGGAAAGTACGTCGTTCGCCCGGGAGATGCCTTCGAACAGGGCCTTCCACTTCGTATTGAAGTACCCGACCGACGGATCGTGCTGCATCTGCGCGATGGTCAGGATCACGCCCTGGTCGCCCGACTCGCTGCCCTTGTAGGCCTCGCCGCCGGCCACCGTGCCGTACACCCAGTTGTCCTGGGCGCTCTCCCAGGCCGCGCCGCCCCCAATCGAACCCGTGAAGTCGGCCTTCCGATTCTGATTTAGGGCGGAGTACGCGGCAATCAAAACGGTTTCAATGCCTCCCTGCTTGTTCGTAAGCACCTGTTCACTGACGGCGCCCCGCGACGAACGGTCCAGGAAATCGCCGTTAAAGAGGTCGCAGGCCGACAGGGCGAGCCCGAAGACGACAATGAGAACCACCCCGACGAGTGCAGATTGGGATGCGCGCGCGTCGATTAGCTGATTCAATCTCATGGTGTCTCTGATGTCTCGATAAAGTGCGTGGAAGAGGCGGGGAGGGAGCCGTCTAAAACGTGAGGTCCACCCCCACCCGATACTGCCGAGGTGTCGGGTACGCCCCCTCGTCGATCCCGAAGCTGGTCGCATCGGTCGCATCGCTTCCTCCAATCTCCGGCTCCGGATTGCTGTAGTTCGTAAAGGTGAAGAGATTGGAGCCCTGTACGTAGAGCCGGACCCGCTGTGCGCCGACCTGTTGCACTAGACGGGAAGGGAGGGTGTATCCCAGTTGGACGTTCCGGACGCGCAGGTAGTCGGCGTCCTCTACAAAGTAGGAGTTCGGAACCTGGTTGGTACTTGCCGTCCGCTGGGTCTCCTGGATGGGCACCGTCGCGCCCGAGTTGTCTTGCCCCGGCTTCCACGATTCCTTGAGTGCCTCCACCGACTTTGCCCCCGCAAAGCCTGAGCGGAAGTCCGTCCACCACTTCACCTGGTTCCAGACGTCGCCCCCCTGCGATCCGTAAAGGGACATGCTCAGGTTCCACCCGTTGTACTGGAAGTTCAAGTTCAGTCCCGAGGTGAAGTTCGGGTTCGGGCTGCCAAGGAACGTCCGGTCGTCGGGCGTAATCTGGCCGTCCCCGTTCACGTCCTTGTAGCGGAAGCGCCCGGGAGCGGCGTCGGTCTGGTAGACGGCCTCGGGGTCCCCTGTGGCCTGCTGGGCTTCTTGGTTCGCATTCTGGACCTCCTCCTCACTGCTCCAGAAACCGATGACCTGGAAGCCATAGAAGGAAGACGCCTCGTGTCCAACCTCGTTGCGAACGATGTTCTGGGCGTTGAAGCGGCGCGACTCCTCCGAGAAGCTATTGGCGGCGTCCGAGACCTTCGTAATGGTGTTGTTGTACGACGTGACGTTGATACTCCCGTCGATCTGAAGGTCTCCGATCTCCACCTGGGCCCGCACGGAGGCGTCAATGCCCGAGTTCTCCATGCTGGCGATGTTGACGAACGGAGCTGCCGCCTGGCCGGCCGGGGCCGGCAGTTCGGGATTAAACAGCAATCCGTCGATGTTCTTTTGGTAGTAGTCGACCGTCGCTTCGAGCTGTCCGTCCAGCACGGCGAGGTCTACCCCAACGTTTATGTTCGTCTGTTCCTCCCACTGCGCATCGGGGTTTCCAATCCGGGAGGCCGCAAAGCCCTGAGCGGCCGAGGCATTGTCCCCCGAGATGTTGTAGGCAAACTGCTCGCTGGCAAACAGCGTGTAGGCATTGTTGGGGGCCACATTAAGCTGGTTGCCCAGAATGCCGTAGCTGCCTCGGATCTTCAGGTCGGTCAGCCAGGGGAGAACGCCCTCCATGAAGGGTTCCTCGGTTACGCGCCACCCGGCGGATCCCGACGGAAAGACGCCGTACCGGTTGTTCAGAAATCGCGACGAGCCGTCCCGGCGAACCGATGCGCCCAAGAAGTAGCGGTTTTTGTAGTTATAGTCGACCTTTCCGAACTGGGAGGCCAGCGTCACGATCGTCTTCCCGCTGTTGACCTGTCGTGTCCCCGTTCCGTTCGAGAGGTTTATGAAGGTCTCGTCAAACGAGAAGAACTCCTGCACGCTCGCAAACTCGAAGCGGTTGATGTCCTGCTTCCACTCCACCCCGGCCAGCGCCGACACGTTGTGACTCTCCCCAAAGGTGCTGTTGTAGTTGACCGTGTTCGACCACGTCCAGTCGAGATTGTTGTACGAGGTTTCTGAGAGCTGATTGAGCGTATTGTTCTCTGAGAGCTCGTACGTCGGAAACTGAAATGTCTCGTTGTACCCGGATTCAACGGAGCCCCCGATAAGGGTCCTGAACCGGAAGTCGTTGAGAAAAGAAACCTCCGCAAACACGTTCCCGAACAGGCGCTTGTCTAGAGTTTCGTCGTTGCGCGTTCGCTTTCGGATCGCAACGGGGTTCGATGCATTTCCGAGCCCGCCTCCGGCCGTCCCCCCAAAGTTCCCCCGAATGTCCCGAACCGGAATGATGGGCTTCGCACGCATCGCCATCCCGATTGCGCTTCCCTCCGTGAGTTCGTTGCTTAGGAAATTCGTCTCGGCAGTGTAGGACGCGTTCTCCCCGATGCGAATATTGTCGGTCACGTTGTACGTCGTGTTGACGCGGAAGGAAAAGCGTTCGAGGTACGTCCGCATCAGCGTGCCCTCCTCGTTGCGGTATCCGGCACTGAGCAGATAACTCCCGTCCTCGCCGCCTCCGCTGACGGTGAGGTCCGTATTCGTCACGGTCCCCGTCCGGTTGATCGCGTCGAACCAGTTCGTTCCGCTCTTATTGGCCCGGACGATCTGGTTGAAGTTCGAGAGCTGGGAGGCGTCCGTGTAATTCGGAATGACGAAGTAATTGCTCTCGTCCACCTGATCCGCCCCCGTAGGCAGGATGTAATTCGGAAGCTCTACCCCTCCGCTACATCCGTTCGGGAAGGAATACTGCGGATGATTGGGGCCGCTGAAATTTGGGTTGTTCCGGTTGGAGTTGCACTGCGCCAGTTGCTCAATTTTGGCGTTTTGCCGCGGGTTCGCGATGTCCCAGGGCGTCTCGTCCGGCTGCCGGGAGATACCGACGGATGAGCTAAGCTGCACGCTCAGGTCTTCGTCCCCCTGTTTGGTCTCGATGATCACGACCCCGTTTGCGGCCCGGGCGCCATACACGGCGGCGCTCGCGTCCTTCAGCACCTGGATGGAGGCGATGTTGTCCGGGTTCAGGTTGTTGATGCTTTGCGTGGTGACCCCGTCGACCACGAAGAGGGGCGTGTTGTTGCCGAACGTGTTGATTCCCCGAATCCGGATCTGCGGGTCCTGCCCCGGCTGGCCGGATGAAATCACGCTGACGCCCGCCGCGTTTCCCTGTAGCTTGTTCGAAATTTGTCCGCCCGGAAGCTGCTCGAGGTTTTCCGCGTCGACCACCTGAACAGAGCCGGTGAGGTCGGCGCGGCGCTGCTCACTGTAGCCGACCACGACGACTTCCTCTCCCGTCAGCGTCTCCGGCGTCATGGTCACGTCAATGGTCGAGCGCCCCTGGATGTCGACGGTTTGCGTCTCGTAGCCGATGAACGAGAAGCGCAACGTCGCATCCTCGCTCGGGGCCGTCAGCTCGTACTGGCCGTCTTCGTTCGTAGCCGTGCCCGTTTGGGTGCCCACCACCCGGACATTCACGCCTGGAAGAGGTACTCCCTGATTGGCATCCGTGACGGTACCGGACACGGGGTGCTCGTCTTGGGCGTGCGCGGCGCCGACGAAGACCATGCTGCACAGGCCAAGAAGGAGGACTGATCCGAGAACAATGTGCCCAAGCTGCCGGGCGGCGCGGAGGGGTGACCGGTGGAGTCGTATTGTTCGCTGCATGTCGTTTCCTGGGAGTGATCAGAGAGAATCGGGCCTCTGTCCGCTCTTCGGCCAGAATGCCTGCGGCCGGAAGCAGGGGGGAGCAAAGCGCTTTCAACCGTCAACCGAGAAACAAAGATCAGGAGACGTGTAAAGTCAAATCGCGGGACGTGTAAAATCAGGATGAGCCCTCGGGTAGGGAACGGCAAGCCCCGGCGGACTTGGGGGCAGGATCGCATTCTCAAGCGTGCGAGCTGCCGTCCTCGGCGTCTCATGGCGGGGCTTCTCGTTCCGACTGACCTCTTTTCGGGCAGCGAGAGCGGGGGAGGCCGTCGGCGATGGGGCTCTAGGAGATCCCTCCTGCACGAGGCGGTCCAACGAGCCACCATCCTACCGCCTCTTCCCACGTGCCGCGTCGCCGCCTCATGCTCTCAACGCTCGACTACGCCGTCATCGCCGTGTACCTGCTCGGCGTCGTTGTCTTCGGCATCTGGGCCGGGGGGAGCCAGCAGTCGACCGACGACTATTTCCTCGGCGGGCGCGACCTGCCGTGGTGGGCGGTCTGTTTCTCGGTGGTGGCCACGGAGACGAGCACGCTCACCGTCGTGGGCGTTCCGGCAGTGGCCTACGGGGGGGCGCTCACCTTCCTGCAGATCACGCTCGGATACCTGGTGGGGCGCATCCTCGTGGGCATCTACTTTCTCCCGCGCTACTACGCCGGTCGGTTAGAGACGGCGTACGCCTTCCTGGGCGATCGCTACGGCAACGCCATGCAGGGGGCCGCGTCGGTGACGTTTCTCGTCACGCGCCTGCTGGCCGACGGGGTGCGCCTCTTCGCCACGGCGATTCCGCTGAAGGTGATTGCCGACATGGCAGGGCTGGAGATGACCTACTTCCAGATCATCCTCATCATCGGTGTGGTGACGGCCATCTACACGCTGGTCGGGGGCATCAAGGCCGTCGTGTGGATGGACGTGGTGCAGATGGGGCTCTACGTGGGTGGGGCCCTGGCCGCAATTTTCTTTCTGCTGGGCGACGTGCCGACCGGATGGTGGGGCACGGCCGTGGAGGCGGGGAAGACGAACCTCATCGACCTCGGCCTTGACCATTCGCTCGGGCGCTGGTTTACGATGCCCTATACGCTGGGCACCGCCGTAATTGCGGGCGCCATTTTCTCGATGGCCTCCCACGGCACCGATCAGCTCATCGTGCAGCGCCTGCTCGCCTGCCGCGACGTGGCCGACAGTCAGAAAGCGGTCATCGGGAGCGCCGTCATCGTGATGGTGCAGTTTGCGCTCTTCCTCGGTGTGGGCCTCCTGCTCTGGGCGCACTACGACGGGGCCACGGTCGAGGCGCTGGGGCTTCAGCGCAGCGACGAGGTGTTTCCCAAGTACATCATCGAAGGCCTGCCGGCGGGCCTCTCGGGGCTCATTCTGGCGGGCATCGTGGCGGCGGCCATGAGTTCGCTCTCCTCGTCGCTCAATGCGCTGGCGTCCTCCTCGGTCAACGACCTCTACGAGCGCATCGCGGGCCGCTCGATGGAGACGGATCGGGGCCTCCTCGTCTCGCGTCTCCTCACGCTGTTCTGGGGCGTGGTGTTCATCGGCTTCGCGAGCCTCTTCCAGGACAGCGAAAATCCCGTGGTGGAACTCGGCCTGTCGATTGCGTCCTTCACGTACGGCGGGCTGCTCGGGGCCTTTTTGCTCGGCCTCTGGCACGACGGAACGCGGCAGGTCGACGCGCTCGTGGCCTTCGTCGTGTCCATCGGGGCCATGGTGCTCATCATCTTCGGGGTGTGGCACAGCCCGTCGGAGGGGTGGCTCTTCGTGTTGAATCCATCAGACGCGTTCGTACAGGAGGCGAACCTGCGCACGATCGGGTGGCCCTGGTATACGGCGATTGGGACGGTTATCAACCTGGTGGTGGGGAGCCTGCTGGCGGTGCGGCATCGCGCTTCTGTTACGGGGGAAGGGGAAAGCGGTAGGAGGTAAGAGGGGGGAAACGTCCGACGAAAAGCCGCAGGAGGCGGCGGGTTGTCCCCTCATCCCGGCTCAACTCATGATGTCGTTTGGAGAAGAAACCGGATTGCCCGGTGATATGGGCACGTCTACCTCGTCACCATAGAGTATTCAGAAGCTGTTTTGATTTTCAGCTCAGACGGCTCAAAGCGAGTCGACGTGCAGCAGGTCAAACCGTGTCCGTCCGTTCGCCGGGAGAACTGGGTCTCGTCGTGAGATTTGCGTCCGGGTCGTCCGTTTCCTTCTTTAAAACTACTTTGATCCACGAATCCGAGCCTCTGCTTCGAGCAGATCGCCAGCGTTTACTGAACAGCCCCCTCCAACACAATGAGCCAGGATCTCTCCCGACGCGCGTTTCTCGAAACTACAGCCAAAGCCGGGGCGGCCGCGTCCCTTCCACTGATCGTGCCGCGTCACGTACTCGGCGGCACGGGCTACCAGCCCCCCAGCGATACGGTTCAGGTGGCCGGCATTGGGGTGGGCGGAGTGGGAGGCGGCAACGTGCAGGCCGTCGCCGAGTCCGAGAATATCGTCGCGTTCGCCGACATCGACCACAACTATGCCTCCGACACGTTCGAGAAGTATCCGGAGGCCGCGACGTATTACGACTACCGGCGGATGTTCGACGAGATGGGCGACGAGATTGACGGGGTGGTTATCGCGACCCCCGATCACACCCACGCCAAAATTACCGCCGACGCCATGCGGCGCGGCCTCCACGTCTACACCCAAAAGCCCCTGACATGGTCGGTCGCCGAGGCCCGCTACCTCCGCCGGCTTGCCGCGAAGACGGACGTGGTCACCCAGATGGGCAATCAGGGCCACTCCAGCGACGACGCCCGCCTCGTCAACGAGTACGTTCGCAGTGGCGCGATTGGGACAGTGCGGAAAGTGCATGTCTGGACGAATCGTCCCATTTGGCCGCAAGGAATTGAGATGCCGGAGGACGTCCAGCGCGTGCCGGATCAACTGCGGTGGGACCTGTTCCTGGGCCCGGCCCCGAGCGAGCCCTACCACGAAGACTTCCATCCGTTTAGCTGGCGCGGCTGGGTGGAGTGGGGGACGGGAGCGCTGGGCGACATGGGAGCTCACCTCATTGATCATCCGTACTGGGCACTGGAGCTGGAGGCACCAGAGACGGTCCAAACGCGCTCTACGGCCTTCAACGGAGAAAGCTGGCCCACGGCCACCACCACGTTCTACCAGTTCCCGGCCCGGGGCGAGCAGCCGCCCGTGGAAATCGTCTGGCGCGACGGGGGACTGCAGCCGGAGAGGCCCGACGCACTCCCCGATGGCGAGCACCTTCCCGAGACCGGGGGCGTGCTCTACGAAGGCGAGGACGGGGTCCTTCTGCACGAGACCTATGGCAGCAACCCGCGCATCCTCCCGACCGAAAAGGCAAAGCAACTCGACAAACCCCCCCAGCAATTTGACCGCGTCAAGAACGAGAACCACCCGATGAACTGGGTGCGCGCCATCAAGGGGGAGGCGGAGGCCACCTCGGACTTCGCGTATGCCAGTCGGCTCACGGAAACGATGCTGCTGGGCGTCGTCTCGCTCCGGGCGGGCCACCGCAGGCTTCAGTGGAACGGGGAGGCGGGAACGGTCTCGAACGTGTCGGAGGCGAACGAGTACTTGGCCCGCCAGGCCCCCCGCACGTCGTGGGCGCTGGAGGAGGCTCAGGGAATGGTTGGGACAAGGACGCAGTAGCGAGAGGTCGTCGAACCGGAGGAATCGGCCGGGGAGGGCGCTCTTTGACTCCAAAGAGAATCCCAAGGGGGAATAGACAGCCGGTCGAATCCTGAACACGATGTAAGACGGGCACACCAATTGTCGCCGTGTCGGATCTCGGTCTTCTTCGGGACCGTAGAAGCTACGGAGGGTTTCATCTCCCGATCGGAGGAACGGGGGGCCGATTGAGCCCGGCTTCGAACCTCTGCGTTCACGCCATCTCCCAGCAATCCAATCACTTCATGACGAACAGCAAAGGGTGGATCTTTGCCGCCGGCGTGCTGGCACTCGCGTTCTCCCTCTACCTCTGGTTCAGCGGCAGCAAGCAGGCAGCCATCTTCGTGGGCCTCTGGGTGCCTTCCCTCTGGATTCTCGCCGACCTCGCTGACCAGACCGCGCCCGTCGCCCAATGAAGTTTTTCGTCGAGTACTTCGGGTTATTCATTTTCGGGTTCGTCGTCCTCGTTGGGGGACTCGTGGCGCTTCCGGAGATCGGGGGCTACGACATGGAGCTCGGAGGCATGACGAGGCTCCTTCTGGCCTTCATCGTCATTGTGGGCGGGTTCTCGTGGTACTACAGCGCCGACCTGCCGTCGGGGGCGAGATCGTCGTCCCGCACGCGGCGCGAGTCCGACTCGTCCACGCTGTAACGGTTAGTCTTCGCCGCCGGTCTCGACTCCCAGCATGAACTCTTCCCCGCAGAAGTCGCACCGCAGCTTGATCGCCTTCTCGGGCCCCTTCTCCATCTCTGTATCCTGAAACTCCGGCGTCCCGTCGGGGCGTGTGGTTTTTGGGGTCACGTCTTCGAATGCGAAGTCGCCGGTGAGCACATTCGCGTGGCCGACCGTCCGGTTGCACTCCGGGCAGGAGAAGGGCTGCTTGGCCGAGCCGTTGCCGGTCGAGGACTGTTGTGAGGGCGTCATAGAGCTCGAAAGACGGATTTGGGAGAACGCGTTGGGGGAGTAGGGCCTCGTCCCGTTCATGCGTGGCCCTCGGTTCGTCCGGAGACGCGACCCCCGTGCGCACCGGCCCGTCGACCTGCTCAGGCTGGGGCACTCCGGGGGAGACCAGTGGTGGGCCCGGCAGGGCTCGAACCTGCGACCAGCCGATTATGAGTCGGCGGCTCTGACCAACTGAGCTACGGGCCCAGTGCTCCCGGTGCTTCGCAGACGTGCCCACGAAGTGGCGCCCCATCGAGTTCCGTTTCCGCAGGCGAGGACTGCCGGTCCGACGGAAAAACGCGCCGCCGTTTCCACGAGACGCCCGCAACAGGGAGGGGGGAAATCCGTGGCACATCTCACATCTCTTGCTTCTTCTCTCACAATCGCCCTTCTCGTCCCCATGAAGTGGAACAGCGCCAAGGATCTGATGACGACGGACGTGCGGACCGTCGGAGCCGATTGGTCCATCGATCAGGTGTCCGAGTTTCTCATTGACCACGACATCTCCGGGGCCCCGGTCGTGCAGGACGAGCAGCTCGTCGGCGTCATTTCGGTGACCGACATTGCCCGGCACAGCAGCACCGCGGGAGAGCTTGCGACGGACCGGCCCGCCACCTTCTATCGCTCTGAATTGCGAGGCAATTACGCCGAGGAGGACCTCGACGACCTTCGAATTAGTCAGGGCGGCGAGACGACGGCCAAGCAGGTCATGACGCCGCAGATCTACGACGTGAACAAGCACACCTCCATCCAGCAGGTCGCCGAGGTGATGCACCGGGGCGACATTCACCGGGTGTTCGTGACCGAGGACGGGCAGATCGCCGGCATCATCACGGCCCTCGACATGCTGAAGGTAGTGGCGGCAATGTAAGGAGGGACGGGTGGACGTACGGACGGGTGGGTGTGTCGAGCGGACCGTACTGATCGCCTCCACGTCCACACCTCCTCGCCTCCATCCTTACTTGCACTGGTCGCTGACCACCTGTCCGTCGTTGAGGACGGTGCAGACGTGCGTGGTGTATCGAACCCGACTCCTGCGGCCGCAAAAGCCTTTGCAGAGAGGGACTGCTCTTGGCGCTGGGCTTTGTGCTTTCCTTGGTTCGGGACACGGTCGCCAATTGCCTGTAGCGATCCGGCGCGTGTCTGCTTCGGCGCTACGCGTTTAGCGTAGATGCGTTTGCACCCGAACGCTCCGCTCTGGGCGCATCCGGAGATTTATCGCGGGAGAGACGTTCCAGCGAAACGTCTCTACGGGCGTGTTTTGCGACTGCGCGAAACAGATACTCAACGCCACTTCTGGGGAGTTCGAACAAAGCCGGACCTTCGCTCGGCTACGTGCAGGCCGATTCGCTGAACAAATGACTACAGAGAAGTGGACTACTCCGCATCTACTTGATCGCGCGCGCCCTGCTCTACCCACTGCACGGCATGCCGCAACAGAGCCTCTACCGTTTCGTGCCCAAGTTTCTCTTTCGCCCGCCGCCGGTACGTCTCAATGGTCTTCCGATTTAAGTCGAGTTGGTCGGCAATCTGGCGGACGCTGTTCCCTTCCCCAATCTTCCGGAAGACTGTTAATTCTCGATCGGTGAGTTTCTCCAGAGGAGATGTCTCCGTGTCCCCTCCGCCTCGGACCAGTCTACTCAGGATTCGCGACGCAACGTGTCGACTCAAGAAGACCTGGCCCTGGCTGACGAGTTCGATTGCTCGGATAACTTCGTCGGTGGATTCGGTCTTCATGATGTATCCGGAGGCACCGGCCTCGATGGCCCGCTCCGCGTAGAGGTCCTCATCGTACTTCGAGAAGACGAGGATTCGTACTTCTGGAACCTGAGAGCGAATTTCCTGGATAAGGGCGAGCCCATCTGCCTCTCCCAGCGAAATTTCAAGCACCACCACGTCGGGGGTGTACTGCTCGATGAGAGACAATGCATCACTTGAATTTGCGGAATCTCCCCGCATCTGCATCTCAGGATGGGCCTCGATCTTCGACCTCAATACCTCCCGGATGGCAGGATGCTTGTCAACGACGAAGACTTGCGTCTTCTCGTGGATTGCTTCGGAGCTCATTCGCCTGGAGTTGGAATAATTGGCGATATCGAGATCTCATGGGGAATACGAATATACCCCCTCCTCAGGGGAGGTGCCCCCAATACGCCTCGTAATTACGGTGATGGGATGGGAGATATTCTAGCACATCGGCGCAGGTACACGGTAGAGAAACGGCGCAGCCTTCTGTGGGCTGCCGGAGCATAGGGGCGTGCTGGAGTGCCAGGGTCCTCATCCAAAATCTTCTCTCGGGACTGCACGAGAGGCGGTGCAGCGTGAGCGTGCACTCGAGCGATGGTTTCGTACAGTCGCTACTCGGTATTTCCCTCTTCATTTTCCGTCTCTCCGGAATCCTCCTCGGAGCCCTCCTCTTCAGCGACCGATTCGGGATCCCCTTCGGGAGACCCTGACACTCTCTTTCCCGCCCCCGGCGCAGAGGCCCACTGCACGGCAAACTGCAGGAGCTTCGATACCGACTCGAACCCCAGTTTTTCCTTGGCGCGGCGACGGTACGTTTCCACCGTCTTTCGAGCCAGGTTGAGCCGGTTCTGAATCTCTTCGATGCTGCAGCCTTCTCCCAGCATCTGAAAAACGGCCAGCTCTCGGTCGGTAAATTCCTCGATCGGGAAGCTCGGCTCGGAGGATTCGCCCCGGGCGACCTTGTTCAAGATCTGCGAAGCCATGTCCCGACTCAAAAACACCTCTCCCTGATCTACCACCCGGATCGCCTCGATGAGCTCTTCGGTGGGCTGGTCCTTCATTAAGTAGCCGGAGGCCCCGGCCTGAATGGCCCGCTCAGCGTAGACCATCTCGTCGTACATCGAGTAGACCACAACCTGCACTTCCGGACACTGCGACTGGAGGTTCTGAACGAGATCCAGGCCATGGGCATCTTCCAAAGAAATGTCGATGACGGCCGTATCCGGCTCGAGCTCCTCGATCTGGCGGAAGGCCTTCTCCGAGACGGTGGCCGTCCCGCAAATCTCGATGTCAAGAGTTTCATCGATACGGTTGCGGACGGCCTCTAGGATCGCTGGATGATCGTCGACGAGAAACGTCCGGATGTGATCGGTAGACTGGGGCGACATGCGGGAGAACGGTTGCAATGAGATGGACGAGGCAGAGGCAGCCCCTGGATCGTGATCACACCCAAAAGTTACGGCCAAGAACCATAGAGTTCCAAGAACAGCGCTACCTTTTGACTTACGGAACGAAACGACCTGCCCCGAAGAATCTTGACCACTCTCTCACGCCAAGAATCACGATTGACAGGGCACTACGTGCAATCAGCAAAACGGGGGTACTGCGACGGACCTTTAGTCACCGCCCAACGATGCTCGGGCCGCCGGGAGAACGAGCGTGAAGGTGCTCCCTTTGCCTTTTGTCGTTTCGACATCAACGTCTCCATCGTGTCGACTGGTGATCTGCTTCACGAGGTAGAGCCCCAGTCCCAGGGAGACCTCCCCGTCCGTTGGCTGGTGAGTGAGACGCTGGAACGGTTTGAACAAGTGATCTAAATCCTCCTCGCCCAACCCGGGTCCGTTGTCGGAAACCGAAAAGCGGACTTCCTCTTCGGAGCGGGTCACCCGGACCTCAACTGTCTCTCCGTGAGGAGAGTACTTGAGAGCATTGTTGACAAGATTCTTCATGGCCTCCAGAAGCCGAACCTCGTCTCCAATCACCATGGCTTCCTCAGCAACGTCTGCGCTGCGCAGGTGTTGGCCTTTATACTCAGCGTGCGGCTGAAAGCTTTCAACCACTTGATCGGCCAGCGCCGTGATGTCCACTGGTTCAAATGTGAAATTATCAGAAAGGACCGGCGGAGAGGAAAACTCAAACTCCTCGAGGTAGCCGGACGCCTCCTCCGCCGACATACGGATTAGTTCAACCTTACGCCTGGCGTCGCTGGAGAGCTTTTCCTTCTCGAGCAAAATGTCGGATAGACGCTCAATTGCTAAAATGGGGTTCTTCAGATCGTGTAACACGGCAGAGAGCTGTCTCGCATCCTTGCTCATCACACTCCGTCGGCTTCGAAAATCCAGTGCCAGGAATCTCCTTGCAAGATCGGGACCAACCTGCTTCTGCAATCTCAGGACCGCTTTCTTGCAACGGCTTCCTCAGTCAAAGGGGGAAGGACCCGTGGAAAAGAGCACCCATAGGGCTGGTACGCTTGCCGGGGCCTGTTGCCCCTGTGGACTGCTATCCGAGAACTCTCCCTGACTAGCCTGTCCCCATGAAGCCGCCAAGGGCAGAGACATCGTTGCCCTTCCACCTAAGTGCCCCAATTCTGAGTTGATGCACCTCAATTCCTTCGATCACACGAACTGTCGGGTCGGATAATAGCTTTGCATAAGGTATTGTATTAGCTTTTCGATTTCAAGGCAGAAGTTTTTGGATGATGAGTTGCTCCAGAATAACCTGGAGTACTCGTCCGCGCCCGTGCTGGTGATCCTGTCGCGGCCTGGAGTTCATCGCTACGGACCTGGAACCGAACGACCCCGACTCTCCCCGACGCCGTCACGGTCCGCCACGGCAACCGAAACGATCCCGAGGCTCTCCGCGACGCTCTCGATGCTGCGGCCCCCGACCTCGTCCGCACGACGCAGTACGAAATACGCAATACTCTCTACTCCTCCTGAACGACGGCCCAGTAGAGGTCTACGCTCTTCTGCCGCAGGTGCTCGGTGACCCACTCGATGCGATCCACATCCGGGGCCACCACGGCGGCCGTTGCGTCGACGTGCTCGTCCCCCCCCGCCTCGAAGAGAAGCGCCGCCTCGTGGGCGAGCAGTGAGACCTCTTCTTCTGCCGCTCGCTCTTTTGCCGTCTCGAACGCCTCGAAGACGCGCGGGTGCACGACGGCGTTCAGGCGCTCAAGCTGCTCCGCGTCGCCGAACACCCGGTCGGCCAGGTGGGTCGGGTTGAGCGTGCCGTCCTCCCGGTAGGCCGCCTCGCCGAACGCCTCTACAATCGCGGCCCGCACGTCGGGATCTTCCTGCATGAGCCGCTTTGCCTCGATGTCGGCGTAGAAAACTCGGGCTCCCTGCTCCTCCAGAAAGCCGCAGACGGTCGTCTTGCCGCTCCCGATGCTCCCGGTGACGCCCAAGGTGGTCACAGTGGCGAATTTCGAATGGCGAGTTTCGAATGAGAAATGACGAGTGTCGACGTTTCCAATTCGTCATTCGACACTCGCAATTCGACACTGGCCAATCATCCTGGCGGCCAGTCCATGCGGCGCCCGCCGAGGAGGTGGAGGTGGAGGTGCCACACCGACTGTCCCCCGTCGTCGCCGCAGTTGATGACCGTGCGGTAGCCGTCGCGCAGGCCCTCCTCCTGCGCCAGATCCTGCGCCACGATGAACAAGTGCCCGACGAGGTCCTCGTCCTCCGGGTCCAGGTCGTCGAGCGACGGGATGGGCTTGCGCGGGACGACGAGAATGTGCGTCGGCGCCTGCGGATTGATGTCCCGGAAGGCCACGCACCGGTCGTCCTCGTGCAGAATGTCGGCGTCGACCTCCCGGTCGATGATTTTCTGGAAAATGGTTTTTTCGGACATGAGGCGAGTCGGCAGTCCGTGAACAGAACCGAAGGGGCGTCCGCCTTCAAAAGCGGTCCAATTCCCGTATTTTCAATATACCGGACGCGCCGGACGAATCACAAGGGGGTGGGCGAACGGGGGCGCGGGAGAGTGGAAACGCCCGAACAGACCTCCTTCGGGGGGAGAACTGTGAAGGAAAGGAAGAGTCGTCGACCCCTGAACAACACGCCCCCGGGGGACCTGTACAACGAACAGAGACGAGCGGGAACATCGCCACCTTGACGCACCCACTCGCTTTATGTCTACGGTCTACGTTACCCGCAAGGTCCACTTCAACGCCGCCCACCGGCTCCACAATCCAGACAAGTCGGACGCGTGGAATCGAGAAACCTTTGGCAAGTGCAACAATCCGAACTGGCACGGACACAACTACGAGCTGGAGGTGACGGTGGCCGGCGAGCCGGACCCGGAGACCGGATACGTGGTCGACCTCGGCGACCTGAAAGAGGTGCTCCACGACCGCATCCTCGACGAGGTGGACCACAAGAACCTGAACGAGGAGGTGGGGTTCATGGACGGCATCATCCCGTCGGCCGAAAATTTTGCCGTAGCCATCTGGAACGAATTGCAGAACGCTCTGCCGGCCGGCGAGCTCCACTGCGTGCGACTCTACGAAACCCCCCGTAACGTTGTAGAATACCGGGGCGAGTAGCAATCGGCGATGCCTTTTGCTCCAAGCATCTTTCATCGTCCCCCAATTTCAATGGCCGAGAAAAAGATTCATTCGAGCGGGCTGCGCACCAACGGCGCGCCCGACGGCGTATCGCCAAAGCTCTACGAACGGCGTGACATCTACGACGAGGACACCTCCGAGGCCCTCAGCGAGCACATTGAGTCTCTCCTCGACATCCTGGGTGAGGATCCCGACCGGGAAGGGCTGGCCGACACGCCGGAGCGCGTGGCCCGCGCCTATCAGTTTTTGATGCACGGGTACGCGCTCGA
>PXSZ01000035.1:30940-32316 GCA_003023105.1 Bacteroidetes bacterium QH_10_64_37
CGTGGGCCTCAGTAAAATTCCGCGCACCGTGGAGGCCTTTGCGCGTCGCCTGCAGGTGCAGGAGCGTCTCACCCTTCAAATCCGCGACGCCATCGACGAGGTCGTCGATCCGCTGGGCACCGCCGTGGTCATCGAGGCGAAGCATCTCTGCATGATAATGCGCGGGGCCGAGAAGCAAAACTCGGCGACCACCACCAGCTCTGTGAGCGGCGAGTTCGACAAGCACCCCACCCGTGCGGAGTTCATGCGCCTCATCGGCGCGACCGAATAGGCAATTGCGAATGGCGAGTGTCGACTTTCGAATTGCGGTCGAGATGCGTTACACTTGTCCGGTGAAAGGGTCCGCTATCATTCGACATTCGAAATTCGCAACTCGAAAATGATTGCCGTTGTTACGGGCGCGAGTCAGGGCATCGGGCAGGCCGTTGCGGAGGCGTTTTCGGCCCGGGAGGGGGCAAAGGTGGCGCTGGTCGCCCGCACGCGCTCTAAGCTTGAGACGGTTGCTGATGCATGCCGGGAGCGCGGCGGCGAGCCGCTCGTCGTGCCCACCGACGTGACCGACGACGCGGCGGTGGCCGACATGGCCGAGACGGTCACCGGCGAATGGGACGTGCCGGACGTGCTCGTGAACAACGCCGGAATTTTCGACTACGCCCCGCTCGACGAACTGACCCTGGACGGCTTCCGCGACCAGATCGACGTGAACCTCACCGGGGCCTTCGCCGTCACGCAGGCGTTCCTTCCCGCGATGCGCGAGCGGGAAGCGGGGCATCTCTTTTTCATGGGCTCGGTGGCCTCGATCATGGCGTACCCGGGCAACGCCGGCTACTGCGCCGCCAAGCATGGCCTGCGCGGCCTCGCCCGCGTCGTCCGCGAGGAGACGAAGGACGAGGGCCTCCGCGTGACGACAGTGCTCCCCGGCGCCACCGACACTCCCACCTGGGCGGGCGCGGATCTGCCCAAAGAGCGGTTCATGGCGCCGGTGGACGTGGCGCAGTCCGTCGTGGATGCCTACCACCTCTCCGACCGCACCGTGCTCGAAGAACTGCTTCTCCGCCCGCAGGAGGGGGATGTGTGATGCGTTTCCCCGAAACGTCGAGAAGTATGTCAGCGGAGAGCTGGAGTCATGATTCAGGGAAGCGTCCGAAGAGACGGCAGACCGCGGACGGCAGACCACGGACGGCGGACCGCGGACACCATGCGACTGAATGACGTTCAGGTCCGGAGGGTCACTTCTCTCATTCACGTCGTCCGCGCGCTGCGCAAGCTACGCCGCAGCGATTTGCTTCCTTCGATGCTCCGTGATGTGAAGCGTCCGAGAGAGTACCCAGGGGGCCCGCGATTCGACGCGTGACGGGACCAAGATCTTCGGAATG
>PXSZ01000036.1 GCA_003023105.1 Bacteroidetes bacterium QH_10_64_37
GCGGATCTCGTGCCGCGGAGCTTCTTCGAGTCGCCCGATAGCACTCTGACAGCACTTCTTCTCCCGACGGCTGTCGGGGATCAGAGTGCTCCACTACCGGGCTCTCTTGGGCACTACACGGACGCTTCGCCTGTTATGTCTCGCCTAATTCCCTTACCAAGCAGCCTCTGTGACAGCTGCACCGGTGGGCGGAACGGAACGAGGACCGGTCCGTCATCCGCCTGAAGACGCGTCTTTACGGGAGAGAAGTCAAGGCATCTCGACCAGTTCCCAGAGCGTCGCCTCGTCCAGCCGGTGCCCGCCCTCGAACGTGCGGACCGTCACCGGAATGTCGTGGGCCTGGAGGCGGCGACGGGCAGCCGCGCGGCGCTTTGCCGTCACGTACGCGTCCTCCGTGCCCGCGACGAGGGTCAGGTCCAGTCGACGGAGGGACGCGGCGTGTTCGGCCAGGTCGAGGTCGTGCGCCGGCGCCCCGCCCCACAGCACCAGCCGGTCGACGGTCGTGTCGCCCAGCAGGGCCCACCGACTGGCCGTGGCCGCACCCTGCGAGAAGCCGAGCACGCAGAGGCGCGAGGGTGCTTCATCGTTGGAGAGGTGGCGGGCCGTAGCGTCGAGGGCGCGAACGTAGTCGTTGATCTCTGCCTCGCGGGCCTCGCGCGTCATCCAGGAGGCGCCCACCTCCTCGTGCGTGTCCATCCCGTCCACGTAGAAGCGCGAGAGCCCCTCCGGCGCCACGACGCAGCGATCGGGCGTCACGATGGGCGCGAATGCCTGAATGAAGTCGGCGGCGAGCTGGCCGTAGCCGTGTAGCACCACCCACCACGACGCGGCCGCAGCAGGCGTGCCAAGGGTGGCGATCCGAGCCGTGCGGGAGACTTGCAGGGTGTGGAGGGTAGGGGCGTCGGACACGGAGCGGGGAGAATCGAGGGGACGCGTTGAGGAACCGGAATCTCAGGACGGAAGGCCGTCCTGGGCCATCGCCCGTTCGAGGCGGTCCAGCGCGGCCTCGGCGGAGGGAGCGACGTGGACCAGGTCGGTCACGGGGGCACGGGCAAACCGGCCCTCCCGGAGCTCCTCGAAGAACGACAGCAGGGTCTCGAAAAAGCCGTCCACGTTGAGCAAGACGATGGGGTGGTCGTGATACCCCAGTTGCTTGAGCGTGAGGACCTCCATAAACTCCTCGACGGTGCCGTAGCCGCCCGGCAGCACGGCAAAGGCATCGGCGTTCTGGTACAGGATGCGCTTTCGCTCACGCATCGTGTCGGTCACAATCAACTCGTCGGCATCGTAGGCAATGCCCTCGCGGGCCTGGAGCTTCGACGGAATGACGCCCGTTACCGTCCCCCCGGCTTCGTGCACGGCCTCGCCCATCACGCCCATGAGCCCCACGGCGCCCCCACCGTACAGCAGCTCGTGGCCCCGACACGCAATTCCCCGCCCAAGCGCCTCGGCCACAGGCGGATAGGCGTCGGCAATGGCGTCGCTCGATGAGCAGTAGACACAGATGGAGGGCATGGCGGGAGCGTGGAGAAGAGTCTGGAAGAGAGCGAAAAACGTGCGTGTCGATGCGCGGAATTGCGACGCCATGGCTCGGCTGTTTAGGGCAATTTCCATTCCGAGAGCCAATCCACGGCGGCATAGACGGAATGCCAATGCCTCCAATCTCACGCCGACCGAACGGTGTCCAGAATCCGCCGGGCCTGCGTCAGGTGGCGGCGCTCGTGGGCGAGGGTGGACTCGAACCAGGCGCCCAGGCTAATGCGGAGCAGCGGAACCGCCGGCGACGGCAGCCGGATCCCACGCAGGTCGAGCCCCTCGGCGTTGACGACGCACTCCGAAAATTGATCCTGCAGGGCCAAAAACTCGTCGACAGCCTCGCCGGGGTAGAGCGTGTCCGGGTCTTCCGGCTCAAAGACCGACGGGGCCGTAAACGTCCACCCGGACGAAGGGTCCATGGAGTGAATAAACCAGCGGCTCACGAAGCCATACTCGAAAGGCGGCTCGCCGTACGGCCCCTCCGCCCGGCCTTGTTGGATCGCTTCTTCCATGGGCCGCAGCAATAGCCAACCGGCCGTGTTCAGGTGATCGATGCACTGGAGGGCGGACCACGTCTCCGGATCAGGACGGGCGGACAGCGTGTCCGTATCCACATCGGCGGCAAGGGCAGTCGCCTCGTCTTTCAGCCTGGTAAATCCGGACCGGTAGCCGTCGAGCTGCGGGTGCATAGGGACGGGAACGGACTTGGGGGACGTGAAACTTACCGTGCGTCCAGTTCAAGCAGGCCGTCGTTGACGAGGGAGACGAGCAGATCGACGAAGGCGTCGTCGTCAAGATGGGGGGCGAGGTCGTCGGCGGGAATCTGCTCGCGGCCGGTCACAAGCCGGGCCGCGTGGGCGAGATCAGAGTCGAGATTCGTGGCCTCTCCGTTGGCGAAGAGGGTGGCCGAGCCGTCGTCGTGATCGATGAACGCGAGCCGCGCCACCGAGCCGCGCCGCAGCCCACGGCCCGCTTGCAGCGCCTCCACGAGTTCGGTGTCCGACACGGGCATCTCGGGCGGCACAGCCTCGCGGTCCCGATCGGGCCGCGTCAGGAAGCGTCCAAACCACCGGTCGATCAACGCGTCGTCGCGGACGAGGTCGCGGAGCAGCGTACGCACCTTCTCGCGAGCGTCCTCGTGAAGTTCACCGGGATGGTGGACCGGGGCGAGATCCGGATCGCTGTATCGGGCGTCCGGGTCGAGGGCCTCGACGGCGTGCTGCAGGAAGTGGGCGACGAGGTCCTGGTGGCGGGGCGCCCGGAAGCCGATCGAGTAGGTCGTGCACGCGTCGTCCGTGGCGACGCCGTGGTGGGCCACCCGAGGCGGCAGGTACAGCAGGTCGCCGGGACCGACGACGAACTCCTCGTCCGGCTCAAAGTCGGCGAGGATGCGCACGTCGAGGTCCGGCACGATCTCTTCGTCCTCCACTGGCGCGGTCCCAATCTGCCAGCGCCGCCGGCCCGCACCCTGCAGCAGAAAGACATCGTAGTTGTCGACGTGCGGCCCCACGGTGCCGTGCCTGGGGGCGTAGCTCACCATGACGTCGTCGAGCCGCCAGTCCGGCAGGAAGCGGAAGTGATCGAGCAGGGTGGCCACCTCCGGAATCAGGCGGTCCACCTCCTGCACGAGGAGCGTCCAGTGCGTCTCGGGCAGATCCAAAAAGTCCTCCGAGGCGAAGGGACCCTGTCGCAGCTCCCAGGGATATTCGCCGCCCTCTTCCAGAATGATCCGGCTTTCGACGCCGTCCTCGCAGGCCAGCCCGGCCAGCTCCTGCGGCGAGAGGGGCGAGCGAAAGTCCGGCAGCGCGTCGCGGACGAGAAGGGGTTGTGTCTGCCAGTACGTGTCGAGAAAGGTCGCGGGCGAGTGGTCGCCCAGCACGGTCGACGCAGGCGTAGTAGGTTGCACGGAAAGAGAGAGATTTTGCGGGAAGAGGGAGCAGAGTGCCGGAGACGAGGGAACCGGTTCGAACGATCAGTGAATACGTGAGGGAGGGGGATGGGTTACGGTGGATGAGTCATGAGGGATGAGTTATGAGTCACGTATCACTCATCACGAACCAAAGAGGAACATCAAGCCCTTGATGGCGGGCCACAGGAGGATCAGGGCGAGGAGCCACGCCACCCACTGCACGCTCGCGGTGCGCTGGGGAAACTCGTAGTCGCAGTAGGGGCAGCGCTTTACGTCGCCGGTGTCTTCGAATTCGAGGGCACAGGAGGGGCACTCCCGGTAGGACGACATGGTGGGGCGAACCGGTTACCGATGGATGAGGACGTTTGTAGAGAGTCTTTGCCTATCGCGCTCGGGTCTGCTCGAATGTATAAGGATCGAGTACGGGAGTATGGGCGTGTGGGCGTTTTTCTCCCACACTCCCAGACCCCGACGGTGCCGACGGCAGTCGGCATCAAGCCAGTCGGGACTTGCGCGCCCAGACGCCCACACGTAGTGGCGTTCTCTGTAAGTACTTTTGCATAGCTCAGTAAGCGTTCGGGAGACTCAGAACGGCTCGCGGCTTTGGATTAGAGGTGCGCGGCCAGCTCATTCATCAACTGTTCCACGTCCTCCTCGGCGAGGTTTTCCGGATCCGTTCCGGAGAATCCCGCGTCCGGGTCCGGCCGAGCCGCGTCGAGGTCGAGCCGATGGAGGGCGAGGGCCGCGACGCCTGTGGCTGCGGCGGAGAGGAGCAGGGCGCTGAGGAATTTGCGCATGGAAACGAAACAGAATTAGATTCGAAACATCGGTGGACAGGTCGAACGGCGAGGATCGATGGGAGTTCTCGCCCACCGGCGAACCTGAGCGGAACACGCAGGTTCATTCTGCCGGCGTTGGCACGATGGTGTCGACGGTACGGCACGCCCTGTTTGCACAACCCAGAATGCGATGCGTCGCACGCTGATTCTCTTGCTGGTCGGCCTCCTTGGCATTGCCATCGGCAGCCCCAAGGTGCGGGCGCAGGAGGAGCCGACCGTTCCGGTGGCTCGCATCAAATACGACGGGGGCGGGGACTGGTACAGCGACGAGCAATCGCTGGTCGAGCTGTTTGCGTTTGCCCGCCAGCACACGCTTCTCGACGTGGCCCGCAAGGAGGAGGTCGTCGAACTCACGACCGACAAGCTCTTCACCTATCCCTACCTCTACCTCACCGGCCACGGCAACGTGACGTTCTCCGCCGCAGAGGCCGATCGCCTGCGCCGGTATCTGCTGCAGGGCGGCTTCCTGCACATTGACGACAACTACGGTCTCGAGGAGCACATCCGGCCCGAGCTGGAGAAGGTCTTTCCGGACAAGAAGCTCGTCGAGGTGCCGTTCGAT
>PXSZ01000037.1 GCA_003023105.1 Bacteroidetes bacterium QH_10_64_37
CCGTCGAAGAAAGTCCACAAGCTCTTCCACGAGAGTGTCCACGAGCACGCCTCGTACTGGGAGCTCGTCAAACTCGGATACAACGCCACCCGCGCCCTATGAGCGACGCCACCGCCGACCTGCCTCAACAATGCGCGGTACAGCATCGCTTTCGGCACGCTCGGGGCGGCGGAGAACTACCACAGGCGCGCCCGCAACAACGTGATGGAGCGCACGCAGTTTGGCAAGCCGCTGGCGTCGACTCAGCTCATTCAGACCAAGCTCGCAAACATGGTCGCAGACGTCACCGAGGAGTGCTACCGCAATCCCGCCGACGAGTACCGCGAGCGGCGCACGTTGGAGCGGGGAGCGACTGTCGCATCGCGATTCGACGACGCGCAGGAACTGGCCGTTTCGGACCTGCTTCCAACGCAGTCGGAAGAGGAAGAGTAGCGAATCGAATATGGTCCGGACGAGGCTGCTTCGGTAGTGGAGGCATCGCACGATCGTCAGCCCCCACACGCCCACTCCGACGGCAGTCGGGACGTGAACGCCCGCACGCAAACACGCCCTCACGCGAGGAGCCGGTCGTACTCGATCTTGACGCACCGGTTGCGCACGTAGGGCAGGTCCGCCTCCGCCGCCAGCTCTTCCGCCTCCGAGCTCGACACCCCGAGCTGCGTCCAGATCACGGGCCGCTGTCCCGTCTGCTTCACCCGCTCGATGGCCGAGCGCACCATGTCCGCAGTGTGCTTGGGGGCGCGGAAAATGTCGACGATGTCGATCTCCACGTCCGCCGGCACGCTCGGAAGGTCCGGGTAGCACGTCTCGCCCAGCACCGCGTCGTAGTTCGGGTTCACCGGCACCATGCGGTAGCCACGCTCCTGCAGGTACCGGGCAATCTTGTGGCTCGTCCGCGTGGGCGTGGCCGAGCAGCCGACCACCGCAATGGTCTCGGCAGTGTCGAGAACAGTGCGAAAGTCGGGCGGATTTACTTCGGACATATCAAGCCGTTCAAAAGCTTCTGAAGAGTACGCCGACGGTGAGGGCGGTTGGATGTGTGGGAAAGGGGGAGTAGGTGAATGGGAGAAATACAAAAGGGATTGCTTGAAACTGCGTTAGGGAAAGGGCGTGGGTGTGGCGGGAGCAGGCACGTTCGCGAAGGTTGAAAGCACACTTGCTCATGCCCCCGTGTCCCCACGCTCCTGCTCTCCAAAGCTCCCCTCGCCCTTTTCCCCTCTCGCCGGCATCAGCAAATCAGCGGCAAGGAGGCTTCCATTTTCTGCTGGAATCTCCGACTCTCGGGACCGCCCGTCGGGCATAGAACGATTGAATTCGTGCGCGGGGAGTGGAGAGACGAGAGGGCGGTGCTTACCCTGTGCGACCCCAGAGGATCCTCTTTCGTCCTTCGTTCCGTACAATCCCCTTCCCGTTACGCCTCGTGACGAGCCCGGGGCGACGGGACGCCCTCTGCGAGGCGGATCGATGAATCGCTCAACCGTTCACCCACCATGGCCTATCCGTTCCACGAGATCGAGAAAAAGTGGCAGCGCTACTGGGAGAGGCACCAGACTTTCCGCACGCCCGACGAAGTGCCGGAGGAGGCGGAGAAATTCTACGTGCTCGACATGTTTCCCTACCCCAGCGGGTCGGGGCTCCACGTGGGGCACCCCGAAGGCTACACGGCCACCGACATCGTGGCCCGCTACAAGCGCAAGCAGGGAATCCACGTGCTGCACCCGATGGGGTGGGACGCCTTCGGCCTGCCCGCCGAGCAGTACGCCCTGGAGACGAACACCCATCCGCGAGAGACGACAGAGAAGAACATCGCACAGTTCAAGCGGCAGCTGAAGCGGCTCGGCTTCTCCTACGACTGGCAGCGCGAGATCAACACCACGGACCCGAACTACTACAAGTGGACGCAGTGGATCTTCCTGCAGCTCTACAAGAAAGGCCTCGCCTACCAGTCCGAAGAGCCGGTGTGGTGGTGCGAGGAGCTGGGCACGGTGCTGGCCAACGAGGAGGTCATCGACGGCAAGAGTGAGCGGGGCGGCTATCCCTGCGAGCGCGTGCCGATGCGGCAGTGGGTGCTCAAGATCACCGAGTACGCCGACCGCCTGCTCGACGGCCTCGACGACCTCGACTGGCCGGAGAGCACCAAGGAGATGCAGCGCAACTGGATCGGCCGGTCGGAGGGGGCCAACGTCTACTTCGACCTCGCGGATGTGGACGACGCGCTGACGGTCTACACCACGCGCCCCGATACCCTCTTCGGCGCCACCTACATGGTGCTGGCGCCCGAGCACGAGCTGCTCGACGAGATCACGACCGACGCGCACCGCGACGAGGTGGAGGCCTACCGCGAGGAGGCCCTCCGGAAGAGTGAGCGGACGCGCAAGCAGGAGGGCGAGAAGACAGGCGTCTTCACCGGGGGCTACGCCGTGAACCCGGTCAACGGCGAAGAAATTCCGATCTGGGTGGCCGACTACGTGCTGGCCTCCTACGGCACCGGGGCCATCATGGCCGTGCCCGCTCACGACGAGCGCGACTACGCCTTCGCCGAAAAGTACGACCTGCCGATCCGAGAGGTCGTGGAGGGGGGCGACATTGACAAAGAAGCCTACACCGATGACGGGCCGCACGTCAATTCCGCCAACGAGGACGTGAGCCTCAACGGGCTGCACAATGAGGCGGCGAAGGAAACCGTCACCGAGTGGCTGGAGGGGGAAGGAAAAGGCGAGTTTACCGTCAACTACCAGTTGCAGGACTGGCTCTTCAGCCGTCAGCGCTACTGGGGCGAGCCGTTCCCCATCCTCTTCACGGAGGACGGGGAGGACAAGCCGGTGCCCGAAGACGACCTCCCCGTCACGCTGCCCGACATCGACACGTTCGAGCCGAGCGGGACACCGGAGGGACCGCTGGCGACCATTGAGGACTGGGTGAACACCACCGATCCGGAGACCGGGGAGCCTGCCACACGCGAGACAAACACGATGCCGCAGTGGGCCGGCTCCTGCTGGTACTATCTCCGCTTCATCGATCCGGACAACGACGAGCAGCTCGTCGATCCGGAGAAAGAAAAATACTGGATGCCGGTCGACCTCTACGTGGGCGGCTCCGAGCACGCCGTGCTGCACCTGCTCTACGCCCGCTTCTGGCACAAGGTGCTTTACGATGCGGGCATCGTCTCCACCAGGGAGCCGTTTCAGACGCTCGTGCACCAAGGCATTATCCTGGGGGAGAAGGAGTACACCGCCTTCGTTGACAGCGAGGGCCACTACGTCTCGGCCGAGCACGTCGACGATGGCATCGACACGCGCACCGAGGAGGAGCTGGAGCGCGAAGACCTCGATGAGAACGAGGTGGAGAAAGACGGCGACGTGTTTGTGCTGAAGGCGCGGCCTGAGATCCAGGTCAACGCCCAGAGCCACAAGATGAGCAAGAGTCGCGGCAACGTCGTGAATCCCGACGACGTGGTCGACGAGTACGGCGCCGATGCGCTGCGGCTCTACGAAATGTTTATGGGGCCGCTCGAACAAACGAAGGCCTGGGACACGAGCGACGTGGAGGGCGTCTTCCGCTTCCTGAACCGCGTCTGGCGCCTCGTGGTGGACGAGGAGAGCGGCGATCTCGCCGAGGACCTGACCGACGAAGAGCCCTCCCGCGAGCAGCTCCGCGCCCTGCACCGCACCATCAAGAAGGTGACCGAGGACATCGAGGAGCGTGCCTTCAACACCGCCATCGCGGCGATGATGGAGTTCGTGAATGCGGCGAACAAGTGGGACGCGATGCCGCGCCCAATCGCCGAGCCGCTGGTGCTACTGCTGAGCCCGTTCGCCCCGCACCTCAGCGAGGAGCTGTGGGCCCGCCTGGGGCACGACGAGAGCCTGGCCTACGCCGACTGGCCGGAATACGAGGAGGCGCTCCTCCAGCGCGAGGTCGTAGAGATGGCCGTGCAGGTCGACGGCACTGTCCGCGCCACCATCGAGGTCGACGCCGACGCACCGGAGGACGACGTGCTCGCCACGGCGAAGGCCGAAGACAATGTGGCCCGCCATCTCGACGGCAAAGACATCCAGCGCGAGATCTACGTGCCGGGGCAGATTGTGAACTTCGTAACAGGGTAACTTCGTGTTTCATTTTGGTAGTGCCGTGTCAAATCTGGTGCGGCATTGCCTCAAATCGTGATGCGTGAAGAGTAATGCGTGAGAGATCCTCTGGTGACATTCCGCGAGTCACGAATCACGAGTCACGTTTTACGCGACACGAAATACGCGATACGCTCTGCCTAACCCCAGGCAATTTTCCATTAAGCTAGCACTCCCTGAAGAACGAACCGTCCATGCCCAAACTTGATGTCCTCGCCCTCGCCGCCCATCCCGACGACGTGGAGCTCTGCGCGGGGGGCACGGTGTGCCTGCTCGCCCAGCAGGGATACGACGTGGGCATCGTCGACTTCACGAAGGGACAGCTCGGCTCGCGGGGCACCCCGGAGCAGCGGATAGAGGAGGCCGAGCGGGCCTCGGAGATCATCGGCCTGAGCGCCCGCGAGAACCTCGGCCTGATGGACGGGGACATCCGCAACTCGAAGGCCAACCAGCGAAAGGTCATCGAGACGGTGCGCCGGTACCGGCCCCACATCGTCCTCATTAATCCGCCGGAGTCGCGCCACCCCGACCACAGCGACGCCTGCGAGCTCTCCACCGACGCCCTCTACCACAGCGGGCTGCAAGAGGTCGAGACGACCAATTCCAACGGCACCCCCCAGGAGCCCTGGCGCCCCCACCACGTGCTCCACTACATGCAGGCCGTCTCCTTCGAGCCCACGATGGTGGTGGACGTGACGCCGGTGTGGGACCAGCGCATCGAGGCGCTCCAGGCGTTCGAGTCGCAGTTTCACAACCCCGACTACGAGCCGGACGCGGACGAGCCGGAGACGTTCGTGTCCAACCCTGAGTTCTTCGAGTGGATCAAGGCCCGCGCCCGCACCTACGGCTACACGGTGGGGGCCACCTACGGCGAGCCGCTGAAGTACCGGCACGGCCCCTTCGGCGTCACCGATCTGCCCGACGTGCTCAGCAAAGAGAAGGAGTTTCGGTAGAACTGGATCCTGCGTGAATTGCGGAGTTCAGCGCCCAGGTCCGCAACAAAGACTGCGATTGAGCCTTTATTTACATCTACTGCAATCTCTGGACACTCGGGATACATTGACACCCCCGTCCGTGGAGTAGTATATTACGCGCTGTTATTTCGAACGAAGCGAATCGCACACGGCGTATGGCGGACACGAGTGACTTTCGAAACGGCATGACATTTATCTGGAGGGATGACCTCTGGGAGATCGTCGACTTTCTCCACGTCAAACCCGGCAAGGGCGGGGCCTTCGTGCGCACGACCCTGAAAAACGTGAAGGACGGCCACGAGGTGGAAGAGACCTTCCGGGCCGGGGCGAAGGTCGACGAGATCCGGGTGGAGCGCCGCGAGCATCAGTTCCTCTATAAGGACGATTACGGCCTCCACTTCATGGACCAGGAGTCGTACGAGCAGTTCTCGATGCCGGCGGAGCAGGTGGAGGGACGCGAGTTCTTGAAAGAGGGGGGCGAGGTCGACATCCTGTTTCGCACCGACACCGAGGAGCCGCTCCGCACCGAGATTCCCCAGAAGGTGGAGCTGGAGGTCGTCGGCACGACGCCTGGCGTGAAGGGTAACACCGCGCAGGGCGGTGACAAGCCGGCCACCCTGGAAAGCGGGGTCACGATTGACGTGCCGCTCTTCATTAACGAGGGGGACGTCGTCCGCGTCAACACCGAGACGAACGAGTACGAAACCCGGGTCTCCGCCGCTTCCACGGTGTAGACGAGAAAGCGCGCCCGCAGTTCTTTTGCACACAATCACCCAGACGTATGGAGCTCTCGAAGATTCAGGAACTGCTTCGACTCGTCGCCGAGAGCGGGGTGTCGGAGGTCGAGATTGAGGAAGAGGATTTCAAGCTCACCATTCGGCAGAACAGCCCGCAGGTCGTCATGCAGCCCACGGGGTCCCCGGCCCAGATGCAGTACGGCGCGCCCCAGCCCCAGCAGCCGATGGCCCCTCAGGCCTACGCCCCGCCGCAGGGACAGCCCTCCCAACAACCGTCGGGAACGCCCCAGCAGTCGGCCGCGTCGGCGAGTGGAACTCCGCAGACGGCCAATGAAGCGTCGCAAGACGGCACCTCTGAGGCATCGGCGCCCGCCCAGAACGCCGCCGAGAACGAGACGGCGGAGGCGGACGAGACCGAGGCTGCGGCTGAGGAGTACGTGGTGAAAGCCCCGATTGTGGGGACCTTCTACCGCGCCCCGTCGCCCGACGCCGATTCGTTCGTAGAAGCGGGCGACTCGGTGGAGGAGGGGGACGTGCTCTGCATCATCGAGGCGATGAAGCTGATGAACGAGATCGAGTGCGAGACCTCGGGGACCGTCACGGAAATCCTGGTCGAGGATGCCGAGCCGGTCGAGTTCGACCAGCCGCTCTTCGTGCTCGATGAGGGGTAACGTCCTGCCTCCGCCCGATGGCTCCGGAGCGATCCGGGGCTGTTTTCATGTAAAGCCGTCTTTATGGAATCGCCGAGCGTGATCTTGTAGAGAGTCGTTTTTTTGTTCGTCCAAAATGCATATTGCGTAGTGCGTATTGCGTAAGAAGGATACGAAATACGCAATACGAAATACGTCACGAATCATGCCTCACGCCTTCGAGACCTGGCAGCAGACGGGAAAATGCTTGCACGTGGCAAAGACTCTGATCCCGCATGAGTGACATCCAAAAAATTCTCATCGCCAATCGCGGCGAGATTGCGCTGCGCGTCATCCGTACCTGTCACGAGATGGAGATCAACACGGTGGCGGTGTACTCCACGATGGACCGCGACGCGCTGCACGTCCGCTTCGCCGACGAGGCCGTGTGCATCGGGCCGCCCGCCTCTGGGGAGAGCTACCTGCGCCCCGACCGCATCATCGCCGCGGCGGAGGTGACCGGGGCCGACGCCATCCATCCCGGCTACGGCTTTCTCGCCGAGAACGCCGAGTTCAGCCAGATCTGCGCCGACAACGACATCGAGTTCATCGGCCCGTCGGCGGAGACCATCGGGCTGATGGGGGAGAAGTCGAAGGCGAAAGAGAAAATGCACGAAGCCGGCGTGCCCATCGTGGAGGGGTCGGACGGCACCATCGATGATCTCGACGAGGCCTACGAAATCGCATCCGAAATCGGCTTTCCCGTCATGGTGAAGGCAGCCGCGGGCGGCGGGGGTACCGGAATGCGGCTGGTGCGGGAGGCGGAGGGCTTCGAGCGAGCCTTCAACGGGGCGCGGTCCGAGGCCGACGCGGCCTTCGGCAACCCCGAGGTCTACATCGAGAAATTCGTGGAGAAGCCGCGGCACGTTGAGATCCAGGTCCTGGGCGACGGCAAGGGGAACGTGATGCACTTCGGGGAGCGGGAGTGCTCCATCCAGCGTCGCCACCAGAAGCTCGTGGAGGAGTGCCCGTCGCCCATCGTCGGTGAAGACCTCCGTGCGGAGATGGGCGAGGCGGCCATTCGGGGGGCCGAATCCGTAAACTACGAGGGTGCCGGAACGGTCGAATTTCTCGTGGGCGCCGACCGCAACTTTTACTTCATGGAGATGAACACGCGCATTCAGGTGGAACACCCCGTGACCGAGGAGGTCACCGACTGCGACCTGGTGGAGTACCAGATCCGCGTGTCGAGGGGGGAGGGCATCGAAAGCGAGCGTCCACCGATGGAGGGCCACGCCATCGAGTGCCGCATCAACGCCGAGAATCCGTTCAAGAACTTCAGCCCTGCCCCGGGCGACATTACGGCGTTTCACCAGCCGGGCGGGCATGGCATTCGGGTCGATACGGCCGCGTACTCCGGCTACCGGATTCCGCCTACGTACGACTCGATGATCGCCAAGCTCATCGCGTACGGCAAGACGCGCGACCACGCCCTCCGCAAGATGCGCCGGGCGCTTGACGAGTTCGTCGTGGAAGGCATACAGACCACGATCCCGTTCCACCGGCAGCTCATGGACGACGAACGGTTCAAGCGCGGAGACTTCGACACCCGCTTCCTCGACGATTTCGAGATGCAGCCGGCCCCGGTGGAGGTGGCGTAGGCGAGTGGGAGAGCACGCCCCGAGCGCCATCGGGGTGGGGGTGTGGGAGAGGAGGGAGGCGCAGAAGCGAACCGCCCAAACGCCCATACACAATCCTTCTGCCCACGAGCACTCTGTAGGGCCGGAGCGCCCGATTTCCGAACTTCCTCTCACATCGGTAACGTTCTCACGCCGCATCAGTAGCCCCATGTCTCCCACGACGACCTCCATTCGCTTTAACGACCGCGTGGACGCGATGCAGCCGTCCGCCACGCTCGCCATGAAGTCCCGGGCCGAGGAGCGGCGACGGCAAGGGCACCCCGTGGTGGCCCTCAGCGCCGGGGAGCCCGACTTCGACACGCCGGAGCCGATTGCCAATGCGGGCGTGAAGGCCATCCGGAACGGATTCACGCACTACACCGAAAATCCGGGCACCCTGGAGCTGCGGGAGGCCATCTGTCGCAAGCTTGACCACGACAACGACCTGTCGTACACGCCGGATCAGGTGGTGTGCTCGAACGGAGCCAAACAGTCGCTCGCGCTGGCCATTCACGCGCTCTGCGACGAGGGGGACGAGGTGCTGGTGCCGGCGCCCTACTGGGTGAGCTACCCCGAGATGGCCCGCTTCAGTGGGGCCGCGCCGGTAGAGGTGTTGACGGGCGTGGAGAACGAGTACCGCCTGACGCCCGAGCAGCTCGACGATGCCCTCACCGAACGCACGCGGGTCCTCATCCTCTGCAGCCCCTCCAATCCCACCGGCACGGTGTACCCGCCCGAGGAGCTGGCGGCGCTCGCCGAGGTGGTGCGCGACTATGAGCACGTCTACGTCGTGTCCGACGAGATCTACGAGCACGTGCTCTACGACGCCGAGCACCGGGCCTTCGCGTCGTTTCCCGACATGAAGGACCGGACGATCACGGTGAACGGGTTCTCCAAGGCGTACGCGATGACGGGCTGGCGCCTCGGCTACATGGCGGCGCCCGAGCCGATCGCGCAGGCTGCGGCCAAGGTTCAGGGACAGTTTACGTCCGCCCCGTGCAGCATCACGCAGAAGGCCGGGGTGGCGGCCCTGGAGATGGACAAAGGGCCGGTGCACGAGATGGTGGCCGCCTTTCGGCGCCGGCGCGACGCGGTGCTGAGGCGCCTGCGGGCCATCGACGGAGTGCGCTGCCCCACGCCCGAAGGGGCCTTCTACCTGTACCCGGACGTGTCGAGCTTCTTTGGGGCGGAGGCGCCCGACGGCTCGACCATCGAGGACAGCGGCGACCTGTGCTTCTACCTCCTGGAGGAGCACGACGTGGCCCTCGTGCCGGGCCCGGCCTTCGGGGCGCCCGACGGGCTTCGCCTCTCGTACGCCTCGTCGATGGAGGACCTCGAAACGGCCCTGGATCGCATTGAGGCCGGCCTCGCCGCGCTTCGCTGATGCGGAGCCGGGCATCGCGGTTGTACTTCGCTCGCTATCGACGTACGTCTTCACTTGTGGAACCGAACCAGTCCTCCCGCGACCCCTCCGTCGAGACGGAACAAGAGCCGCCGACGGCACAGACCGCCGCTCCGCGTCAGTCCGCGACCGATCGCTACTGGCTGCACCTGCTCCTGTTTGTGCTCACCCTGGTGTCCACGGTCTACGTGGGGGCCGCGTGGTGGGCCAACCGGCCGCTCTATTACGCGGCGCACGACGAGACGGTCTCGCTCCTCTTCGTGACCGTCAATCAGGCGTGGCTCCTCGACGGCCTGCGCTACGCGATTCCCCTCCTCGCCTTCCTCACGGTGCACGAGTTTGGGCACTACTTTGCGGCGCGGTATCACGACGTGCGCACGTCGCTCCCGTACTACATCCCGTTCCCGTTCAACGGCATCGGCAACTTCGGGGCGGTCATCAGCATTCGGCAGCGCATCCCGAGCACGCGCTCGCTCTTCGATATCGGCGTGGCCGGGCCGCTGGCGGGCTTCGTGGTGGCGCTGGGGGCCCTCCTCTACGGCTTCGCCACGTTGCCGCCGCCCGAATACCTGCTCGACCTGCCGGGCCATGAGGCGGTGAAGGAGCACATTCGGCAGTACGGCACCTTCCCCGATACGCCGCCCGAGACGGGCGAAGGGACGTTCATCCTGGTGGTGGGAAGCACGCCCCTCTACTGGTTCCTGTCGCAGTTTTTTGCGAACGTGCCGCCGATGTACGAGATGTACCACTACCCGGTCCACGTGCTCTACGCGCTGCTGGGCGACAAATGGCACCGCCGCTTCGCGCAGGCTTTCGTGTTCGTGCTGCTGTGGTCGGGGGGCATCGGGTTTATGGACGAGACGCGCCGGGCGCTGTACGACATGGGGCCCTGGTTGGGCCGCTCCTCGTGGATCCTCCTGGCGGCCATCTACTATGGGTACCTGTACAAAATCTTCGGCGGAACCTCGCGGCGCACCCTGTTCGGATTGGTCGGACTCCTGGGCGGCGTGGCCGGGGCAATCACGCTTGGGGGGACCGGGCTCGGCTGGACCGGCTGGCTGGTGTGGAGCCTCCTGATCATCTTTCTCGTGCAGGTCAAACACCCACCGGTGATGCAGACCCAGCGGCTCACCCCCACGCAGCGGGTCCTGGGCTATGTGGCCATTGCCATCTTTATTCTCTGCTTTAGCCTGCAGCCCCTGAGCACGCTGTGACGTTATGCGTTGAGGGGTTTGTGTTGAGAACTGGGGATTGGGTGTTGTGGGGAAAGAAGGGCGTGAGCGGAATTCTGTTTGTCTGAACCGTGCCTCTGATGCGGATCCCATTCTCGTCCATTTTGGGGCGCCTCCTGGGGGCGGTGCTGCTCGGTGTGAGCCTGGGGCTGCTGGGGTGTGATACGGTGCCGGCTCCGGACCGCAATCAACAGCCACCCTCGGTCACGGCCCTCCAGGTGGTGCCCGACAGCATCCACCAGTCGAACCTGCCGCCCGATCAGGTGCAGGACTCTACGGTCCAGGATTCGCTAAATCTTTCAGCGCGGGCGACCGACCCGGACGGAGCGGTGGTGCGTGTCGTGTTTGTGCTCGAACCGTCGTCGAACCCGCGGGGCACGATTTCGGGTTCACTTTCCCCTGTAGAACCTCCCCTGTACGGCGGGGAGCTCCCGCTCTCGTTGCCTCTCGTCAATGAAATTTATACCATCCGGGTCTTTGCCGTAGACGACGACAGCCTCGCGAGCAACCGGGTGACGGGGCAGTTGCGGTTCGTCCCGACGGACTCGTCGGACACAGCGAGCGCCCTCACACTGTCAGAATGAGTCTGTCCAGACGGCCGATGCGGCGACTTTTCGTGTGTCTTTTCGTGCTGGGGACGGTGGCGGCGCCGGCGAGGGGACAGGAGGCGTCTCCACGCCTGCAGGATCTTCGCCCGATCACTGGACTTGCGAGCAATACGGTTCAGGAGCTTTCGGCGGCCGGGGATTCGCTCTGGATGGGACCCCTGCTCACGGTGTACGTGGAAGAAAAGAATCAACTCTTCCGGCCCGATGGTCCGGTGGTCCAGCGTCGGCTCATCGACGGGAGCAACGTCGTCCTCTCGCTGGCCACCGAGAGCGAATCGGCGGCACAGTCCACCGTCTGGGCGGGCCTTGCCTTCGACGCGGGGGGCGATGCGATTGGGGCGGGCGGATTTCTGGTGTCTACCGACGGGGGGCAGTCGTTCGAAGAGCGGCCCGTCCCACTCGATGATCCGGGCGACACGACGGTGGCCTACGGCGAATCCACGCTCCCGGCGGTGCCCATCACGCAACAGGCCGGCAGTGCGCCCCGCGACATCGCCCTCGGGGGGGGTGGGGACACCGTGTGGATCGCCGGGTCCCGAAGTGGGCTCCGGCGCTGGACGGAGCAAGACTCGACGCGGATCGTGCTTCCGCCCGACACGAGCACCCGCATCGAGCCGTCTGAGTCGTACGACTTTCTCGTGGCCCCGCCCCTCGACGACGGCCGCGGCTTCCAGAACTACCGGTCGCTCAGCGTGCTGGTGGACGAGACGGGTACGGTGTGGGCCGGGACGGTGGCCGGACTCAACCGATCGACCCCGGGCGACGCGGGGCCGAACGGGGACCGCGCCTGGCGGCTCTTTCGCCCGGATGGGACCCCGAACAGCCTGACCGGGCAGATTGTGTTTGAACTGGCCGAGCAGCCCCGCCCCAACGGGCGCAATCCGATCTGGATGGCCACCCTGCGAGCCGACACGGGAGGGCCACTCCAGCGCACCGGGATCACCATGACGCCCGACGGGGGAAAGACCTTTCGGCAACCCCTCATCGGCGAGCAGGTCAACGGACTGGCCGCGCGGCGGAGCCGCGTCTACGCCGCCGCCGAGTCGGGGCTCTTCGTGTCCGGCGACCAGGGAGAAACGTGGCGCGGCATCGAGGAGGTGGCGCTTCAGGATGAGGATCAGGTGCTGCCGGGCGGGATGACAGCGCGGGCCGTGGAGGTGACGCCCTCTGCGCTCTGGGTGGGCACGACGGAGGGACTGCTTCGCCTGGATCGGGCGCAGGAGCCTCGCTTGCTGCCCGGCAACGCCGGTGCGCCCGCTCCCCAATGGCAGCTGTTCCGAACCGAGGTGCCCGTCAACCCCGAGGAGCCCACCGAGCAGGTGCCGGACGTGAAGACGTACGCCTATCCGAACCCGTTCATTCCCTCGCGGGACGAGGTGGTGCGGATCGCGTACGAGGTGCCGGAGCCGCAGACGGTGGAGGTGACCATCTACGACTTCGGCATGAACCGCGTGCGCACCCTCCGCGAAGAGGAGTCCGCCGGTCGGCAGGAAATGGTGTGGGACGGAACCGGCGCGTCGGGCCTCCGCCTGCCGACGGGCACGTACCTATACACGGTTGAGCTGAGGGGCACGACGGCGCGGGGAAAAATCCTCCTTTCGAACTGACCGTTTCGCCTCCGGAGGGGGCGCGGAATTTCTCCTATTGCTGTCCGCTGCTTCATGCATGCTTCGCTGATTGCGCCGCTGCTCAAGCGTTTGGGTCGCTCGGCGCTGCTGGTCCTGCTCCTGGGGATGGGCCTGGTGAGAGGAGCGCCGTCGCCGGTGCTTGGGCAGGACACCGGGACGGGGGCGTTCTCACGGCTCGGGTTTGGGGCGCGGGGCATGGCGCTGGGCAACGCGCTCGTGGCCGATCCCTCTGCGGACGTGAGTCCCCACTACAACCCGGCGCTCCTGCCGTCGGCCTCCGGCCAGCGGGTCTCGGCCTCCGCCGCCCTGCTGTCGTTCGACCGCAAGCTGCAGTTTCTCGAGTTCACGACGCCCATAGGGCCCACGGCGGGAATTGGGCTCAGTCTTATCCACGCGGGCGTCGGCAACATTGACGGCCGCAACGCCGACGGCGCCCACACCGAAACCCTGTCGACCGATGAGTTTGCTCTGTCCCTCGCGTTCGGCAACCGCTTTGCGGACTGGTTCGCGGTGGGCACGGCCCTCACGCTTTACCAGTCCGACCTCGTGCCCGAGGTGAACCCGGTGCGGGGCTTTGGGGTCGACCTTGGGGTGAGCGTGCAGGCCACCGACCGGCTGTCCATAGCCGCCGCCGTCAACGACCTGCTGGCCAAGTACGAGTGGGACACCTCGGCGGTCGGCGGGGGCAGTCACACGGATCGGTTTCCGGTGCGCCTCCGCTTCGGAGCGGGCTATTCCCTGCTCGGGGAGCGGCTGCGCCTCCTGGCCGAGATCGAGTCCCACTACACGTCCCGGGAGCGACGCGTTTCCGATTTTCTCGTCACGTCCGGCGGCCCGCAGGCGCAGACTCGCACGGAGTCCTTTCTCCTCCACGACCTGCGGGGCCGTGTGGGGGCGTCGTTCCGGGCCGTCGACATTCTCGAACTCCGGGCTGGGCTCGACCGCATTGGGGTGCGCGACGTGAGTGGCCTCCGCCCCAGCGCCGGGTTTGGGGTGCGGCAGTCGATCGGCGACCTGGACCTCCGGATCCACTACACGGCCACGCTCGAGCCGTACGTGCGGACGGTGATGAATACGGGGACCGTGGAGCTCTTCTTGTGACGCGGGGGGAGGGGAGAACGGAGAGGGGCGAGCGCCCTACCGAACGATTGTCATCCGTCGCGTCTCGGTGCGGCCGGCAGCGCGGAATTGCAGCAGGTACGCGCCGCTGCGAGAACAGCATCGTTGGCGATGGAGACGGGAGATCCACTTCGCTCTTCTTATCCCCCAATTTGACCGAGCAGGTCGAAAAAGGCATCGAGGCCGGTGCCCGACACGCCGGTGCGTATGCGCAGGGTGCACCACAGGTCGAGTAGCATCATCTGCGCGGCGTGGATGGGGACGGCGATCCAGAAGGACCGGCAGCGCCAGACGAGCGCCCCCAGCGCAATGCCGCCCACGACCGAGAGGAGCGCTTCCGGCCACGGCTTTGTGACGTGCAGGGCGGCGAAGGGGAGCGCCTGCACGAAAATGGCGTGGACGCCGAAGGCCGGCGCCGTGCCGAACAGCACGAACCCGCGCCACAGGTATTCCCACCCGATCCAGTAAAACAGGAAGAGCGCCTCGTAGAGCAGGAAGACGGTCCAGTCCCGAGCGGCGGGCTGGTAGTGCGGGTACTGTTGCTGGAAGGCGGCGCCGTCGGAGAGGACCCACGTGCCCACCGCCACAATGGGCAGGTACAGGGCCGCAACGACCGTTGCGAATCGCCACGCCCCGAGGCCCAGCCCCATCTCAGCGGCGTCGTTCGCAAAGAGGGCTCGCAGGGCGAGGGCCGGCACCACGAAGCCGAGCAGGCCCTGCATGCCAAACCACCAGCCCCAACTGCCGAGCCCGCGCCAGCCCCGAGAGCCTTCGGGGAGGGCCGAGGCGAGGTGGCGGCGAAAGAGGTCCCGGTCGCCGAGGATAAACTGCAGGACGACGAGCAGCGCCGCGAACGCGAGGACGAACGTCGTCTGCCGGTCGAGCGCCGTGGCGGCGCGGCGGAGGCGAGCCCATTCGGCCCAAAGGCGGGCGACGAGCGCATTCAGCATTCCGGACGAAGCGTTTCTACCGACGAAATCAAACCCCATCGGGACGCACGGCAGGGTTCGGTGGGGGTTCCACGTCTGAACATGTCCCCATGTATGAGAGCACTCCCTTCTACGGGACAGGAACTTCCCCGAAACTGTCCACCGTTGAGCGTTCCTTCACGTCCCGGCGAACCGGCCCTCCCTGCCGACATTTTGATTCAGAAACAGCGTGGCAGGGATCGAGCTCCGTCGCGAAGGGTACTCTCAAAAATCGCCGTGACGCCCCTCTGCTCGGGGGAGCGCGAAACATCTTGTGCTCCGAACGACAATACGGCGTGACGTTTGCCCGAATTCTCGCGGCCATGCTTGCGGTCTCCGGAGGGCCGATCTCAGGCCCGACCGTCCGGTTTTTCTCTCCACTGAGTCGTGCCCAGATTGTCTATGCACGTTGCCGGCTCCCACGTTGCAAATCGCCCCCGGAAGCGCGTTGCGCTGTTCGCCGGTGCGTACAATCACATCGCCGACGGCGTTGCCCTGACGCTCAACCGTCTGGTCGATTACCTCGAACGCCGGGACATTCCCGCTCGCGTGTTCGCCCCGACGGGCGACGACCCGGCCCTCGACCATGCCGGAACCCTGATCCCGGTGCCGTCCATTCCGTTTCCGGGCCGCTCCGAGTATCGGTGCTCCCTCGGCCTCACGTCGTCGGTGCAGGAGGAACTGGAGGCGTTTGAGCCGACCCTCCTCCAGATCTCCACGCCCGATCTGCTCGGGTTCCAGGCCCTGCGCTTCGGCCGAGCCGCCGGCATCCCGGTTGCGGGGACCTACCACACGCACTTTGCGTCCTACCTGAAGTACTATCATCTGGGTCTGCTGGAACCGGTCGTCTGGCGCTACCTGCGCCACTTCTATCAGCGGTGCGACCACGTCTACGTCCCGACGACGACCATGAAGGACATTCTTCGGAGCTACGGCATCGAGGAGGGCCTCCGGCTCTGGCAGCGCGGCATCGATTCCGACCGGTTCAATCCCGGCCATCGCTCCGCGTCGTGGCGACGCGCGCACGGCCTGGATACGGACGAGGTCGTCGTGGCCTTTGTCAGTCGGCTCGTCTGGGAGAAGGGGCTCGACACGTACGCCGAGGTCATCGAGCGCCTGGAGCATCAGGGCGTGCCCCACCGGAGCCTCATTGTGGGCGACGGTCCCGCTCGGGAGGAACTGGAGGCCCGGCTCCCCCACACGACGTTTACCGGCTTTCTGCACGGCGAGGCGCTCTCCCGCGCCTACGCCTCGGCCGACGTGTTTCTCTTTCCGAGCGACACGGAAACGTTTGGCAAGGTGACCCTCGAAGCCATGGCGTCGGGCCTCCCCACCGTCTGTGCCGACGCGGCGGGCAGCCGGGACCTCGTGGAAGAGGGAACGACAGGCTTCCTCTGCCCCCCGGACGATCCCGACGCGTTCACCGACCGCGTGCGCCGCCTCGTGCTCGATGCATCGCGTCGCCGCGAGATGGGAACGGCGGCGTACGAGCGGGCGCAGGGCTTTGCCCGGGACCGGATTCACGCCCGGCTCGTCCAGCACTACGATGAGCTCCTGCGCCCGGCGGACATCCCGGGAACGAAGGAACGGCCTCGCGATCCCTCAGTCCGTTCAGATAACCCGGAAAACTAAGCCCAGTGCGATATCGAATACGAGGGTTCCGTGTGCGTTTTCGCGTCCTCCGTGGACGTGGGGACGACGCGCACGTCGTCCCTTCATCGGAGTATGGAGGCAAAACCAACGAACGGGCCGATAAAGCCGACGGCCTGAAAGATGCACGTTGATTTGCAGTAGACGGTGTGAGGCCGGCGCGAAACCACATCTGATCGGGCATTTTCTTTATTCCGCTGCCATGACCCGAGCGTCCGACGCGCTTCCTGACTTTTTTGTGCTGGGGGTGGCGAAGGGGGGGACGACCTCGCTGCATCACTACCTTCGCCAGCATCCGGCCCTCTTTCTTCCGTACGAGAAGGAGCTGCACTTTTTCGACGCCGAGGAGGAACGGTTTTCGTCCGGCCTCGACTCGTATCTCCAGTACTTTTCGGACGCGGAGGACCGTCTCACCGGAGACGCCACGCCGTCTTATTTCCGGAACGTGGAGGAGGCCGCCGACCGCATGCAGCGGCTCTACGGCGAGGCCCCGCCCCGCTTTCTGCTTCTTCTCCGCGACCCGGTGGAGCGCGCCTACTCGCATTACCTCCATAACGTGTCCGAGGGGCGAGAGCCGCTCTCATTCGAGGAGGCTCTCGAGGCCGAGCAGGCCGATCCAGCGTCGAAACGGGAGGCCTGGAAGGGCTACTTTGCCGACGGCGTCTACGCCGATCCCCTGGAACAGTGGTTCGCACGCGTTTCCCGAGACCGGTTTCTCATTCTCCGGTCCGAGGCGCTCGCGCACGCCCCCGACGCTTCGTTGCAGGAAATCTTTCGCTTCCTCGGGGTGGATCCCACGGTGGAGGTGGACACCGACGCGTATCTCAATCAGACCGGGGAGGAGCAGAGTCGCGCGCTCGGCAGGCTCCTCTCCGTTTTTCCGTCCCGGCTCCGGTCGGCGACCCGCCGGTGGATCCCGGAGTCGATCCGGCTCCCCGTGGAGCAGTTTATTCGCCGCCGGAGTATCGGGGATGCTTCCGACCGCCCCACCCTCGATCCGGCGCTCGAACGCGCCCTTCGGACCCGCTTTGCGCCCCACGTTCGGCGCCTTGCGGACCTGTTGGACCGCGACTTCTCGGCCTGGCTCCCGTCCTCCGACGCCCCCACCCCCTCCCGCGACGGCGACTCGTCCGAGCCCCAAGAGATCCCGGCAAGCGACCAATACGGATGAACCGAACGTCCTCTTCCTCGGACGCCGACCCGTCGGACCCGGCCGCCTCTCAGGACCCCACGTCGGTCTCCGTCGGACAGATCGCCGGGTCGCTCCTCCTCAGCCTGCTTGTCCTGGCAATCATCGGCTACTTCACGTTCGACCCGGCGGCGTTTCGCAAGACGGTGGACCAGGCACAGCCCCTCTTGCTGCTTGCCGCCGTCGCAGCGGCGCTGTCCCGGATCGGCTTCGGCGGGTGGCGGCTGAGCTACGTGTCGCAGGGGCGGCTCGACCTCGCGAGCGGGACGCGGGGCCAGCTCGCCTGGTACTTTTTTGCGAACGTGACCCCGACCGTCGTGGGGGGCGGGCCCGTGGCGACCTTCTACGTGGCCCGCGACGCAGACCTTCCGGTCGGGCAGTCGGCGGCACTCATGCTCTTCTGCATGCTGCTCAATCAGCTGTGGTTCGTGGCGGCCATTCCCGTGCTGATCGGGGCCGGCTTTTTTGTCGAACTGCTCCCGGAGGCAGCGGGCATGTGGGGGGGCTGGACGCTGGTTCTCACATTCGTCCTCCTTTTCCTCTGGGGCGTTGCCTTCGCTTATTTCACCTTGATTCGGCCCCGCGCTCTCGTGGAAATGGGGGACTGGGTCCTTCAGTGGCCTCTGCTGCGCCGCTTTCGGAAGCGCGGGATGCGCGAGCTGCGCTCCTACTTCCGACGCGCCAAGCGCCTCGGCACCCAGCCCTTCTCGTTTTACGGGTGGGGCTTTCTCCTGACAGCGGGTATCTGGCTCTCGCGGTACGCGATCGTCTTTTTCATCGTCCGGAGCCTGCACGCGGCGGATGCGGTGCTGCTCTTTCTACGGTCGGCCGCCACGATGCTCGTCGGCCTCATCATGCCGACCCCCGGCGGCTCCGGCGGCCTCGAAGGACTATACGCCCTCTTCATCGGCCCGCTCATGCCCGAGACCCTGATGGCACCCACCCTGCTCGTCTGGCGCGTGCTGGACTTCTACCTGTTCATCGCGCTCGGGGCGTACCTTTTTCTGCATCAAGTTCAGGCATCGCGCCCCTCGGACGCCTCACGGACGGGCGGCGTCGGTTGAAAGAGGCCGTTCGGACGCTTCGGAAATGTCGAGGAAGCGGGCGAGAAACTCGTAGGTCCGCACGAGACGGTCGAGACGAATGCGGGGCGTCGCGGAGGCCGATAGGTCGTGCCCTACGCCGGGATAGCGCACGTACTCGACGGGCCGTTCCAAAATCTTGAGGCGCTTGTAGAGGCGCTCGCTCTGGGAGAGGCCCACGCGCCGGTCGGTGCCGCCCTGGAGGAGGAGCAGGGGCGTGTTGATCTGGTCGGCGTACGTGATCGGCGAGTTGCGGTGGAGGGCGGCGCGCGGGGTGTCCTGCAATCGTGCCGAACGCAGGGTGTCCTGGGATCGAGCCGACGGGAGGGAGCCGGTGGGATGCGTCGAAGAGTCGGCGCGCAGGGTGGAGGGTCCCTCCCACGGATGTCCGCCGAACCCCTGCGGCACGAGTCGCCACGCCTGTCCTGCGTCCAGGAGCGCGGGCAGGTCGTAGATCCCGTTGAGCGCCACGGCCGCCGCAAAGCGATCCGTCTGCCCGAGGAGCCAGGTCGCAACGGTGGCCCCGTAGGAGGTGCCGCCGAGGGCCACCTGCGTCGAGTCGGTCCAGGGCAGGGCTGCGGCGGAGTCGGCGAGGGCGAGCACGTCCTGTGCGGGGCCCGGCCCCCAGTTTTGGTGGTTGGCGCGTCGGAAGGCCGTCCCGAACCCGGCGGAGCCGCGCGGGAACACTTCAAGGAGACCGAGGCCGCGCCCGGCGAGATACTGGCGCTCGAACCACGTCCCGGGCCCGTACGGGGCATTCAATTCGGGCGGGCCGCCTCGCACCTGCACGAAAAGGGGCGTCCGATCAGAGTCGGAGGACGAGGCTGGACGCGTCACCCAGCCCGTGATGTCGAGGCTGTCGTGAGACACCGTTATGCGCTCCGGCGTTGCGACGCGCCGCTGCGCCAACCAGTCCGCATTAGGGGTTGCCAGCGGTTGCTCGTTGTTGAAACTAACGGTGTTGGTGTAGAGGGCCGAGGGCGTGGTGGGGTCGGTCGCGGCGTAGACGACCGAGGCGCTGGTTACCTCGAAGGCGTGGACGGCACGCGTGTCGGCTGTCATTTGCTCATATTCGGCGGGGCGAACCATCGTCGAATCAAAGACAAAGTCGTCCCGCGAGGTTGGCTGATCCGGGGTCATTTTGGGAGAACCCTCCTGTGCGCTTGTGTCCCGGGCGAAGGGAGTGAGGCGGTACAGCGGGCGTCCGCCGCGCGACGGGGCCGTGGCGTAGAGGTACCATCCTTCGGGCGACCATCGGAAGGAGCCCACGTCCCGATCGAGCGTGCTCGTGATGACCCTCGGCTCTGAGCGACCGTCGAGGGCAAAGAGTCCAATTTCGGCCTGCTCGTCGCTCGTGTCCGAGAGCGCCGTCGCCCGGAACGCAATCATGGTGCCGTCGGCCGTAACGTCCGGGGCCGTGAGGGCGTAGTTCTTGATTCGGAGCAGGCGCCGGATCCGATCTCGGGTCAGGTCCACCACGTACAGGTTTCGCTGCCGCACGCGGTCGGGGGGGCGGGAGGTCGGGGGCATTCCACTCACGACGATTTGTCCGCTGCCCGGTAGCCACTCGGCCCGGCCGTAGGCACGATAGCCCTTCGTGACGGACCGGGCCTCGGGACGAGGCGGCGTTCCGGAGCGGATGCCGGACGGGACCTCGACGACGAAGTGGTGACGATAGGTGGGAGAAGGCTGAAGCCGGCGCTCGCCCTGGAGGTCGAGCCGGGAGGACACGAGGGGGGCCCCCTGCCGACGATTCCGGCGCATCCACCGCCGCACCTGCGTGAGATTGCCGCCCGGCGCGGCGGTCGTATCCGGGGCGACCGGGACGGTCGTGGTATCGGGGCGCAGACGCAGGCGGCCGAAGACGGCGCGCAGACTGTCCGGCGCGAGCAGGGCGAGGCTGTCCACCGGCGTCGCAGCGAGGGACTCCGCCCCCTCCAAATCACTCGGGGTTTGCAGGACACGGGCCGTGTCTGCCCCCGGGCGAACCTGATCCTCCGGTCCTAGGTCAAGGGTGTCCACCGGGTCGAGCGTGCGGGCGTGGCGGAGCACGAGGATCGTGTCCGCTGACGCGGAGCGAACGAGGTTCCGGGGCGACCGGCCGGGGCGCTCGCTGGGGCCGGGGCGACCGGTTCGGCGTGCCACGGCTCGCTCAGGCACGGCACTCGCAAAGAGCAGCCGTTCGCCGTTGGGGCTCCACTGCGGGCGCTGCGCCCCGTGCGGGGTATCGGTAAGCTGATAGGGCGCGCCGCCGCTCAGAGGGACGACGAACACCTGAGGGGTCCCCTGCACAGGCCGTACAAAGGCGAGGTGCGTCCCGTCGGGGTGCCAGGCGGGCTGACGGAGGGTCCGGTCCCCTCGGGTGAGCAGGCGAGGGCCTCGGTTCCCCGTCGTCGGGGTGACGTACAACTGCGTCTGGGAGGTCGGACCCGAGTCTCCCCCACGAACAATGCGGCGCACTGTGTAGGCCACGGACCGCCCGTGCGGGGAGAGAGCGACGTCGCGCACCTCTTGCATCCGGTAGAAGTCCCGGGCCTGAATGAGGCGCGCCGTCTCGGACTGAGCGTGCGACGACGACAGTCCACCCCCGCCTCCCAGTAGGAGGAGCGTGAGCACGAAGAGCCCGAGGGGCGTTCCCGGGACGCGGGACGGAAGGGGATCATTGAGAAACGGCAACGCCGAAGTGGAAAAGATTTGCATCAATGCCGGGATTGATTTGTCCACGGAAGCCATTCGACAGATGGTAGTAGCGGTAGCCGACGCTGAGGATCAGGTCGGACGTCAGGACGACCTGCACGCCCGCCCCCACGTCAAACATGAAGTTCAGGTGTTTCCCCCAGTGGTTGGGCACGGACTGAACGAAGTGCGCGATGCCTGCGCTCCCCGCCATGAAGGGCTGAACGCGCTTCACGACCCGATAGGTGAGCCGAAGGCCCGCCGGACTCATCCCGACCCCGTATGTGTCCAGGCCTCGTTTGTAGAGGGGCGCTTCGGAGTCGCCTCCCAAGGCCCCGCCTTCCGGCGGAGCGGACACCGTGTTCCGAGGGATGGACAGGAGGAGAGCCGGAAGTACATCGACCGTATACGTCAGTGTGGGCCCCTCCGTTCTTGTTTTCGAGGAGGAGGGGAGGAGGAGGCGTTCGTATCGGAGCCCAATCAGTCCAATTCGCGCGTGCTGAATATTTCCGATGAGATCTCCGTTTGAGAAGGACCCTCCCGCCCACACGCTCATGGTGTTTGTAGAGAGGGCCTGGAGGGCAATCGGTCTCGGCGTCGTCGAGGAGGAGCAGGCCGTGGGACGGGTGTCGGAGGAGGAGTCCGCCGACGGGGCGGCACGGTCTGCGGGCTGAGCCGCGCAGGGCCCGAGAACGAATAGGCCGACGAGTACTGTGAGAATCAGCAGGCGAGAGGGCAAGAACTTTGGTTGTGTTCGTCCGGAAGAATGCATTTCGTTTGTATCGTCCCGGTCCTGCCGGAGGAGAAGAGGCCTTCGGAAACATCGGGGGACGACTCCTTTCACCGTGAGTGTGCGACCGGTGTTCACCTATTCTCAGTCACGTCCCGAATGAAGCTTTTTTACAACCAGTACGGCGACTCCGGACCTCCGCTCATTGTCCTGCACGGCCTTCTTGGGGCGAACGGAAACTGGCACACCCTCAGCCGGACGGCGTTCCAAAAGGTGGCCCGCGTCTATGCCGTGGACCAGCGCAATCACGGGCGTTCGCCCCACGCCGACCGGATCGATTACCCGACCCTGGCGGCGGATCTGCAGACGTTTATTGATCGGCACGATCTCGTCCCGGCCCACCTGCTGGGCCACTCGATGGGCGGAAAGACGGCCATGCAGACTGCGCTCTCGTATCCCGATCGGGTCGACCGGCTCATCGTCGTCGACATGGCGCCGCGAGCGTATCCCCCCGAGCATACCGATCTGTTGGAGGCCGTTGCCCGCATCGATCCTGAGGACTACGAGAGCCGCGACGCGATCGACGACGCGCTGGCCGAGGACGTGCCGTCGTGGCGAATCCGGCAGTTCGTGCTCAAAAACCTCGACTACGATGGGGAGACCTACACCTGGACGATGAACCTGGACGCCATTCAGGCCCACTACGACGACATCACGGCGGTCCTTCCGGCCAACGGGACCTTCGAGGGGCCTACCCTCTTCATCCGGGGCGGCAAGTCCGAGTACATTCTCGACGCGGACCGGGAAGAAATCCGCAAGCGTTTTCCCACCGCCGAGCTCGTCACCATCGACGGCGCTGGCCACTGGGTCCACGCCGACGCCCCCGAGGCGTTGGCCAAGGTCGTGGTCGACTTTTTGACCGAGACGGCCGGCGCCTGAATGCCGGGCAAGGCTGCGTCATTGGGACCGGCATTTTCCTGGGGGACTTGGTCTGCACGATGCTACGGAGATGCTACAGAAGA
>PXSZ01000042.1 GCA_003023105.1 Bacteroidetes bacterium QH_10_64_37
GGATGCGGTCCACACTGAGGCGATCGGCGAGTTCTTTCACTCGCTCATGCTCTGCCCAGTGCCACGCCGCGCCCAGATCGAGCCGCACGGCGTCCGGCCCCACGGGCACGCTCCAGCACCGCCCGCCCACCCGATCGCGCGCCTCCCAAACGCGGACCGACACGCCTGATGCGTGCAACTCCGTCGCCGCCACGAGGCCGGCGAGCCCGGCGCCGACGACGAGGACTGCGGGCGATTCGGAGGGCTCCGACATATTGCCCGCTCGTTATTCCGATGAATTGAAATATGCATCCACGCTGTAGCGCCCCGGCCCCGTCAACAACAGCGCCACGAACACCGTTGCCACCTCCGTGGCGTGCCACGGGCCCTCCCCCGACGCAATGTGGCTCGACGCGGCGACAAACATAACCACCAGCAGAAGCCCGAGGACAGGGCGGAAGAGCAGGCCGAGCATCAGACACATGCCCCCGACGAACTCCGTAGCGGCCGCCATGAACCCCAGAACGTGGGCCAGACCGTGATGCCGAAGAGGGCCATGTTTTTCCCAAGGTCGATCCACGTGCCGGGGCCGCCCGCGATCTTGCTCCACCCGTACGCGAAGACGAACGAGATGCCAATGCCGATCCGGAGCACGAGCAGCGAGAGGTCGACTGAGCTCCAGTGAGACACATCCATGGCGGTTTCCAAATTATCGACACGCGAACGACCCGGGCGGACCCGAGGACAACTTTAGCCGGGCGCGATTACCCTGCTACTTCGTCGACGCTGTACTTTCCAGGCCCGATGAGGACGAGGCTCAGGAAGACGAATCCGTATAGCAGTGCCATCTCCGGACCACCGTCGATTGCGCCCGTCATGTGCGCCGTCGCGGCCACCAGCATGTTGATGAGGACCAGCAGCGCGGCGGGGCGGGTGAGCAGCCCCAGAACGACGAGGAGGGCGCAGAAGAATTCCGCAAATGCAGACATAAATCCCCAAAAAGTGGATGCGAACCCGAGCCCGAAGATCTCCATTGTGCCGCCTAGGCCCGCCCACTGCTCAGGACCGCCAGCGACTTTGCCCCAGCCGTGGCCAAGAGCCAGATAGAGACCAATCGTCACACGGAGGAGCAACAGGCCAAGGTCGCGAAATTTGTTGAGGTGCGTCCAAACCATAGGTGAGCGTACTTTTCTGAACAGGTGGGGTGGATCCGTTCCAAGTATAAAAAACGTTGCGCGGCTTGTCGAGTGAGGCCGGCACAACGGGACGAATAGGAGGAGGACGTTCTTGGAGCACCGCAGTGACCTCGCCGTTCGAAGCGCCTCCCTGAACTATTCGATTGAACTATTCGATCGTCCACGTCTCGCCCGAGCGGAGCAGCGCGTCGAGATCGCCGGGACCCTTCTCCGTTGTCACGTCGGCAATCTGCCGGTGGACCTGCTCTTCGTAGGTGGGGCGCTCTGTGCGGTGGAGGACGCCGAAGGGGCGGGGCAGCGGCGGTTCATCCAGGCGGGGAATGGCGTCGCCCTCCTCCTGCCACGACATGCGGCCGAGGATGGTGGCGAGCTCCGGGGAGGTCTCGTCGTGCACCAGGCAGTCGTCCACCGACCAGTTGCCGCTCTCCAGGTCGATCACCTTGGGCTGGAGGGTGTCGAGCCGGATCCCCTTCGTGCCGTCGGCAAACGTCATCGGCGCGCCGTGCTCCAGGAAGAGAGCACGGTCGTCCTTCGTCTCCTGCTCGGTGAATTCGAAGAAGGCCCCGTCGTTGAAGATGTTGCAGTTCTGGTAGATCTCCAGAAAACCGGTGCCGTTGTGGTCGTGGGCCGCGCGCATCATGGATTTCATGTGCTGCGGGTCGCGATCCATGGTGCGCGCCACGAACGAGGCGTCGGCGCCGAGGGCGACAGAGACAGGGTTGAAGGGACGGTCCACGGAGCCGTGGGGCGTGCTCTTCGAGACTTTTCCTTGCTCGGAGGTGGGGCTGTACTGTCCCTTCGTGAGGCCGTAGATCTCGTTGTTGAAGAGGAGGATCTGCGTGTCGAGGTTGCGGCGCAGGACGTGGATCAGGTGGTTGCCGCCGATGGAGAGCGCATCCCCGTCGCCCGTCACGACCCACACGTCCAGCTCCGGATTGCTCGTCTTGAGCCCCGTGGCGAGGGCCGGGGCACGCCCGTGAATGCCGTGCAGGCCGTACGTGTCCATGTAGTACGGAAATCGCCCCGCGCATCCGATGCCGCTGATGAAGACGACATTCTCCTTGTCTACGCCGAGGTCCGGCAGCAGGCGCTGCACGGTAGACAGAATGGCGTAGTCGCCGCAGCCGGGGCACCAGCGCACCTCCTGGTCCGACTGAAAGTCCTCGCGGGAGAGCCCGTCGCCGCCCCCATCGCCGCTATAGCCGGGTGGGAGCGTCGGGCCGTCGTCCGCGTCGTCGCCGCTGCCAGGCGAGGGCGGCCCTGCGGGTTTTTTGGCGCCGGGGGGACCGTCCGGCTTCTTCGTACCTGCCTCTCCTGATTCTCCGTCGCCCCCCGCCAGCTCGGGCGGCAGATCCGGTTTCTTGGTGCCGGGCGGCTGCTGATCGGACTCGCTGGCGTGCCCGGCGTCCCGACCACCGTCGGGATTCTTGGTTCCAGACTCCGAGGCCTCATCGGATGTATCTTCCTCCCGATCGTCGCCATCATCGGCGAGGCCGGGCGGGAGATCCGGCTTCTTGGTGCCGTCCGGGGTCTGGCCGTTTTGGCTTGGAGTAGGCGTCTTGTCGCTCATCGGTTCGTGTTGGATCCATCAACGGGGTCTATTCCCTGCAGCGGCGTATTGCATATTTCGTATTGCATATTTTTCGCTGGTCAGGCTCCGATACGAAATACGAGATACGCAATACGGATTATCGCAATACGGATTATACGGGTGTCGTCTCACCCAGCAGGGCCTCAATCTCCTCCAGAATCTCCTCCGCCCGAAAAGGCCGGCCCTGGATCTTATTGAGGGGCGTGAAGGGGCGCCGATACTGGTCGCGCAGGACGCGGATGAGCTGGCCGTTGTTGAGCTCGGGCACCAGCACGTGGTCGAAGCGGTCGAGCACATCGCCGAGGTCCGCCGGCAGGGGCCACACGTGGCGGAGCACGACGCTGCCGACGCGGACTCCCGGCATCTGCCGGGATCGCTCCACTGCTTCCTCGATGGCGCCCTTCGTAGAGCCCCAGCCCAGCACGAGCAGGTCGCCGTCGGGGGAACCGTGGACGCACGTCGAGGGGATGTCTTGCGTCACATTTTGCACCTTCTGCGCCCGTAGTTTCACCATCTTCTGGTGGTTCTCGGCCTCGTAGGACACGTTTCCCGTACGGTGCTCCTTCTCCAGCCCCCCGAGGCGGTGCTCCAGATCGGGCGTGCCGGGGGTGGCCCAGGCGCGGGCCAGCGTCTCCGGGTCGCGCACGTATGGCAAAAACTGGTCGTTGCCGTCCTGGTCCTCATGGATGGTGCGCTCGGTCTTCTCCGTCTCGAAGTCCACGTTGAACAACGGGAGCGCGTCGGTGTCCGGGATGCGCCACGCCTCCGAGCCGTTGCCGAGATAGCCGTCCGCCAGCAAGATGACGGGTGTGCGGTACGTGGTGGCGATGCGGCAGGCCTCGTAGGCGGTGTGGAAGCAGTCGCCCGGCGAGGTGGGAGCGAGCACCGGCAGGGGTGCCTCGCCGTTGCGGCCGTAGACGGCCTGCAAGAGATCGCCTTGCTCCGGCTTGGTGGGCAGGCCCGTGGAGGGTCCGCCGCGCTGCATGTCGATCACCACGAGGGGCAGCTCCGTCATCACGCCGAGCCCGATCGTCTCCGTCTTGAGGGCCACGCCAGGGCCGGAGGTAGCACACACGCCGAGGTCGCCCCCGAAGCTGGCACCGAGGGCCGAAGTGGCGGCCGCGATCTCATCCTCGGCCTGGAAGGTGATGACGCCAAAGTTCTTATGCTCGCTCAGCTCGTGGAGGATGTCCGAGGCCGGCGTGATGGGGTAGGAGCCGTAGAAGAGGCGGAGGTCGCTTTTCACGCTCGCGGCCACGAGGCCGAGCGCCAGCGCTTCCGACCCTCGCACGGCGCGGTAGGTGCCGGGTCGCATGGCCGCCTCGTCTACCTCGTACTGTACCGCGAAGGCGTCGACCGTCTCGCCGTAGTGATATCCCTTCTTCAGCACCCGCAGGTTGGCATCGCGGATTTCGGGGCGGCTGTCAAACTTCTCCTCGATCCACTCCTGCGCGGGCTCTGCGGGCCGGGCGTACATCCAGAGCGCGAGCCCGAGGGCGAACATGTTCTTCGACCGGTCCACCTCTTGGCGCGACAAGTCCGTGTCGGACAGCGCCTCACGGGTGATCTTGGTGAGGGGGACTTCCTGCACTTGATACTCGTCGAGCGTGCCGTCGGTGAGCGGGTTGTGGTCGAAATCCGCCTTCTTGAGATCCTTCTCCTCGAAGGCGTCGACGTTGGCGATGATGGTGCCGCCCGGTCGCACGCGGTGCCGGTGCACCTTGAGGGCCGCGGCGTTCATGGCGACGAGGAGGTCCACCTTCTCGCCCGGCGTGCGCACCTCATCGGCGCCGAAGTGGAGCTGAAAGGCGCTCACGCCGAAGGTCGTGCCGGCCGGGGCGCGAATCTCGGCGGGGTAGTCCGGCAGCGTCGCCAAGTCGTTGTGGGCGTAGGCGGAGGCGAGGGTAAACTGCGAGCCGGTAATCTGCATTCCATCCCCGGAATCCCCGGCGAAGAGGACCGTGGCCTCGGAAATCTCCTGGGTGTCCGTCGTGTCGGAGGCGGGCGCGCTCATTCGTGGTGTTTAGACTCGTTCTAAATTGCCGGGCGCTCCAACGTCCGCACCGCAAAAACGATTCGAGGCCGGACGGGACGAGGCCTCGGGTTCAGCGGGAGGTTCCACGGTCTTTACAGGAGGCCGGCGACGTGGATTTGCTCTTCATCGAGCAGCACGTCTGGCCGGATCGGCCTCCGGGTCGCCCGGGAGATACACCGCGCGCTACTTCCCGGGCGTGGTGTGGAGCCCGCACTCCGTCTTGTCGGTGTCGCCCCAGCGGCCCTCTCGCGTGTAGCCGTTGGCCCCGTCCACCGGATCGGTACACGGCACGCAGCCGAGGCTGGGGTAGCCCTGGTCGTGTTTCGAGTTGTAGGGCAGCTCGTGGTCGGAGAGGTATTTCCAGACCTCCTTCTGCGTCCAGGTGGCCAGCGGGTTGATCTTGAACACGCCGTACCGCGGCTCCCACGACAGGATGTCCGCGTCGGCCCGGCGCTCGGACTGGTCGCGGCGGACGCCGGTGATCCAGGCGCGGCGGTCCGCCAGGAAGTTCCGAAGCGGCTTCACCTTGCGGAGAAAACAGCAGCGGTTCGGGTTGCGGTTCCAGAGCTCTTCGCCCTCCTGCTCGACCTGCTCACTGAGCGAGAGCCCGCCGTGAACGCGTGTAATGTCCACGCTGAGCCGCTCGTCCAGCTCCTCGCACAGCTCGTAGGTCTCCGGGAAGAGCAGATCCGTGTCGAGGTAGAAGACGGTCGTGCCGGGCTGGAGGTCGGCCAGCATGTGCATGATCACGATGCCCGATGGGCCGAAGCCGGTGCCCTGCGCGAGGTCGTCCTCGAAGGTATGGGTGGCCCAATTCAGAATGGCTTTCGGGCCGTGGGGCTCAAACTGAGCATTCAGGGCCGCGATGCGCGTGCTCGTCCACGGCGCGGCATCGGCGGAAGGGAAGGCCATCGGAGCGCGCACGAGACCGTTGGCGGGATCAAAAGGGCACACGAGGGTGGGACCTCTCGATGTGCCGCGAATTGGTTCAAAACAAGGGTCCGTCACAGAGTTCGTCAACCGCTCCGGACTGTGGAAGGGCTTTTATAAAATCCGAGGCGTCCCTTTGAACAATTCTTTGCTGACCGGTAAAACGCGTACGTGACCTTCAGTCAATTCTCACCCCCGCCTGGTAAGTCGTGGACTCCTTCAGGGGTCCTTCAACGTTCCCATGATCAGCTACGCGTCCACCACCCGTAGCATTACCGTGATCGTCCGCCCCATTTATCTGGATGAGCCGTCGGATCTTTTGGAGCGCGAGTTCGCATTCGGCTACGCCATTTCCATTGAAAACACGGGGTCGGCCGAGGTCCAGTTGCTTCAGCGCCGATGGATCATTCAGGAGGCCAACGGCAGCCGACAGGACCTGACCGGCGACGGCAATCTCCGCCCCCACCCGGTGATTCCCCCCGGCGAGACGCACGTCCACAACGGATCGTGCACGATCGAGTCGTTCAACGGAACGGTGAAAGGCAACTATCTCGTGCAGCGCGCCGACGGGGAGCAGTTTCGGGTATCAGTTCCCCCGTTTCCCCTCCACGCCGCCGCGAATTAGGGAGGGCGTTGCAACGTCCGAACCTTCAACGCGACTAACTCGCGACGACCTCGATGTCGATGTCGTAGTCGTCGGTCGTGAGCGTAATGGTCTGGTTTTCGTTGGCGAGCCCGTAGTCCTTGATCGCGTCCGGGAAGGCCTCGTCCGGGGCGTTCATGTTGAAGAGCGCGTCGGCCACCACCTGCCAGTCCTGCGTCGTGAGGTGCACGGTGGCGTCGCGGCCCTCGGCCACCATGGGGGCATAGTCGAGCACCTTTTCGAGGTGATTGACGGCCTGCTTGAGATGCTTGTTCTCGGGGATGTCAGAGTCTATGTTGGCCATGTTGGAAGCGGCATCGTCCGTGAAAAACCAAGGGCCTGCGCTCAACGAGGGGACTTGGGAGCACGTTCCCACCACGGACAAACCTGCCCTCGCCCGATGCGTACAGCTTTTTGTGTCGGGCCGTGCGACGTTCTGAAGATCACGCCGATGGGTGTGGGCGTCTGGGGGCATGGGAGAAAAACGCCCACACTCCCGTCCCCACACTCTCCCTCTCCCACACCCCCACGCTCCCACGCCCTCCTTCCCCAATGCGCCAGTACCTCGACTACCTCCAGGACGTCCTTGAAAACGGTACCCGGCACCAGGACCGCACCGGCACGGGCACGATCCGCGTCTTTGGGCGGCAGCTGCGATTCGACCTGTCCCGACGGCCGTCGGGATTCCCGCTGCTCACCACGAAGCGGGTGTGGATGCGAGGCGTGACGGAGGAGCTGCTCTGGTTTCTGCGGGGCGAGACCAACATCCAGTCGCTCGTGCAGGCGGGCGTATCGATCTGGACGGACTGGCCGCTGAAGCGGTACCGCGAAGAAACCGGGGACGACATCAGCCAGGAGGCCTTCGAAGAGCAGATCGCGGAGGACGATGCGTTTGCGGAGCGGTGGGGTGACCTCGGCCCCATCTACGGGAAGCAGTGGCGCGACTTTGAGGGGCCGGAGCGGCGAGTGGATCAGATCGAGCGCCTGGTGAAGGGGCTCCGCGAACAGCCGCACTCGCGCCGCCACGTCGTGAGTGCCTGGCACCCCGCGCAGATGGAGGACACTGCTCTTCCGCCCTGCCACTACGCGTTCCAGTGCTTCGTGGAGAAGGATCGGCTATCTCTAGTGTGGCAACAGCGCAGTTGTGACAGCTTCATCGGACTTCCATTCAACATTGCGAGCTACGCCCTGCTCACGCACATGCTGGCCCAACAGGCCGATCTCACACCGCACGAACTCATCTTTCACGGCGGCGACTGCCATATTTACCAGAATCATCTCAAGCAAGTCGACGAGCAGCTCGCCCGTCAGCCTAGATCGCAGCCAACCATCTCGCTTCCCGTAAATCCTCCAGATAACATTCAGGATTACAGATGGAAGGACATAGAGTTAGACGACTATAACCCCCATCCCCCAATTGACGCCCCAATTGCAGTATGACTCTACCTGAATGGGGAGGGGGTGAGTGGAAGAGCGTAAGGCCTATCTCCATGGGAAGGGTCACGAGAGACAAGTCATGCGAGTCATGAGGGATGAGTCACGAGTGGGCTCAGTCCTTCGGCCGGGCTGGTCACAACGCTCGAACTGCAAGGTCCCTCACGCCCCGTTTCTCCCATCCCGATGGCGTTCGGGACACGTTCGCCCATTCCCTATTCCCCTTCGGACAGGAAGCCCGACTGTGTGTCCTCGATACGACGCGCCGGAGCGGGCCAAATCGGAGGACTCAGAGACTGAGCTGCTCGTGGAAGGCCCGGGAGCGGCGGCGGGAGAGCTCCACCTCGATTCCGTCCTCCAGCGTGGCCTTCAGCTTGCCCTTCGACCACGGCGTCACGTCATCGATCCACCGGAGATTGAGGACGTGCTGGCGGCTGACGCGAAAGAAGCAGGCCGGGTCGAGGCGGTCTTCGAGGTAGCTGAGCGAGCGGTGGATGAGCGGCGTTTCGCCGTCGAAGTAGAGCCGCGTGTAGTTGCCCGCCGCTTCGAAGAGGCGCACGTCGGCCAGCTGGACGAACCAGCAGCGTTCCTCATCCTTCACGAACCCCTGCTCCTCGGCGGTGAGCGTGCGCCGCGGCTCCTCCTCTTCCGACACCACGGCCTGCGGCCTTGCCCACCACCTCGACTCCGTCGTATGGCTCCAGCAGGCGCCGAAGCTCGCGGCGCGCCAGGCGCTCGTCGCACGATTCCCATCGGTGCGCGACCGCTGTCGGTGTGCAGGATGGCGAGTTGAGGGATTTATGGGAGGGACCTCGGCTCAAAGTGATAGGTGGCCAGACGTGCTGTAGATTTTTCCGCCTCCGCTGAATCAGGGATGTAGATCTTTCTCATCTCAGCATGGGACCCGATCTCCGCCCACAGAGGCTTCCCAAACTGGGGTCATCTCATTTGTGTGCCACGTTCTGATGAAGGGAAACTGCAGGCCACTCGGAATAAAACTATGTGCGTGCACGTGTGGCGGGTGGAGCGCCCTTTGAATTCGGGGGCCCGTCGCCAAATACTGAGCGATCCCCCGATTTTAGCAGTCGTACTGGTATTTGCCCGAGGGGAATGCCCCCATTCCCCGGGAACTGCCGTAACGAGAATGGGACGGTTGGAACGGTTTTAGCAGGCCCAAACGCACCCCGTCGGTCACCACCGCAGGCGTGAGAATCGCAGGCGCTGGGCGAACCGACATTCCAACCTCGTAGCACTTGCTGTAGCGACCCGTATCGAATGTCCCGCAACGATTCCTTTCTCCCGTTTGGCTCCGGCCAGGACTCCGATTCCGAGGGCCATTCGATCAACGACCTTCCGCCTGGACTTCGCCGCGCTGGACGCGACGCATACCGGCGGGGATGGGAGGAATACCGCAAAGCCGATTGTCCCTTCGGTTCCGAGGACCAAGCCATGCTCGTCTGGTTCTCATTCAACCGTGGAAGTGCAGGGGGCGCTCTCACGGTAAGCCGGAACTAGAGACGTGTTCTTCTGCCCAGGATTTTTCCATCACACTGATGCGTCATGAATGAACCCGCTTCGACTGTCAATATCACCTTTCAAAGCCCGGCACGGACGAATCTTTCTCGGGCCTCCTCCCGCCATAGTCGAGATCTCAAAGGGGTCCCCACCTCCACAGCCCGGAAAATGGCCAGGGACTTCACCACCTACAAGCACGAGCCGTCCACGATCGACGGGAAGAGGCTGTACAAGTACCAGCCATTGGGAGGAAGAGAAACCTCCAAGAGCGAAGTATCTGTTGCCCTCGACTTCGGGGAAATCGTTGCCCTGGAGGTAGAACGGAAAGCGCTACCGCGAAAAGTGTCCTGATCTAACGCACGACTCAACTGCGGCTCCCAGTCCGTCCCCCTCAGCGAGGAGGTTGTCATCCGGCTCGGCCTCCCGAATCAGCTCACGCTCCACTCTCCCTTCCCCAACCCCGCCCGTCGGCACGTCCGCCTCCGTTTCGAAATCCCGACGCCGACGGAGGTACAGGTCGCGATCTACGATCTTCTGGGCCGACAGGTGAAGACGCTCGTGGACGCCCCCCTCGATGCGGGACGCCACACGGAGCCCTTTTCGGTCTCCTCCTTCCCCCGGCATGTACTTCGTCCGGCTGCGGGGGAACGGCACGTCCCGGACGCGGAAGTTCACGGTGATCCGGTGACCAGTGTAGTGCTTCGTCAACTGTGATCCTTTAGCCTTTTCTCTGGAAGCCAGGAGGGATTCAGCCCGGCATGTCTCTAAAAAAGTACCGCTGCGCCGATGAAGGGACGACGCGCGTCGTCCCTACGAAACCGGATGGAGAGTAGAACCCATAGAAGGAGCGTTGACGAAGCAATAGAGCCTGCCACCGCTTCTTTCCCGTTCACCGCGTTCGGGGCACTCGAACGGCCTACATGCACCATAAGATAATTAGGGACGAGCCAAGAAATGCGATGCGGGAGCACAATGGAGCCTTAATTTGCAATATCGAAAACCTCGAGGCCCTCAAGTCTGTCGGTGTCTTCCGATGGCTCCTGCACACGAAATCGTAAATCACCTGGCAACACCAAGCCATGAAGGTAGCCATCCTTTCGGGCAGCCGCATTAAACGCCTGCGTCCTTACATTGGGGACGAACCGTTCATGCTCACCTGGGGCGACGGAGAACCGATTGTCTCTACCGGGCCGCTCGATTTCAGTGAGCTCGCCGCAGACGGAAATGACTCAGTTCCGGTGGAGAGCCGTTGAGGTCCCGGCATTCCCGAGTAGGCTCTGCAAGGAGGTCTCGCTGCGGATCTTCCTCTTCGATCTTTCCCTCCCACCCTCATCGTTCTATGCGCGTACTCGTCACGGGACATCGAGGCTACATCGGCACTGTTCTCGTTCCCATGCTCCTCGACCGAGGCCACGACGTGATCGGGCTTGATACCGATCTGTACCGTCGATCGACGTTCGGGGCCGAGCCTCAGTCCGTCCCCACGATCGAGAAAGACATTCGCGACGCGAGAAAAGAAGACATCGAGGGAGCCGACGCGGTAATTCATCTGGCCGCCTTGTCGAACGACCCCCTCGGCAACCTGCGGCCCGAGCGTACCTACGAAATCAACCACCGCGCGTCCGTCCGGTTGGCGGAGCTGGCCAAGCAGCAGGGCGTCGAGCGGTTTCTCTTCTCCTCCTCGTGCAGCATCTACGGCGCCGCCAGCGACGCATTCGTCGACGAAACGGCCCCGTTCAACCCCGTCACCCCCTACGGCGAGACGAAGGTGCTCGTTGAGCGCGACCTGTCGACGCTGGCCGACGGCGACTTTACGCCGACCTCCCTCCGCAACGCGACGGCGTACGGAGCCTCGCCCCGCCTCCGCTTCGACCTCGTGGTGAACAACCTGACGGCCTGGGCGATGGCCACCGGCGAGGTCTTCTTGAAGAGCGACGGCACCCCGTGGCGCCCCATCGTCCACGTCCGCGACATCTCGCAGGCGTTTATCGCGGTCTTGGAGGCCGACCGCGGTCACGTTCACGACGAGGCGTTCAACGTGGGCCGCACGGACGAGAACTACCAGATCCGCGAGATCGCCGAGGTGATCCGTGAGACCGTTCCGAATACGGAGATCGGGTTTGCCGACGACGCCAGCCCCGACGAGCGAACGTACCGGGTGAGCTGTGAGAAAATTCAGCGGGCCCTTCCAGCGTACGAGCCGCAGTGGACGCTGGAACGCGGGGCCGAAGAGCTCTATGAGGCCTACGAGCACCACGGCGTACGGGTCGACGATTTCGAGGGGCCGCGCTACAAGCGCCTGGCCCAAATCCAGAAACTGAAAGCGGACGGGCTGCTCGACGACACGCTGCGCTGGACGCACGCACCGAAGACCGCCGTCGCGTGAGTCTCGAAAGCCACTTGCCCTTCAGCACTCGTTCTGTCGCTCGTTCAATCACACCGTCCCCTGTCAAGTATGGAAGCTACGGCCACCGTTCAAGACCTCTACACCGTGGAGACCGAATGCCGGTCCTGCGGCTCCGGGGCCGTTACGTCGGTCATCAAGTTTGGGAACACCCCCCTCGCCGACCGGCTCTTGACGGAGGTGTCGCTGCACAAGCCGGAGCCAATCGTGCCGCTCACGCTGGGCTTTTGCCCCGACTGTGGGCTGGCACAGATCCGAGAGACCGTCGATCCCGAGGTGCTCTTCTTTGACGAATGTCCCTATTTCTCGTCAGTCTCCCCGTCCCTGCTCGAGCACTTCCGGGAGAGCGCCCTGAACCTGATTGAGACGCGCGACCTCGACGCGGAGAGCTTCGTCCTGGAGGCGGGGAGCAACGACGGCTACATGCTTCGCAACTTCGCCGAGCGGGACATTCCGGTGCTCGGCATCGATCCAGCCGAGGAACCGGCCCGGACGGCCCGGGAGAAGGGAATTGAGACGCGGTGCACCTTCTTCACCAAGCAGCGTGCACGGGAGTTGCGGGCAGAAGGCATTCAGGCAGACCTCTTCCTGGCCAACAATGTGCTGGCTCACGTCCCCGACCTGAACGGCTTCGTGGAGGGCATTCGCATTGCCCTAAAGTCGGACGGGATGGCCGTCATCGAGGTGCCCTACGTCGTCGATCTCGTAGACCACGGCGCGTTCGACACCATCTACCATCAGCATCTGTGCTACTTCTCCGTCACGGCGCTGGACCGGCTGTTTCGGCGCCACGACCTCTACCTCAACGACGTGGAACGGACCTCCATCCACGGGGGATCGCTTCGCCTGTACGTCGAGCCCCGAGAGCACGTCCCGTCCTCTGTGCGCACCCTCCTGGGGATGGAGCGGGGGCGCGGCGTGGATCAGGTCGAGTTTTACCGGTCGTTCGGCGACCGCGTCGCCCGGATCCGGAGCAACCTGCGGCGAACGAT
>PXSZ01000043.1 GCA_003023105.1 Bacteroidetes bacterium QH_10_64_37
GGTGCTGGCATCCCACGCATGGTGTCGTCCGCGGGCGGGACGGGAGTGGGGGCCGTCCCGGCCGGGATACTGCTGCCGAGGAGGAGGGTCAGGAGGAACAGGACGCTCACGACGCCCGCCGCGCGACGCACAAGGCGGGGGACGCGAGGCCAGTTTTGAAATGAATTCTCCGGGGAACGAGACGGGCTGCAACGATCCATGATAGGAGATTCGAGAAGGTTGGAAGTAGAGGATGGGGGGAGACACCTCAATCTTATCCAACACAGGAACGGGGTGCAAACGGGACAGTGAGCGCGCGGAAACGCTCTATTGGTAGAGAGCGGCTCGGCTGCTTGGAGGCGACTCGTTCCTGTCCGAGTGGAGGTACGTATGGAAGGATCTGGGCGGGAGGCGATTGTCAGTTTGTTCTCCTCCCTCGATTCGACGCGGCTGTCCGTACCCCACAGTTGAGATTTGTCGCTCCGGGCGCTCTATTGTGGCTGTAATTGTGAAGAAAAAACATGAGCGCACTGCCCCGCCCGAGCCGGATCCTCGTCGTTGCGTCTCTGCTGGTGAGCGCCGGACTGCTCGACCGTGAGGATACGTAGATACGGGAGCAGAGGAGGAGATTACGGCGCAAATCTCCGACGGAGCCGATCGCATTCAGCCGGGCTCGAACCACCCCACCTACTGGCGGTACGAGGGCGAGCCGGTCCAGCTGGTGGACGGCAGCGGCGAGGACCACCTGTTTCAGGGGGAGGGGACCAGCTCCGCGAGCACCTGGACCGGCTCGCGGAGGTCGGGGGCAACTACATCCGCAACACGATGGGCTCCCGGGATGAGGACAACGTCTGGCCGTTCTACCGGCGGGAAGATCGGTGCAGCACTTTTACACAAGAATAGGGACACAGCCAACTACACCTTTTCTCAAAGCCCGATCCTGACGTTTCATGACGAAGCCGTTTGCGACGATCACGTGGCGAGCCGTCACGCTGCTGTTCCTGCTGGTGCTCAGCTCGCTGGTCGGCTGCCGAGGGCAAGTTCCAACCACGGAGCCGGCCGCCGCCCCAGCCGTGGCCGAGCGCGTGCCCGACGACTGGGCCTACGACCTCACCGCACCCACCCCCACCGCGCCCCGGGGCATGGTCGCCACCGACGCGGAGCGCGCTACCGAGGTGGGGCAGCGTATCCTCGAGCGCGGCGGCAACGCCGTCGACGCTGCCGTGGCCACCACCTTTGCCCTGGCAGTCGTCTACCCGGAGGCCGGCAACATCGGTGGGGGCGGCTTCATGGTCACGCGCATGAACGGGGCCACCGCTGCGCTCGACTTCCGCGAGGAGGCCCCCCGCGCCGCCACTCACGACATGTATCTGAATGAACACGGCGAGCCGACCGATTCCTCGCTTGTCGGCCATCTTGCCTCGGGCGTGCCGGGCACGGTGGCCGGGATGCGCAAAGCCTGGGAGCGCTTCGGCTCGATGCCGTGGAAAAAATTGCTCCAGCCGGCGATTGAGCTGGCCGCCGAGGGCTTCACCGTGAACGAGCGTTTTGCCGAGACGGTGCAGGGGCGCGCTGACGTGCTTCGTCGCTTTCCCGCCTCGCGCACGCTGTTTCTGCGGGGCGGCGACCCTCTCCAGGCAGGCCAAACGTGGAAAAATCCCGACCTGGCCGCTACGCTCCGCCGCATTGCCGGGCAGGGCCGCGCCGGGTTCTATCGCGGCAAGACGGCGCGGCTCATTGCCGAAGAGATGGAACGCGGCGGCGGCCTCATTACCCGCGCGGACCTGCGCCGCTACGAGGCAAAGTGGCGCGCGCCGGTCGGCTTCACCTATCGCGGCCACCGGGTCTACGGCATGCCGCCGCCCTCCTCCGGCGGCGTTACGATGGCGATCATGGGCAACATCCTCAGCGCCTACGACCTCGGTGAGATGGGCTGGCACGCCCCCCGGCCGTTGCACCTCCAGGCCGAGGCCATGCGGCGGGCCTTCGCCGCGCGCAATCACTTCCTAGGCGATCCCGACTACGTGGAGATCCCGCGCACACGGCTGCTCTCGGACGAATACACCGACCGGCTGCGCGCATCGATCTCCAAGAAGGCCACACCGTCGAAAACGGTCTCGCCGGAGACGGGGCGCGACAGCCAGCCGACGATGCACACCACCCATTTCTCCATCGTCGACGACCAGGGCAACGCCGTCGCGCTCACAACCACGATCAACTTCCTCTACGGCTCGAAGGTGACGGTCGGCGGCGCGGGCTTCGTGCTGAACAACGAGATGAACGACTTCACCGCCAAGCCCGGCGAGCCGAACGCCTTTGGGTTGGTGCAGGGCAAAGTCAACGCCGTGGCCCCGGGCAAGCGCCCCCTTTCGTCGATGAGTCCGACCATTGTCCTTGGAACGGATGGAACACCGCTCCTCGTCACGGGGGCGCGCGGCGGGCCGCACATCATTACAGCGGCCTTCCAGGTCCTGGCGAACGCGCTCGACTACGGCTTCGACCTCGGCGCGGCGGTGCGCGCGCCGCGCATCCATCACCAGCACCTGCCGGACCGGATCCTGTATGAGACGGACGGTCTCACGCCTCGGCTAGTCGAGGCACTCCGGGGGCGCGGCCACGAGCTGGAGCAAGAAGGCACGATCGGCTCCGCGCCCACGGTCCTGCGCACGGAGGCGGGCCACTGGGCGGGCATGAACGACCCGCGCAGCAGCGGATCGGCTGCCGGGTACTGATGCCATCTGCTGTAAATCGATGTGCACCTTTCAGGCCGTCGACCGTGCCGGCCAATGTGCTGATTTTGCCTCCACACTGCGATGAAGGGACGACGCGCGCGTCGTCCCTACGTCTACGGAAGACGCGAAAATGCACAGGTAGGGACGCATGGCGATGAGTATGGAGATTCTCCATCGTGACGAGCATCTTCTGGTCATCGATAAGCCGCCGGGGCTGTTGTCTCAACCCGACCGCACCGGCGATCCCGACGTGGTGACGCTGGGCAAGGAGCAATTGGCCGAGGAGGAGGGGGGCGACCCGTTTCTCGGACTCATCCACCGGCTCGACCGTCCCGCTTCGGGAGTCATGGTGCTGGCCCGCACCTCGGACGCGGCCGGAGAGCTTTCCCGGCAGTTTCGGGAGCGGCTCGTGGAGAAGCGGTATCTGGTCGTTGTGGAGGGCACGCTGCACGGCATTGGCACGTGGACCGACTACATCGCCAAGCCCGACCGGCAGCCCCGCCTCGTCGATCCCGACCATTCCGCCGGAATGCGGGCCGTGCTCAACTGGCAGGCCCTCGCAAGCGACGACAACCGCACGCTCCTCCAGGTCGAGCTCCGGACCGGGCGTCCCCATCAGATTCGCCTCCAGGCCACGGGCCGCGGGCATCCGGTGGTGGGGGATCAGCGGTACGGCGCCGCGTCGTCCCTCGGGGATCGCGCCATTGCCCTCCATCACGCCCTCCTGCGCGTCGATCATTCTGCACAGTCGCGGCGGGAGACGTTTGTTGCCGAGCCCCCCGCCGTCTGGTCGGAGGTGTTGACCGCCGAGATGCGCGTTGCCATTCGGCGCATGCTCGACCACGCGCAGCCCTCCTGAAATCAGCGGTTCGGAAGAACAATGAGAACGGTGCAGGCGACGAACGCCCGCGTTCCGGATTCCGTATCGGGTCTCCCACATCTCCTTCCATATCCAGTGAATGAACCTTCGATCCGACCATGGGCGACGACTTTGAGCGTCTCGACACCCTCCGCGAGAACCCGCGCGACGACATTCCGATGGCCCACCGCATGAAGCGGTTCGTGGAGGCTCTGCAGATCCGAATGATCCGAGCGCTCGACGACCGTGACGACGGCGCCTCGTTCGAGGTGGACCGCTGGTCCCGAGAGGAGGGGGGAGGCGGAATTACGGCCGTCATTGAGGGGGGCGACCTATTCGAGAAGGGCGGCGTGAACACCTCGGCGGTGCACGGCCCGCTGCCGGAGCGAATGGCCCGCGAGTTCGAGGTGGAGGAGGCGCCCTTCTACGCCGCCGGCCTGTCGCTCGTCCTCCATCCCTGCTCTCCCTACGTCCCCACGGTCCACGCCAACTTTCGCTACTTTGCCCTGGGCGACGATCTCATGAACCCCGTAGACCAGTGGTTCGGGGGCGGGGCCGACCTGACGCCCTATTACCCGCGTCTCGACGACACGCAGCACTTCCACCGCGTGTGGAAGACGATCTGCGACCGCCACGACGTGGCCGACTATGCCACCTTCAAGCAGGAGTGCGACGAGTACTTCTACCTGCCTCACCGGGATGAGGCCCGGGGCGTCGGCGGCATTTTTTACGATTATCTCCGGGAGGATCCGGAAGGGCTCTTTTTCTTCACGCGGGAGGCGGGGCGGGCCTTTCTGGAATCCTATCTGCCCATCCTCGAGCGGCGGCGGGACGAGACCTACGGCCGGCGCGAGAAGGCCTTTCAGCGGATTCGCCGGGGGCGCTACGTCGAGTTCAACCTGGTGTACGATCGGGGGACCCGGTTCGGGCTTGAGTCCGGGGGGCGGACCGAGAGCATCCTCATGAGCATGCCGCCGCAGGTGCAGTGGCAGTACAATTATGCGCCCGAGCCGGGCACGCCCGAGGCCGACGCGGAGTGGTACTTTACCGCACGCGACTGGCTCAATTTGACTGAGGATGACGTTCCGAAAAGTACCGTGTGAAGACAACGATGAAAGCAGGTTTTAGGGCAAAGTTCAACGCGGTACTGGAACTGAAAAGCGGTCGGAGCGCACAACAAGGTCCTTTTCGCTCTGAACCCCCCTCGGTCTCTGAGCCCTCCTTTTGGCCCATATGACCCCACTGGATCTTCTCCGCACCTACGATCCCGACCGGCGGGCGCATCTGCGTGAGCACGCTGCTTCCCCGCTTCGGATTGAGGACGGAGATCGGGTGGGCGTCGTCCTGTTCAATTCAGGGGGGCCGGAGTCCCTCGACGACGTCAAGCCGTTTTTGTACAACCTGTTGATGGATCCCGCCGTTCTCCCCCTGCCGGTGGGCGGACGGCTCCGTCACTGGCTCGCAACGTCGATCGCGTCCGTCCGGGCCGGGACGCTGCGGGACCGCTACGAGGTGATCGGGGGCGGGTCTCCGCTGACACGCCTCGCAAACGAACAGGCCGAGGCCCTGCAGGGCCACCTCAACGACCGTTACGGCGAGCCCACCGGGGTGGAGTTCCGCACGTACCCGGCGATGCGGTACTGGCACCCGTTTGGGGAAGAAGCGGCGGCGCAGATGCAGGACGAAGAGGTCGACAAGGTCGTTCTCCTTCCGTCCTATCCGCAGTACTCGACCGCCACGACGGGATCTGCACTGGCGTACTGGATGGCCCTCGCCGACGCCGACGAGCGACCGTCCTGGCCGACGACCGCCGTGGAGGGATACGCGGCCAATCCAAAATACGTGCGGGCCGTGTCGGAGCGGATCGACGAGGCCCTCCAGCGCTTTCCCCAGAGCGTGCGCGACGAGGTCGTTCTCGTCTTCAGTGCCCACGACACCGCCTTTCGGGCGCGGGGGCGGCGGGACGATCCGTACTGCTGCCTCGTGCACTCGACCGTGGAGCAGGTGATGCGCCTTCGGGGTCGAGACCGGCCCTTCCATACCTCGTTTCAGAGCATGATGGGGCCAACCCGTTGGCTCTCTCCCTCGACCCCGGAGACGCTCAAGAGGCTCGCCGGTCGCGGCCACGGGTCGGTGCTGATCGTTCCGGTTAGCGTCGTGACCGACCACCTCAACACCAGCTACGAGCTCGACATTCAGGTGCGCGCGCAGGCGGAGGAGTCCGGCATCAACCACTTCGAGGTGACGGCGGGCCTCAATACGCACCCCCTGTACATCGAGGCCCTCGGCGAAGCCGCGGTGGCTCAGCTCGAGCTGCCGGTCGACGTCGACCAACTGCGCCACGGGGGCGACGGGCACGCGCACACCTATCCGCTCCGCCCCCTCTGCCGGCTCCCCCGTCACACCCTGAACGGCAACTCCGGGCAGTGTCCGATCTGTGGGCGGACCGTGGGTGCCCGACGATGGACCGTTTCCGAGTGGGCGGACGAGCCGGAGGTGCCCTCCGAACGGTCCGCCTCTCACTCAGACGAGGCGTCGAACCCTGCCCCGGAATCGCGGTCGAGAGAGAACTCGTAGGCGGAGCCCGCCCCCGCTGCGCGCCTCCTGCATTCAGCCGTACGCTGCCCATGAGTTCGCACCCGGCGGTCGATCCGCCCTCCGATCGTCTGCTTCGCACCCTGGCGTCCGTGCCGGTCTCCAGTCCCGTCCTGAACCTGGGCTGCGGGTCGGGGCGGCACGCAGAGGCCCTGCTCCGACTCGGGTTTCCGATGCACGCCTGCGATCCGCGTCCCGAGGCGGTCCGGGACACGCGGGCTGTCGTCCGCGAACTGGTGGACGCGGAGACCGCGCAGTCCTGTGTCCGGCAGACCTCGCTGCAGACCCTCGGCGACCTCGACGCGACCTTCGACTGGGTAATCGCCGACCGGACGGAGGCGTTCGTTGGCGCGGCGGCGGACCTGGAACTCCTGTTGGCGAACGCTTACAACCTGCTTTCGCCGGGCGGGTGGCTCTACCTCACCGTTCCGGCGTTGCCGGAGGGCGAGGCCCAAGGTGCGGCTCAACGGGACGCTCAGGGCCTTGACGATGGTGCAATTCTCTTTGCTCCTGCGGACCTCGACGCCCCGACGTTCGATACAGAGTTTGTGGAGTCTCAGCCGCCCGAGCGCGTCGAGGAAAATGGGGAAGCCCGAGTGCACGCTCTCTACCGGAAGGTGAAGCGCCCGACGCCGGACTGATCCCGTCCGCCGCCCCGATCGAGATCACGCTGCACAATTCGTCAATTCCCACGAGACCATGGACATTGCTCCTTCCGACCTCGCCCTCCAAAACAGCCGACGGTTCTACGAGCGCGCGCACCACTCCATCCCCGGCGGCGTGAACTCGCCCGCCCGGGCGTTCGACAGCGTGGGCGGCACGCCCCTCTTCATTGAGGAGGCCGAGGGCGCGTACCTGACGGACGCCGACGAGAACGAGTACCTCGACTACGTGGGCTCCTGGGGCCCCATGATCTTCGGCCACGCCCACCCCGAGGTGGTGGAGGCGGTGCAGGAGCAGGCCGAGGCGTCGACCTCCTTCGGCGCGCCCACCGAGATTGAGATTGAGGTGGCCGAGCTCGTCTGCGACCTCGTCCCGTCCGTCGAGAAGGTGCGGATGGTCAACTCCGGCACCGAGGCCACCATGAGCGCCGCTCGCCTGGCGCGCGGCTACACCGACCGCGACAAGATCATCAAGTTCGAGGGCAACTACCACGGCCACGGCGACTTCTTCCTCATCGCCGCCGGCAGCGGGGCCATGACGCTCGGCGAGCCCGACTCGCCCGGGGTGACGACGGGCAACGCGAGGGACACGCTCCTCGCCCGCTACAACGATCTCGACCACGTCCGGCAACTCGTGGAGGCCAACCAGGGCGAGGTGGCCTGCATCATCGTGGAGCCGATTGCGGGCAACATGGGATGCATCCCGCCGGCGCCGGGCTTCCTGGACGGCCTGCGGGAGCTGTGCGACGCCCACGACATCGTCCTCATTTTCGACGAGGTCATGACGGGCTTCCGGGTGGCCCCGGGGGGCGCGCAGGAGCGCTACGGCGTGATTCCCGATCTCACTTGTCTCGGCAAAATCATCGGGGGCGGCCTGCCGGTGGGCGCCTACGGCGGGCGGCAAGAGATCATGGACTACGTGTCGCCGACCGGACCGGTCTACCAGGCGGGCACCCTCAGCGGCAATCCGCTGGCCATGCGCGCCGGGCATACCATTCTCTCGAAGATTGCCGAGGAGAAAGACCGCATTTACGACGAGTTGGAGGACTACGCAGAGGCGCTCCAGGAGGGCACGGAGCACAATCTCGACGCGCTGGGCCTCGACTACACGACCCATCAGGTGGGGGCGATGGGCAGCCTCTTCTTTACCGACCGAGAGGTCGTGGATCAGGAGACGGCAAAAGCCTCGGACACAGAGACGTACGCCGCCTACTTTCACGCGATGATGGAAGAAGGCATCTACCTGCCGCCGTCGCAGTTCGAGGCCCTGTTCTTTGGCACCTGCCACGGGAGGGCGGAGCTCGACGAGACCCTGAAGACCCAGCGCCGCGCCCTCGAACGAGTGCATTCGTAGTCCGGGAGTCGAACGACGACTGCCGCCGACACTCCAAACTTCCCACTCCAAACCCCCAACTCCGCACTCCAAAGAAAAACCCACCTCAGGTCGAAGGGACCGGAGGTGGGTAGAAAAGAGAGACCTTGGCGACTCACGGACTCTCTTCCTCTTCCGTGGTCTTCAAAAGGAGGTCTTTCAACTTCTCGAACTCCTCCCGTTCGAAAGAGAGGCTGAACTTTCCGGGTTCATCGGCGTCGCCCACTTCGGTAAGGGGCTCGATGTCTGAAGTCTGAACCGCCTCGATAAAGGCGTCCGGATCCATCTCGAAGGCCCCGGCAAAGTCGGCGGCCGTAGCGGCGTAAATGCCCCCGTACGACTTGATCTCACCGGTCGAGAAGTCTTCGGCGTCCTGCGGCTTGAAGCTAACTCCACGCATGTTGAGTGGCTAAATTGGTTGTCGGCAACTCGAGAGTTAACCGTGACCAAGAAATATAGCCACCGGGCGCGAAAGTTCCCCCCTAAGACTCCCCGACCACCTTATTCGCAAACAGTCCAGGCGAATAACCGAACAGAGTAGCTAATCTGGGAAGCTCCAGTCTATGACGTATGGATGGGGGGAGATGTGTGCGTTTCCCGACGGCAGTCGGGACATGTGCGAGTGCGTCCGTTTGTAGGGAGCACTTCCGCCGCAAACACTTCCATCTCTACACGCTTTCACACCTGCATACCTACGAGCTGACGCCTGAACAGAAGGATGGCTCTGGGAGAACGCAGAACCATTGAGCGTGCTACCTTCGCATCAGTAACCCGGTTCGCTATGCTCTCAATTCGTCGGATTCTCTGGCCGACGGACCTTTCGGCGGGGGCTGGGCGGGCGTTTCCGTACGCTGCCGCCCTTGCCTCCTGGCACGAGGCCGAGCTTCACGTGCTCAATGTTCGAGAGGACCGCTCGGACGCGTCGAATGGAGCGGAAGCGTCGTTCCCGGTCTCCCGGGACACCCTCGCGGATCTCCTCACCGCCGAGGGCGACCCCCCGCAGCACGTGGACCTGGACACGCTCACGCTGGTGCAGGAGCAGACGGAGAATGGGTCGCCTCCGGATGTCATCGTGACATACGCCGAGGAGCACGATATCGACCTCATCGTGGCGGGGACCCACGGGCGACGGGGGCTGCAGCGCTTGCTCATCGGGAGCGTGGCTGAGGAGGTGCTCCGGACCGCCCCGTGTCCCGTTCTCACGGTGCGGGGGGAGGAGGACGTAGCGCCGGCCTGGGCTGTACGCAACGTCCTCGTGCCCATCGACTTTTCGGAGGCCTCGATGGGGGCCCTCCGGCACGCCAAGGAGCTGGCCCTCACCTACGGGGCGCAGATTACGCTCCTGCATGCCGTAGAGGAGGTGGTGTATCCGTCCGCCTACGGCATCGAACCGACCAATCTGCCGGGTCCTCAGGTCATTGATCGGGTCGAACAAAACTTGGCCGACCTCGCCCGGACCGAAATCGGATACGAGCACGTCGTCGTTCATGCCAATGTGGGGTACGCGCCCTCCACCATTCTCGACTACGCTGAGGGGAACGAGGTGGACCTCATCGTGATTGCCACCCACGGGCGGACGGGCCTTGAGCGGATGCTCCTCGGGAGCGTGGCCGAGCGCGTGGTGCGCCGAGCGCCGGCCCCCGTGTTTGTCGTCAAATCCTTTGGCAAGTCGCTCTTGCCCGCATCCAGCGAATCGAATTCGTAGAGCGTCACAGTTTTCAGCCTGTTCTCGCCCCGCTCCGCAACGCGTCCCCATGACCTTCCAACGCCTTCTCGTGCCTACGGACTTTTCGGTCCATGCCGATGCGGCGCTGAGCCATGCCGTCTCGCCGGCCGATCGGTTCGACGCCGTCCTGCACCTCCTCCACGTCATCAATGATCCGAGGGCCGGGTGGTACGGCCTCGGGGACGCCGACGTGCAAATCGATCGCCTCAAGGAGATGGCCGAGTCGAGAGCACATGAGCGACTGGATGACATCGCGCGCGATTCTGCGAACAAAAATTCCTGAACGAATGCTCGCAGACGACACCCTCGACGAACTGAAGGATGCCGTTCGCGCCTGCAACGAGGCGCGGGGGGCGCTGGTGAAAGCCCTCAACGCAGCCGATGCGCACGATGACGATCCGGGATCCGATGCCTCCGTCTTGGAGCCCGTGGGGGTGGCCCTTACGGACTGGCGGGATGCGCAGCAGCGATTCATGGCGGCCGTTGACGCGTCGGGCGTGCCCGATCCCGCGACGGCCGCGTTGCTTCTGAAGACCAACCACGGCGTCGATCCCGACCGCTGTCGGGACGCTCGGTGCGGCATTCCGGGGACGGACGTGGAGGGGGCCGATCAGCCGTTCCCCCTCGACCTGAGCGGGGCGCAGGGGATGGTGCTCACCCAGGCGGCCACCAGGTATCTGGGGTAGCTTGAGAAGGGGGGCGTAAGAGCGTGGGGGGGAGAAAGGGAGTATGGGAGAACGAGGAAGATTTATCCGTTCAGCGTGTCGCGGAGGGTCTTTGCCGCGCCGGCCGCCGCCTCGCCGTAATCGGAGCCGTCCGACGCGTAGAGAATGCTGCGGCTCGAGTTGACCAGCACCGGCCCGTCCTCGGTCGCGGCCGCGTCCATCACGGCCGCCGGGGCGCCACCCTGCGCGCCCACGCCCGGCACCAGAAAGGGGAGGGACGGACACAGCTCGCGGAGGTCGCGCAGGGCCTCTGGGGCAGTTGCCCCCACCACAAGTCCCGCCTCGCCCTCCGCGCCCATCGCCCAGTCGCCCACCTGCTGCGCCACGTGCCGGTAGAGCGGCATCCCGTCGCAGGTGCAGGCCCCCTGCAGGTCTGCCGCTCCGTCGTTGGACGTTCGCGTGAGGACGAACGTGCAGGTGCCCTCGTGCTGCAGGAAGGGCGCGACGCTGTCGCCGCCCAGGTACGGCGAAACCGTGCAGGCATCGAAGCCGAGACGATCATAGATGGACTCGGCGTAGAAGCGAGCAGAGTGACCGATGTCGCCTCGCTTGGCATCTCCAATCACGAGACAGTCATCCGGGATCGTCGCCACGACCTGATCCAGAACGGTCAGCCCCGCCGGACCCAGCGCCTCGAAGAAGGCAAAGTTGGGCTTGAAGGCGCAGGCGTAAGGAGCGGTGGCCTCCACGATAGACGAGCAAAACGCCCGCACGGCGTCTGCTCGCAGCCGCCCATCCTTCAGAAGATCGGGAAAGCGCGACGCGACGGGATCCAGTCCTACGCAGACCGCCGACTTCTTCTTAGACTGAATGCGGCGAAGACGGCGGGAAAAGGAGTCGGACATGCCGAGGGGACGTCGATTGGTCATTGGTGGTGGCGCCGCGCTCAAACGTATCGGTCCGTCCGAACGGGTGCAACCGGTAAGCGGGAAGGCACGGAGAATTTCGGGAGTGGGCACGGGGGGCGGGGAACCGAACGCATTATTTCGCCCTACAAACGGCGCCTGCATCGAAAGCCCTTCTACCCGACCGGCAGGCTGGGCACATCCGACCGCTCGGGCCCGCCGGGCCTCCCGTCCCGCCGCTGCGCTTCCCTCTCGGTGCGGCCCTGCGTACCGCATTTTCCTTTACGAACCGACGTACGACGCCATGGCAGATCGAGGACTCAGCGACGTCAAGGGGGTCTCCCAAGAGGATCAGCAGATGATCCAGAACATCGAGTCGATGATGGGCCCCGAGCCCGAAAACATGGGCTTTGTCAAGAACACCTTTTGGGGGCGCCTCCGAGAGGATCTGATTTTTCCCTACCCCCGAGAGGGCGCCGGGGAGCGCGAAAAGTGTGACGCGCTTCTGGAAGAGCTCGAAGAGTACCTCGAAACCGAGCATCCCCGGGTGAAAATCGACCGAGAGCAGTACATCCCGGAATCGGTCATTGATCGCCTCTTCGACATGGGCGTGATGGGCATGATCATCCCGGAGGAGTACGGCGGGCTCGGTCTCGGCGTCACCAGCTACAACCGCGTGCTGGAGCTCATCGGGCGCTATTGCGCCTCGACCGCCGTGTTGGTGTCGGCTCATCAGTCGATCGGGTGCAAGGCCATCGTATTGTTTGGGACCGAAGAGCAGAAGGAGGAGTACTTGCCCACCGCCGCGCAGGAGGAGCTGAGCGCGTTCTGCCTCTCCGAGCCGAACGTGGGGTCCGACGCCGCTGCGCAGGAGTCCTTTTCGGTGAAGACGGACGAGGGGAACTACATCCTGAACGGCGAGAAAAAGTGGTCCACCTCGGGCGCCATGAGCGCGGTCTTCACGGTGATGTGCAAGAACATGGTG
>PXSZ01000044.1:0-64727 GCA_003023105.1 Bacteroidetes bacterium QH_10_64_37
GCGCGGCGAGACCCTGGCGCTGTTCGTGACCTACGGCAACCCCCTCGCCATCTGGCGTCTTCGATTCGGCGACGAATACAAGTCCATCCGGTTTCCCGGCGGGCTTGTTCTGGCGCCACCGCATCTTCTCGACGCGCCACTCCAACTGGCCGGTTTCTTTCTCGTCCAGCGGGTCGGGCTCCGCGTCCTCGTAGCCGACGTGCAGGTCGGCAAGCTGCTCGCCCGCGTCCACGAAGGCGCCGAAGTCGGGGGCGTAGGGGAGATGCGAGAGGTGACGCTTGAGATTCCCGTCGTAGCGCTCGCGGTAGCGCGGATGGTGGAGGAGGGCGTAGACGGTAAACAGAACCTCGATGAATCGCGTTGCGACAACGAGCACCAGGAGTACCCCGACGGCCACGCCCACCGCCGCGTATGGGCAGCGTGCAACGACCGAGGGGTCCTGAGAGGCGGTCATTGATTGGAGACGTGCACGAAGCAGAGGGCTGATACGCTGCGTTCAACAATCATCTTCTCATCAGATCCCCGAAAGGTTCCTCTTCTCTCGACATGATCAAATCTTTTCTCGGGGCCGAGCCGACCTACGACGACACGAATTACATTGCTGAGACGGCGGTCCTCATCGGGGACGTCACCCTGGGTTCCAACGCGAGCATCTGGCACCACTGCACCCTGCGGGGCGACGTGAACTGGATCCATGTCGGAGAGGGCACCAACATTCAGGACCACACCGTCGTCCACGTGACGCACGGAACGGCGCCTACGGACATCGGGGCGCGCGTCACGATTGGACACGGGGGCATCGTTCACGGCTGCACCCTCGAAGACGAGGTGCTGGTGGGAATGGGCGCGACGATCCTGGACCACGCTGTCATTGGGCGACACAGCATTGTCGGCGCGCAGGCGCTGGTGACCAAAGACACCGAGATTCCGCCGCGCTCGCTCGTCCTCGGGCAGCCGGCCGAGGTGGTGCGCGAGGTGACCGAGGAGGAGATCACGGCCATCCAGGAAGGGGCGGAAAACTACCTCCGCTATAGTGCCGTCCACGACGGCCGTGAGCACCCCGAGACGAATCCGTGGTACGACCCCTTGTAGGAACTCCCGTTTCTGAGCACACCTGTTCCGCGATCGTGGCTCAGTGGTTCTCGTCCGAGGACGGGGGCGACATCTTTTTGGACCCGGATCCGCTCCAGAGCTTGTTGAGGCCGCTGAGGGCCAGGACGCCGCCGCCCACTGCGGTGCCCGCCACGGGGAGGGGAATGCCCACCGCAACGCCGGCCAGCAGGCCCTTCAGGATGGCTTTGCCAATGCCGTCTTCCCGGTAGACGCGCTGAATAAGACCCGTTCCCGCCCCCGCAACCCCAAAGCCGACCAGGGCGACGAGGGGCGTCGACAGACCGAGCGTGATCACGTTCTCGGAAAAGAGCAGCCAGTCCAGCCCAAGAATGAGAATCCCGCTCGCGGGGTGAAGAACGGTTGGGGATGTGGAGTCTGGGCTTTGCATATCGCTTGGGAGAATCACCCTGCCGTGCAGCCGTCCGCTGCCCGCCGTCCCCTGACGTTACAGGATGTACTGACTCAGGTCGCGGCTCGACGCGATGGAGCTGAGCCGGTCGCGCACCATCTCGGCGTCGATGGTCACGCTGGAGCCGGGCGGGATCTCTTCGGGCACGTCGAAGAGAAGGTCCTCCAGGAGCGTCGTGAGCACCGTGTGGAGGCGCCGCGCCCCAATGTTCTCCACGTCCGCATTCACCTGCGCGGCGATGCGTGCGAGCTCGCTGACGCCCTCCTTCTCAAACTCGATCTTGACATCCTCCGACCGTAGCAGCGCCCGGTACTGCTTCACGAGCGCGTTCTTGGGCTTGGTGAGGATCTCGTAGAAGTCGTCCTCGTCGAGGTTGTTGAGCTCCACCCGGATGGGGAAGCGCCCTTGCAGCTCCGGAATGAGGTCACTGGGCTTGCTGGCGTGGAAGGCGCCGCTGGCGATGAACAGGATGTGACTGGTCTGCACCATGCCGTGCTTCGTGGTGACCGTCGACCCCTCCACGATGGGGAGGAGGTCGCGCTGCACGCCCTGCCGAGACACGCCCGCGCCCTGTCCGCCCTGGTCGCGGGTACGGGTGCCGGAGGCCACCTTGTCAATCTCGTCGACGAACACGATGCCGGCCTGTTGCACGCGCTCCAGGGCGTCGTCCGTCACCTGATCCTGGTCGATCAGTTTCTGAGCCTCTTCCTGCGTCAGGATCTCGCGGGCTTCCTCCACCGTTACCCGGCGCTTCTTGCGCTGGTTGCCCCCACCGAGGTTGCCGAAGAGCTCTTCCAGGTTCACGCCCATTTCCTCCATGCCCATTGGGCCGAACATCTGCATCATCGACTGAGAGTCCGAACTCACCTCGATCTCGATTTCCCGGTCGTCGAGGTCGCCCCGCTCCAGCTTGTCTCGAAATTTCTGCCGCGTGCGACTGCGGAGGCTCTCTTGTTCGCCCTCGACCTGCGGCGCCTCCTCCGTCTGGTGAACCGTAAACCCGGGCTCGTCGCGGGCGCCATCGCCGGCGCGGGACTGGCCCTCGTCCTCCGGTGGGATGAGGATGTCCAGGATCCGTTCCTCGGCCAGTTCCCGGGCGCGGTCCTGCACCTCCTCCTTGTGCTCCTTCTCCACCATGTTCACCGCAATGTCGGTGAGGTCGCGGATCATGCTGTCCACGTCGCGCCCCACGTACCCCACCTCGGTAAACTTCGAAGCCTCCACCTTGATGAACGGGGCGCGGGCCAGGCGGGCCAGGCGGCGGGCGATTTCGGTCTTCCCCACTCCGGTGGGCCCGATCATGATGATGTTATTCGGCATGATCTCGTCCCGCATCTCCTCCGGCGCATTCTGGCGGCGCCAGCGATTGCGCAGGGCAATCGCCACGTTCTTCTTGGCGTCGTCTTGCCCGATGATGTACTTGTTGAGCTCCTCAACAATCTGGCGCGGCGTGAGGTCTTCAACGTGCTGGGTGACGTCTGGCATGTCGATGTACTGAATCGTCGATGAACAGGTGTGCTGGGGGAGAAGAAGCGACCCTGCGAAGCGCGCGTGCTATTGCTCCTCCTCGGGTTCGTCGAAGGATGCTGAATCGTCTCCATTTTCGGTCGCCACGGAGGTGGGGGCAGTGGGCGATTTGAAAGCGTCCTCCGTCTCGTATTCGTCGTGGGACGACGACTCGTTTTCCTCGACCCGCTCGTCCTCAGCGGGTGCGTCGGAGGTCGGCTCCGCCTCCGAAGGGGATGCCCCGTCGACCGTCTCGTGGACCTCCTGCACGTCGGGGTGGTCGTCGTTAACGATGAGGACCGTGTAGTTGTACGGATAGCCGTTCCGCTTCTCCAGTCGGGCGGCGCCGGCCGCCTCCAATTCGCTCACGAGCGACTTGGGATCCTGGTCCGGCCCCATCAAGTCGGAGAGCTTGCGGAGGAGGGGCGTCAGGTAGACCTCGTCGTACTGCCCGAAGTGCTCCTCGGTAATTTCGACGGCGCGCCGCGCCGCGGGGGCGTCCAGCGGCTGGAACTGCTGCGGAGGCGGATCCTCGGGCGTCTGGGCGCGGGTGTATGCGGCCCCGCTCGTTGGGGCATTCGACAGAAGGTCCTCACGGGAGTCCTGACTCAGGAGGTTGCGGGCGTCGAGGTACTTGCTGTCTTCGACGAAGGCGGGCGTGTCGGCGGTCTGTGGGGGATTGACGGCGGCCACGAGGGGACGGCATCCCTGCTCGCGGATCCACCGGACGAGGGGGAGGTAGGGGCGGTTGCCCGTAACGATCACGAGGGTCTGCACGTCCGAACGACGTGTCAAAAAATTGGTCAGCTCGAGGGTGAGCCGAACCTCGGAGGTGTTTTCCTGCATCCCGACGGCTGTCGGGACGTGCACAGGCTCAATGCCGCGCTGCTGGAGGACCGAGAGGACCTGCGCATCCTCGTCGTCGAGAAGCGTGTCGAAGGTTCCGTACGCTCGGCCAAAAATGGTGGGTGTGTCGTCGCCCTCTTCGAGGTAGCGGCGGACCTCCTCAAAAATCTCTTCGGCGTATTCGCCAGCCGATCGGCTGTGTTCGCTTTGTGACTGTAGGATGGTGTAGAGATTGTCGTAGTCGACGAACATGGCCGCCTGTTTTCGGCGGAGGGCATCCGCGTTCTGATCTAAGGTCATGAGTCTGGTTCATCATCGATCTTTGGAAAATAGTGGAAACTCCGCTTCCAGCATGATCGACAGACGGAAACGGGGGCGAGTGAGGGCACCATTGGACACTCACGAGGACTCTGCGTCGATCTCAAGAATGGTTCGATTATGATTCGTGTAGATGCAAATGTCTGCGGCGATGGACAGTCCGCTCTCGACGATCTCGCGGGCGGTCAGGTCCTCTCCGTTCTGGAGAAGCGCCCGGCTGGCAGCGAGCGCGTACGAGCCCCCGGATCCGATGGCGACGATGTTGTCGTCGGGTTCAATAACGTCACCGGCCCCGCTGATCAGCAGCAGTTCGCGGGGGGAGGCCACCGCCAGCAAGGCTTCGAGCCGGCGGAGATACTTGTCGGTGCGCCACTCCTTTGCGAGCTCGACGGCCGCACGGGCCACGTTTCCGCCGTACTCCTGGAGTTTCTCTTCGAAGCGCTCGAACAGGGTAAACGCGTCGGCCGTGGACCCCGCGAATCCGGCCAGAATCTCGTCGTCGTACAGCGACCGAACCTTCTCGGCCTCGTGCTTCACGACCGTCTCATTCATGGTGGCCTGGCCGTCCGACCCGAGGGCAATCTGGCCGTTGTATCGGACCCCGAGAACGGTCGTGGCGTCGGGGGAATTAGTCTCAGCGGTCATACGCGGGGAGTCTCGTCGCAGAAGGAGGAACGATCCGCTCTCGTAACGCCGAGGGCGGTTGGATTCTTGCCTTCAAACTGTACGACTTCCCCGTTTCGGCGGTTCGAATCAGATTCTGCTCTGCGCCCTCCGACCCCTTTTTCGCCAAACTTTAGCCAATCGGTGTTTCTTCGAGGGCCTGTTGCTTGGGGGGCGGAGTACGGAGGATGACGACGGCGTGGCTGATCTCGTAGAGCTGGACGGCGGGACGGAGGAAAATCTGGAGCTCGCTTCGTCCCGGGGGCGCCGCCACCGAATCGACCGTCCCAATTCGGCGGCCGGCCGGAAAGACATTGCTGTGGCCGCTGGTCACGACCTGTTGGCCGGCTTTTACGGGTTCGGTCTTTACGATGTGATCGAGTTGTAGGCGGTTGAGGTGTTCGCCACCCCAGCGCACGATTCCCTCAGCCCGGAGCGGGAGCACAGTGCCGGGGACCCGGAAATCGGTGTTGAGGAAGGGCATGACCTGGGCGTAGTGGTCATTGACGAGCACCACGGTGCCCACGATGCCGCTTTCGTGGACGACCGGCATGCCCTCCGTCACCCCGTCGGCCCGGCCCACGTCGAGAGTCAGGAAGTTGTCATTCTGGAAAATGTCCTTCGTCACGATCCGAGCGGGTCGGAGGGCAGCGTCGCTCGAATCGGTCAGGTTCAGCAGGCGCCGGAGCTCCTCGTTGCGCCGGCGGACGGCGCGGGTCCGGGCCACTTGACTCGACAGGCGGATGTTTTCGCGTCGCAGCTCGTCGTTCTGTTCGAGGACTTGCAGGTACCGGCCCACCCAGGCGAAGGTGCTCTCCACCTGAGCGGTCCACCCCATCGTCTGCGCCCGCAGGGTCCGGAGCAGGGGCTGGTTCTGCGTGACCATGACGGTCGCGGCCATCAGGAGGAGGGCGCTCGTGAGAAGCCAGTCGCTGGGACGGTTCGGGGACGCCATCGGCACGAGGTGAGCATCGGTTCCGAAAGGGCCGACGGGGAGCGCGAGAGTTCCCTGGAACTACGTCAGAACGCGATCATAGTCTTCCAGGTTTTCGAGCACCTCGCCGGTGCCGCGCACCACGGCTTTGAGGGGGTCCTCAGCAACGTATACGGGAAGCTCCACGCGGTCCTTGAGCATTTGGTCGATGCCTTCAAGGAGCGCGCCGCCGCCGGTCATCATGATGCCGCGCTCCAGCACGTCCGCGCCCAGTTCCGGTGGGGTGCGTTCAAGGGTGCGCAGCACGGCGGCGCTAATCTGTTCGAGGTTGTCGAGCAGCGCCTCCCGCACGTTCACCGACGAGATGGTGCGCACCTTCGGGATGCCGCTCACGAGATCGCGCCCCTTTACCGAGAGCTCGAGCTCGGTGTCGAGCTCAAGGGCGCTTCCCACCTCGCACTTGATGCGCTCGGCCGTGCGGGAGCCGATGAGGAGGTTGTGGTTGCGCTTGAAGTACTGGACGATGGCCTTGTCCAGCTCCGACCCGCCGACGCGGAGCGACTCGTCGAGCACGATGCCGGACAGGGCGATGACGGCAATCTCGGTGGTGCCGCCCCCGATGTCCACGACCATGTTGCCCACGGCCTCCTGGATGTCGAGCCCGATGCCAATGGCCGCCGCCATGGGTTCGGACACAAGGTTCACCTTCCGGGCTCCCGCGTGCTCGGCAGAGTCGCGAACGGCTCGTTTCTCGACCTCCGTAATGCCGCTGGGCACGCACACGACCATGCTCCGGATGGAGGTGAGCCAGTTGTCTTTCACCTTCCGGAGGAGGCCCTGTATCATTTCTTCGGCCACCTTGAAGTCGGCAATCACGCCGTCCCGTAGGGGCCAGATGGTCTCGATATCCTGGTGGGTGCGCTCGTGCATCTGGAGGGCCTCGTAGCCGATCTCGCGTACCTCGTTGGTGTTGGAGTCGACCACGACGATGCTCGGCTCATTGAGAACGATGCCCTCGCCGCGGATGTACACGAGCGTGTTCGCCGTCCCGAGGTCGATGGCGACGTCCTGTGAGAAGTTGAAAAACATCGATGGTTCTGTGCAGATGAAGGGCCGAGTAGAGGCGTTGAGGGGGGATCAGCCGGATCGGCAGACAGCGTTGGAGCAGCTTTGCCGACTCGTGAAAAAAGTTCGTAAGCGGTTCTCGCTTATCCTGTTCGGAAGCGCTCTGCCGTAAGGGAGTTGGGTATGGGCGTTTGGGCGTGTGGGTGTTTTTCTCCCACACTCCCAGACGCCCAAACGACCATACTCGTCGCCACAATCTTCAGGAACTTTTGCACGGCGCGGTAGACCGAACGGTTGGGCCGGCAGGTTCCAGTCTCGGGCCCCCGTCGTGGAGATGGGAATCACACGACCGGTCAACGGAGGCTGTTAAACAGCAAGCTTAATGCCGAAAGTGACGCCGACCGGTGAGGATCATCGCCATGTCGTGTTCGTCGGCGGCCTCGATGACCTCCTCGTCCCGGATGGAGCCGCCGGGTTGGATGGCCGCGCGGGCGCCCTCGTTCGCAGCCGCCTCCAAGCCGTCGGCAAACGGAAAGAAAGCGTCGGACGCTACCACGGAACCGGCAAGGTCAAGTTCCGACTTTTGGGCTTTGAACACCGCGAGCTCCGACGCGTCGATCCGGCTCATCTGACCGGCGCCAACGCCGAGGGTGGCCCGATCTCGGGCGTACACGATGGCGTTGCTCTTCACGTGTTTCGCCACGCGCCAGGCAAAGTCGAGGTCGGCCTGCTCGTCGTCGGTGGGGGGGCGAGCCGTAGGGACTTCCCAACGCTCGTGCCGGTCGGCGGGGGGGAGCACCGGGTCGCGCGTCTGCACCAGCAGGCCGCCCAGGACGGACCGAACGTCGGGGCGGTCGGCCCCGCGGCTGGGGCGTTCGTGGCGGACGATCCGGCGGCGGTCCCGCTCGGTCAGCAGATCGAGAACGCCGGACTCAAACTCCGGGGCGATGACGATCTCGGTGAAGATCTCGTCGATGGCCTCGGCCGTGGCCCGGTCGAGGGCCTGGTTCACGATAACAATGCCCCCGTAGGGCGACTGGGTGTCGGTGGCGAAGGCCCGGTGCCACGCGGCCTCCAGGGTGTCGGCGGTGGCCACGCCGCAGGGATTGGTGTGCTTCAGGATGGCGCACGTAGGCCCGGCGTCCCGAAACTCGTCGATGAGAGCGAGGGCGCTGCTGGTGTCCAGCAGGTTGTTGTAGGAGAGGTCCTTGCCGTGGATCTTGTCGAAGAAGCGCCAGGGGGTTCCGTAGAGGCCGCCCTTCTGGTGCGGGTTTTCGCCGTAGCGGAGCTCGCGGTCCTGCATCTCTGAGGTCTCGTACGTAAACGGAAGACTCTTCTCGTCCGCACCTTTGTCCTCAAACTCGGGTTGCTGGGAGAGGTGGTTACTAATGAGCTGATCGTAGGCCGCAGTGTGGGCGAAGGCGCTCTTGGCGAGACCCCGGCGGGCGGGGAGGGACAGAAGCCCCTCGTTCTCCTCAAGCTCGCCGGCGACCTCGTCGTACTGTCTGGGGCCAATCACAACCCCGACGTCGGCGTGATTCTTGGCGGCGGCGCGGAGCAGGGTGGGCCCGCCGATGTCGACGTACTCCATAACCTCGTCCAGGTCGGCGCTCCGGTCCTGGGCCGCTGCGCCGAAGGGGTAGAGGTTGCACACTACGAGGTCGATGGGCGCATAGCCGTGCTCGTCGAGCGCGGCCATGTCCTCCTCGTGCGAGCGCCGGGCGAGAATGCCCGCGTGGATGGCAGGGTGGAGCGTTTTTACGCGGCCCTCCAGCACCTCCGGGATTCCCGTTACGTCGGCCACATCGGTCACGGGAAGGTCGGCGTCGCGGAGCGTATCGGCGGTCCCGCCCGTCGAAATCAGTTCGATGTTCAGGGCATGGAGCCGTCGGGCGAAGTCGGCGATGCCGGTCTTGTTGTAGACGGAGAGCAGGGCGCGGCGGACAGGGATGTTGGGAGTGGGCATGTTTTTGGGGCGAGTTACGGGTTAAGAGTCATGAGGCATGAGTGAAGAGTCACGAGTCATGAGCGATGAGGCATGAGTTGTGGGTCGTGAGTCAGGAGTTGTGAGGCATGAGTCACGAGTGCAGTTATGGGCTGTGGAGGGGGCATTAGGACGTTGCTTCGGGCGGGGGGCGTCGGGGAGCGAGAGGAAGGTGAGAAGGTCGTCCCAGAAGGCAGAGGGATTCTGATCGCAGGGCCTCCGGATAGAGTCGGTGTTCGACCTCGCGGACGCGGTCGGCCAGTTCGTCGGAGGTGTCGTCGGCGTACACGGGCACCGGCTCTTGCAGGACCACGGGCCCGTGGTCGTACTCCTCGTCGACGAGGTGGACGGTGACGCCGGTCCAGTGCACGCCGTACTCGATCACGGCGCGATGGACGTGCATGCCGTACATGCCTTTCCCGCCGAAGGCGGGGAGGAGGGCCGGGTGGATATTTGTCATGCGGCCCCGGTATGCCTCAACCACGTTGGGCGGGATTTTCTGCATGTAGCCTGCGAGAGCAACGAACGTGGTGTCGTGGGCGTCCAGCGTGTCCAGAAGGGCACGGCCAAACGAAGCCGGGGTCTCGAAGGAGGACGGCGGGATGATCTCGGTTGGCACCCCATGACGGTCGGCCCGTTCCAGGGCGCCGGCGTCGGGGGTGTTGCTCACGCAGCACACGACCTCGGCTGGGAGGTCGCCCGTGTCGATCTCGTCCAGGAGGGCCTGGAAGTTGGTTCCGCCCCCGGAGGCAAAGACGGCGAGACGCATCGCGCAGATGGCGGCGGTCGGTGAGATGGGTGGACGGAGAGCGTTCCCTTCCGCACGTCCCAAGATGAGGGAGGGGGACGGCAAATGTCAGCAGGCGGCGGACTAATTTGCTGTGAGATTGTGCGGGATCCAGATTCAAACTTCTGGTTCAGGATCGACGCGGCGTCGTTGCGCGCCGTAGCGAGGCGGGACCGGGACGCCCGGGCCTCAGTCGTTTCGAACGAGCGCGGATGCTGAGCACAAAACTGCGTTTGGTTTGATCTCTGCGGCGAAAGGCTGTATTCTATGTTCACCCAGTCTAATCGGCACAATGGTGATATGCGGACCAATTCGGCATATTGCCCGCGTCGTTTTCGTAACCCCGTGGAATGATGGTGGTTCGCCGCTCCGCCGATTCGTATTATGCCGTTCCGTTCCGTGTCGTATTACGGGTCGGATCCAGATAAGATAAGTTATGTCCGTCGTCTATTGAATTCACCCCTCAAGGCGAAATGCTTGATCTTGTTAAATCTGCCGCCCGTCGGATGATGGCAGATTTTGGGGACTCGAGAAATATATCTCATGACGCTACAAAGGGACGGGCTCGTGAGCACTCGGTGCTTGAGAACTTTTTAGAGCCATACTTGCCTGCTCGATATTCGGTCGGAAGTGGAGTGGTTATGTGACGACACGATCGAATGGAAATCCTGTCTTTCGCTTCAGTTTGGACGGTGACATTTGAATCTGACCGTATCCCTGCCCGGGTCAGGTGAGTTTTCTCGTTATGTTGCGGCGCTACCAACTCCCTTTCGATCTATCTACGCTTTTCAGATCTGTTCACCAATATGCCTGCTCCGCTCTTGGGTCTCATCATATATGCGCTTCTCTCCATCGGTGCAATCGTGGCTGTGGTACTGACCATTAAAGCGCTCCGGCGCATCGCCAGAAACCACGAGAGGTCGGTAGCCCTGCTGGAAGAACTCGTTCAACAGCAGAGAAGTGAACACCCGGACCCTGGAACGCAAAACCCCGATACGACAGGATCGTCCGCCACATAACCCCACGCTTCAGCGGACACGGGGCGGGGCGATTTGTGCAGCCGCTGTGCACTTGTCGAGACGAGTTGCTACTTTTCAGAAGTGGTGCCGACCGGGTCCACCGCAGGTGAACTCGCCGCCGTTATAGAATAGATAGCGCGTGGACGGAAGGAGAAACCATTGGGCAGAGCAGGTTGTCTTACGAAGGGAAGATCCGCTGCAAGAAATAACACTTCAGACCGATGACGCGACTACTCGAAAAGGCTTTCACCCGAGCCTCTGAACTTCCAGACGAAGACCAAGACGCTCTCGCAAAACGTTTGCTTGCCGAGATCGAGTCGGAGAAGCGTTGGGACGAGTTGTTCGCCCGTTCGCAAGACGAGATGGGACAGCTTGCCGATAAGGCACTTGCCGAGCACCGCCGAGGGGAAACGCAGCGCTTGGACCCGAGTGATCTGTGATTTCCTACACGACCGACAGTTTCTGGAAGCACTACGGCCAGTTGGACGAGCAAGTCAAGAGGCGGGCGCGCAAAGCCTACCGCCTCTTCGAGCAGGATCCGAGCCATCCGAGCTTGGGATTCAAGAAGGTTCATCAGACGAAGCCAGTCTACTCTGCCCGTGTGACGCTCGGCTACCGAGCGGTTGGAATACGTGACGGGAATGAGATCGTGTGGTTCTGGATTGGCCCGCACGACGAGTACGAGCGCGTCATCGAAGACGTCTGATTCGCATCTCCCTGTCGTGGAGGAGTAACGATCTATCAACCGATGACGCGTCGGAGAAATGTTTCTGGAGCGGGGAGGGTGTCGAGCAGCAGATCGGGATCGTGTCGCGACAACTCGTCGCGGTCGTAGCGACCGGTACAGACGGCCACGGCGCGCGCCCCGGCGGCCCGAGCGCACTCGATGTCGTGGACCGTGTCGCCGATGATGACTGCGCGATCGGCGGCGTGGAAGGCGTGACCGGTGTGATCAGCGGCGCGGCGGATCGCGATGTCGGGAAGCTGATTGCGGTCGGCGTGGTCGCTGCCGAAGGCGCCGACGGGAAAGTAGTCGGCGAGGCCGTGTGCGGAGAGCTTCTCGTACGCAATGGGCTCGACGTTTCCGGTCACCAGCCCAAGTTGAACCGCCGGATCCTCGTCCAATCGCGAGAGGAGGGGGCGGACGCCGGGGAGCACCTCTACGTCGGCGGGCGTGAGGGCGTCCCGCATCGCCTCCACGTATCCCTCGATGATCTCGGTGAGGACCGCATCGGTCGCGGAAAGGCCGTTCCGGGACAACACCGACTCAAAAATGGCGGGGTCCGTTCGCCCGGAGAAGGAGACGCGGTCGGTGGAGATGGGGCGGTCCGTAAGGGATGAGAGGGCATGCGCGATGGCCGTCCGGCTCGTCCCGTTCACCTGGACGAGGGTGCCGTCGATGTCGAAGAGGAGGAGGGTCATGGAAGGGGGAAATGAGAGAAAGGGGGAGTGGGGAAAACGTGGACGCGTCGAAGGGACGTTCCCTCGCTCTCTCGCCCAATACTACTAAGCAAGTGACATACCGATCGAGGACTCCAGTGGATCCTGCACAGAAGCACCTGGAAGAATTCAGCAACACTGCGGTGCCTGGGGGGAATGAAGAAGCGACGGGCGAACCTCGCAATGTCGGCGAGCATTAAACAGAGCGGCGTTTGGAGACGGCACTCCTTGCCGTTTTCCCGGCTTCTCACCCGCTTTCATCTCCAGTCCCCTGCTTTGCATGGTTGACCAGGAAGACACGGCACCACCCGAGCGGTCGCTCTATCTCATCGACGCGATGTCGCTGGCCTACCGGGCCCACTACATTTTCATTGGCCGTCCCCTCATCAACTCGAAGGGTCAGAATACCTCCGCCGCCTACGGCTTCACCAACTCGCTCCTCAAGCTCATCGAGGATCACGACATTGAGCACGCCGCGGTGGTGTTCGACGAGGGGGAGGAAGACACCTTCCGGAAAGAGATCTACGAGGACTACAAGGCCCATCGCGATCCGCCGCCGGACGAGCTGCTGGAGAACATTCCGTTCATCAAGGAAATCGTGAAGGCTCTCGACATTCCGGTCCTGGAGATGCCGGGCGTGGAGGCTGACGACGTGATTGGCACCCTCGCCGCACAGGCCGAGGCGGACGACGCCGAGGTCGTGATCGTCTCCCCGGACAAGGACTTCAAGCAGCTGCTCAGCGACAAGGTCTCGATTTACAAGCCGGCCAAGGGGGACCAGGACTTCGAGATCATCACCGATGAGGCCTTTCGGGAGGAGACGGGATTGGATCCCGTCCAATTCATTGACTTGCTCGCCCTGTCGGGAGACAGTTCTGATAACGTGCCGGGGGTGCCGAACATCGGTGACAAGACATCGATGAAGTACCTCAAGGACTACGACGACGTGGAAGAGGTGATCGAAAACGCAGATGAGATTGGTGGGAAACGGGGGCAGAACCTGAAAGAGTACGCCGAGGATGCCCGCCTCAGCAAGCGCCTCGTTCGCATCCGCACCGACCTCGACGTGGGAATGGACTGGCACCGGCTCCGCTGTAAAGAGCCGGACGAGAAAAAGCTAACGGCTCTTTTTCAAGAGCTGGAGTTCGAATCGCTCGCCGACCGTCTCGATCTCGACGGCGAGACGGAGATCGAAGAGGAACAGGACGAGGACGAGGATCTGGAGTTCGACTTCGGCCCTTACGAGGAAGTCCAGGAGCTCGACCCGGACGCGGTCGACTACGACGTGGTGGAGACCGAGGCGGAGCTCCGGGCATTTGCGGAGCGGCTGGGTGAGCAGCCCCGCTACGCCTTCGACGCGGAGGCCACCTCGAAGGAGCCGATGTCCGCCGATCTCGTCGGGCTGTCCTTCAGCTGGGAGGCCGAGACGGCGACGTACGTGCCCACACCCCTCCCCGACAACACCTCGGCCGATGCGGTTCTGGACGTGCTCGCCCCCGTGCTCGAACGCGACACGGAGAAGATCGGGCACAACCTGAAGTACGATCTGCTCCTGCTCAAACAGCACGGCGTGGACGTGGCCGGGCCGCTGTTCGACACGATGGTGGCGCACTACCTCCTAGCCCCGGAGCAGAACCACAACCTCGGAGACGTGGGGCGGTCGGTGCTCAACTACAAGATGGTCCCGATCTCGGAGCTGATCGGCGACGACACCGACCACGACTCGATGCGCGAGGTCGACGTGCAGGAGGCCGCGCCCTACGCCTGCGAGGACGCCGACATTGCCCTCCGGCTGGCCGACGAGCTGGCGGCGCAACTGGAGGAGGGGAACGTGCTCGACATCGCCCACAACATCGAGTTTCCGCTCGTTCACGTGCTCGCGGCGATGGAGCATACCGGCATCCGCCTCGACACCGACGTGCTCGACGGGATTTCCGACGGACTGGAGAACCGCCTGGCGGAAATTGAGGCGGAGATTTTCGACTTGGCCGGGGAGGAGTTCAACATCAACTCGCCGCAGCAGCTCGGCGAGATTCTGTTCGAGAAGCTCGACCTCCCGGTCGTCTCGAAGACGCCCACCGGGAATCCCTCCACCAAAGAGAGCGTCCTCCAGGAGCTCTCCACCAAGCACGACATTCCCGGCCTGGTGCTCGACTGGCGGTCGACCTACAAGCTAAAGAGCACGTATCTGGACGCCCTTGGCGAACTGGTCAACCCCGAGACCGGTCGGCTCCACACCAGCTTCAACCAGACGCGGACCGCCACGGGCCGCCTCTCCTCCAGCGACCCGAATCTCCAAAACATCCCCATCCGCACCGAGCTGGGTCGGCAGATTCGCCGCGCGTTCGTGCCCAAGGAGGACTGGACACTCCTTGCCGCCGACTACGCGCAGATCGAGCTCCGCATCCTGGCCTCCATGAGCGGGGATGAAGCCATGCAGGAGACCTTCCGGGCAGGCGGCGACATCCACACCGACGCCGCCTCGCGGGTCTACGACATCGACCCCGACGAGGTGACCCCCGACCAGCGCAGCAAGGCGAAAGAAGTGAACTACGGCATTCCGTACGGCATCTCGCCGTGGGGCCTCGCGCAGCGGATGCGCATGCCGGTCGACGAAGCGCAGGACATCATTAAACAGTATCGAAAGTCCTACCCGGGCGTCTCCCAACTGCTCAATGAGCTTGTGGAGGAGGCCCAGGAGAGGGGCTACGCCGAGACCCTGCTTGGCCGCCGTCGCTATCTTCCCAACATTGACAGCTCCAATAGCAACGAGCGCAGCGCCGCGGAGCGCGTGGCGGTCAATATGCCCATCCAGGGCACACAGGCGGACATGATCAAGATTGCGATGAACCGCATCCACGACCGCCTGTCCCGAAGGCCTTCGGGATGGTCAACGCGGATGCTCCTCCAGGTCCACGACGAACTCCTCTTCGAGGTGCCGCCGAATGAGGTGCTGGAGGTGCAGTCGATGATCAACCGGGAGATGCAGGACGCCCTCCCCCTCGACGACGTGCCCGTGGTCGTGGACATCGACGCGGGCGATAACTGGCTCGATGCGCACTGAGTCGTTCGTATTGCGTAGTGCGTATTGCGTAACTCGTCAAGTCCCTGATACGAAATACGCAATACGAAATACGTAGTACGCGTCAATGAGAAGCAACCAATTTCTATCACAGCTCCACGCATGCCCGAAACCACCACCGCCCCACCTCACGACATTCCCGCTGCCGTCGAGTTCCAGGAGGCGTCGGACGACATCGAGTGCTACCGGCTCACTGAAAATGACCTCCGCGTGCTTCTGCTGCCGCAGGACGGCGCGTCGGTGGCCACGTCGATGGTGACCTACCACGTGGGGAGTCGCAACGAACGTACGGGCCACACCGGCGCCACCCACATGCTGGAGCACCTCATGTTCAAGGGCACCGAGCGGTACCACAAGCGCAAGGGCACCTCGATTTTCGAAACGCTCCAGGCGGTGGGCGCCAAGGTGAACGCCTCCACGTGGCTCGACCGCACCAACTACTACGAGATGCTGCCCACCGAGCACTTGCCCCTCGCGCTCGATATTGAGGCGGACCGGATGCGCGGCGCGCTGCTCGACCCCGAGGACGTGGAGGACGAGCGGACGGTCATCCTCAACGAGCGGGATCGGAACCAGAATGATCCGGTCTCTCGGCTGTTCGACGAGGTGTGGGGCGCGGCGTTCGTGGCCCATCCCTACCACCACCCCACGATCGGGTGGAAGAGCGACATCGAGCGCATCACGCCGGACGGCCTCCGCAAATACTACGACACCTTCTACTGGCCGGACAACGCCACGCTGTCCATCGTGGGGCAGTTCGCCCGCACCGAAGTCCTCGCGGAGGTGGCCGACCACTTTGGATCCATCGACCCCGCCCCGCACGAGATTCCCCAGGTGACCACCGAGGAGCCGGAGCAGTCGGGGCCGCGCCGCGTCACGGTGCAGCAGGACGGTCAGTTGGGGGCGGTCCTCATGGGCTTCAAGTCGCCCCCGGCCCTCGACGAGGACTCCGACGTGCTCGACGTGCTAGCGCGCATTCTGGCCTCGGGGAAGGGGAGTCGCCTCTACCGCCGCTGCACGGATCGCGGGCTTACCAGCGACGTGTTCGGCATCAATTTTCGCCTCCGCGACCCCGGGCTTTTCTCAGTCTTCGCGTATCTCGCCCCCGACCAGGATCACCGGACGGTGGAAAGCGCCATCGAGGAAAGCATCGAAGACGTCCAGGAGAACGGCGTGACGCAGGAGGAGCTCAACCGGGCGCGCAGCCAGCTTCACGCCCAGATCGCGTTCGACCGCGACGGGCCGATGCGGGTCGCCTCGCAGCTCAACGAGGCCCTGGCGGCCGGTGACTGGAAGCTCTACACGCAGTACCTGGATCGCCTCGACGATGTCACTGTGGAGGACGTGCAGCGCGTGGCCCAGACCTACCTTACGAGCGGAAAAATGACCGTCGGTCGGTACGTGCCTGAGTGAAACGTGGAACGTAAAACGTGAAACGTAGAACGTGGAACGTGTCACGCCTCACTTGTCACGCATCACGCGAGGAGGCTTTTCCCGATCCTTTTTCCATCCATCCAGAGTGCTCAAATGTCCGAGATTCCTCCTTCGAGCAACGGAGCCGCCACGCCGGACCTTGCTGACCGCATCCACGACCGAGCGGCAGGGCCGGGCCAGCTTCTGACGCTCCGCACCTCGGCGACGGCCTCTACGTCGAAGGATCGGGGCGGACGCTCGCCGAGGACGTGCCCCGCGTGATGGACGTGATGGCGGAGATGCTCCGGACGCCTGCGTTCGACCCCGAGGAATTTGAGAAGGCCCGTGCGCAGGTCGCCGCCGACATCCAGCGCCGCATGGAGAAGACCTCGGCCCGCGCCTCTGCGGCCCTCTCCCGGCGGCTCTTTCCCGAGGGGCATCCCAATCACACTCCCGCGCCGGAGACGGCCCTGGAGCGCCTACAGGGCCTTACCGTCCAGGACGTGCGCGACTACCACGACACCCACTTCGGTGCCACCGAATGGACCCTCGCCGTGGTGGGCGATCTGCAGCACGACGAGGTCGCATCGGTCGTGGCGGAGGCGTTCGACGGGTGGGATCCCCACGACACACAGGCCACCTACGAGACGAAGGCCGCCCCTTCCGACGTGGGCCGCAGCGTGGTCCCAATTCCCGACAAGTCGAACGTAGACGTGCGCCTCGGACACGCACTCCCGATCCACCGGGACCACGACGACTATTCGGCACTCTACGTGAGCAACTACATCCTCGGCGGCGACTTTGCGGCGCGCCTCATGTCTACGGTGCGCGACGAAAGGGGGCTCACCTACAGCATCCGATCGAGCCTGTCCGGCATCACGACCCGCTACGCCGGGTCCTGGCAGACGAGCATCACCCTGAGTCACGACGCGGTGGACGAGGGCATCGCCGCGACGAAAGACGTGATTCGCGAGTTTGTGGCAGAGGGGGCCACCCAGGAAGAGCTGGAGGCCAAAAAGACGACAATCACCGGCTCCTACACCGTGGGCCTCGCCACCACCGAGCGCCTCGCACAGTCCATCCTCACCAACGCCGAGCGCGGGTTCGAGGTCTCCTACCTCGACGATTTTCCCGACGAAATCCGGGCGCTCACCCTGGAGGAGGTGAACGATGCGGTCCAGCGCTATCTCGATCCCGACGCGATCCAGGAAGCCCTGGCGGGCACCCGCCCGGAGCCCGTGGAGGCGTAACCGTTCGCTCTACGCATCGTCGAGCTCGTCTCGAATGATCGACAGCCGCTCCTCCGGCGACAGCGGCTCCTCTTTGGGCATCACGAGCGCAAGGAGGAAGTACCCCAGCACGAAGGGGCCGCCGGACCCAATCACCCCCGCGACGAACGCGATTCGGACGAGAGTGGCGTCCAAATTCAGGTACTCCGCAATGCCGCCGCACACGCCGAGGAGCTTCTTGTCCGTTCGGGAGCGCATGAGCTTCTTCTTGTCCGATTTCTTGGGCTCCTCCACCACCTTGGTCTGCCCAGTCTCGGCCTCTACCGCTTTCTTCTTCGTCCTGGTGGAATCGTCGTCCGAGGACTTCGATGACCGCCACGTAAGCAGTCCAAAGCCCAGAAGAATCACGCCCACGCCCAGGAGCCAGGGGAGGGCCATGAAGTTTGAAAACGCCAACCCCGTCCACACGCCGAGCTCACTGAGCAGGTAAATGGTGCCCGCAAGGATCAGGGTGAGGCCCGTGACGGTGGGCAGGTTGAAGAGGCTCGACTCCTCCGTGTCGTCGTCGAAGTAGAGGTCGTCCAGCTCCTCCTCGGAAATGTCGTCCAGGTCCAGCGTCGTCTCCCCGACCTCGAACGGGGTCGGTTGCTCGAACGAGTCCGTCGACTCATCCGACGACGTGCGGGACCGGGAGCGCTCGCGGCTCGGCATGGTGGAGTGGGGAACTGTGAAGGGAAACGGCGGACGATAGGGTAACGTACGTCGTGGGATACATGCCTTCTGGTACTGATGACCGCAGACCACGGACCGCAGACGGCCGCAAAGCGAAGTTTTTCGGCGGTCTGCCGTCCGCGGTCCGCCGTCCCGACGGCTGTCGGGGAACGGCACGTAGGTCGCAATTTTGTGTCAGAGTATCAAGGTTCGTCCGGAGTCTGGATGATGTCCTGCTCCGTCACGACGGTCGTCATCGGCACGTCGTGGGGCGCACTCGGGAGCATAGGCACCACGCAGGCGTCGTAGACCAGCGCGATGCGCGGGCACGTCACGGACTGCAGGAATGCGTCGTAGCACCCGGAGCCGTGCCCGAGTCGGTGGCCGCGGCGGTCCGCCCCAAGGGCTGGAACGAGGACGACATCGAGCGCCTCGGGCGGCACCCGTTCCGTTCCCTCCGGCTCGCGGATGCCCCATCGGTTCGTCGTCAGTGCTTCGGGGCCCTCGTACCGGCGATGCTCCAGGGTGGGCGTCTCCGGGTCGAAGCTCGTGACCATCGGAAGCACCACCTCGGCCCCCCGGCCCCGCAGCGCGGCAATCAGGAGCCGCGTGTCGATCTCTCCTCGCTCCCGGAGCGGCCAGTACGTGTGAATGACCTGAGCCTCGGCCACTTCGGGGACCGTCAGGACACGATGCCCGATCAAACTGCTCCGGGCCCGGTACGAGCCGGGCGACAAGGACCGGCGGTAGTTCCGGAATTGGGTCCGCCACGCGTCCTTGGACGTAGAGGCCGTCGAGGAGGTCATGGGAGTCGGAACGAAGACCCACGCTGCAACAAATTCGTAGAAGTAACGCGAGGGGCGGTCCAATCGATCCCGGGACTCGGGGCTGTATAGCGATCTCCGCACGGCGACTGTTACAGAAGGCCGCCCCGTACACCCCGTCGAACCGCAGCGAATAATGGATGAACACCCCCGCAGAAACGGATCGAAGTGTGGTTGTTCATCCGTATAGAGGACGGTTGAGCCGCTGACAAGGAAGAACGGCTGATCTCCACCATTTCTGTTGACGCTCTGGAGGACGCCATTCCGCCTGAGCCGCCGAGATTGATGAGACGAGTTGCCCCGATCGATCATGTTTGAGAGTCTGTCCGAAAAGCTCGAAGGCGCCCTTCAGTCCGTGACCGGACAGGGCCGCATCGACGAGGTGAACATCGCCGAGACGATGCGGGAGATCCGGCGCGCGCTCCTGAACGCCGACGTCAATTACAAGGTGGCGAAGGAGTTTACGGACAACGTAAAAGAGAAGGCCACCGACGAGGACGTGCTCACGTCGGTCACGCCGGGACAGCAGTTTACGAAGATCATCCACGAGGAGCTGACGCGGGTGCTCGGCGAGGAACACGAGGAGATTGAAATGGCGGAGACGCCGCCGACCGTCATTCTCGTCGCCGGCCTGCAGGGCTCCGGAAAGACCACATTCTGCGCCAAGCTGGCCCGCCACTTTCGCAAGGAGGGCCACGCGCCGCTTCTCGCCGCGTCGGACGTGTACCGGCCCGCAGCTGTCGATCAGTTGAAGACGCTCGCCGACCAGGTGAACGCGCCCGTCTACTCGATTGAGGAGAACGGGACCATCGTCGAGGACGCGGTGCGCGTGGCCAACGAGGCGGTGACCGAGGCCCGCAATACGGCCCGCGACATCGTCATCATCGACACGGCGGGGCGCATGCACATCGACGAGGCGATGATGCAGGAGGTGGCCGACATCAAGGCGACCGTCGAGCCACACGAGACCCTGTTCGTCGTCGACAGCATGACCGGGCAGGACGCCGTAAACACCGCCAAGGAGTTCAACGAGCGGATTGACTACGACGGCGTCGTGCTCACGAAGCTCGACGGCGACACGCGAGGGGGCGCTGCGCTCTCGATCCGGACGGTCGTCGACAAGCCGATCAAGTTTGCTTCTACCGGGGAGAAGCTCGACGCGCTTACGCCGTTCTATCCGGACCGCATGGCCCAGCGCATCCTGGGGATGGGGGACGTGGTCTCCTTTGTGGAGCGGGCCCAGGAGCAGTACGACCAGAAGGAGGCCGAGCGCCTCCAGCAGAAGATCCGGTCCGAGGAGTTCGACCTCCAGGACTTTTACGACCAGCTCCAGCGCATCCAGAAGATGGGCTCGATCAAAGAGCTCATGGGCATGATTCCCGGGATCGGCAACAAGATCAGCGACCTCGACATCGACGAGGATGCATTCAAGCACATTGAGGCCATCATTCAGTCGATGACGCCCGAGGAGCGCGCCCGCCCCGACATTCTGAACGGGATGCGCCGCCGCCGCATTGCGCGCGGAAGCGGGACGGAGGTCCGGGACGTGAACCAGCTTATTAGCCAGTTTGAGGAGATGAAGGATATGATGAAGATGATGCAGAAGATGACCAGCCAGGGGCGAGACGTCAGCATGTCCAATCTCATGAACAAGATTACCGGAGGTGGCGGGGGCACGAGCCGGAGTCCTCGTTAGGGAAGCTCGCCCTCATGGAGTGTTTCGTATTTACTTCGTGAGTCGCCTTCGGCTCGTCTCGTGTCGCATAACCCAGGTTGTTCTCGATAAAAAACGAATAGACTCGGGAAGGGGAGGACACGGATTCGCGGAGAGGTCTTTGGTTCGTTGCGTCGCCCTGTCTCCGCGTCCCCACGTCGATCCGAACAGAGTACCAACCAGAAGAACGCAGAAATGGCGATTTAAGAATCACGGTTGACGATGAACGTAGATCTCTCCACGACTTTCGAACTGAACCCGATCGAACGACGACGTGTCTGTTAAGCTTCGACTGCGCCGCATTGGGCGCAAAAAAATTCCGATCTATATGATCGTGGCTGCCGACCAGCGCGATGCGCGGGACGGCCGCTACATTGAAGACATTGGCCGGTACTATCCGCTTCACGAACCCGCAGAGGTGTGGCTCGACGAGGAACGGTCTCTCTATTGGCTCGAAAACGGCGCGCAGCCCAGCGACACGGTGCGCTCCATTCTTCACCGTCGGGGCCTTATGCTCCACCATCACCTGAAGAAGAAGGGCGAGCCGCCGTCCGAGATTGAGGACGCCGTTGAGGACTTCCGGGAGCGCATGGCCCAGCAGGGAGAGGAGGTGAAGATCGCTGTCGGGCCCCGAGGAAAAGACCCGTTGGAGCGCGAACGTGAGCGGGCCGAGGAGATCGACGAAGAAGCCCAGTTGCGGGCTCAGGCCACGCCCCTCTCGGTGGTCCAGGAAGAGACCGAGGCCCAGGAGGAGGCGGACACCGACGAGGCCGACGAGGCGGACGCTGGAGCGGAAACGGACGGTGTTGGAGAAGCGGACGCCAGCGCGGAAACCGACGACGTTGACGAAGAGGATGCCGTGGCGGAAGCAGATGACGTCGATGAAGATGTCGCTGAGGCCGCAGAGGACACCGAGGCGTCCGAGGAGCCGGCCGATACCGATGAGGAGGCTGACGACGAGGACGAGACGAAAAACGAGTAGCTCAAGCGGGACGCCGCGTCCCCTGTGCAATGTCGACCCCGAAGGCTTCCTCCTCCGATTCCGACGAGCAGCGCTCGGAGTTTGCGGACGTGCCGCCCACCGATCTCGTCCAGGTGGGCTTCGTCTTTCGACCGCACGGCATGGAGGGCGAGCTCAAGATTGATCCGGGAGCCACCGACGACCCGGCTCGGTTCGAGGAGCTTCCGGTCGTTTTTCTCGGGGCGCAGCCCCACCGCGTGACCCGACACGCCGTCGCCTCGGTGCGCTATCAGCAGACGAAGCGGGGCACCACGGTGATCTTGGGGGTGGAGGGCATTGAGGATCGGGACGACGCGGAGGCCGTCTCCAAGTTCAAGGTGTTTGCCACCGAAGAGGCGCTCGAACTTGGGGAGGACGAGCTCTTCGCGCATGACCTCGTCGGCTGGGAGGTGGTTACGGAGGAGGGAACCGTCCTCGGGACCGTCGCCAACCTCATGGAAATGCCGGCCCAGGACCTGTTCGTCGTGCGAACGTCAGACGACGAGGAAAAAATGGTCCCGGCGGTCGAGGACTTCATCCTCGCGCTCGACGAAGAGGAGGAGCGCGTCGTCGTGCGCCCCATCGAGGGTCTGATGGGAGAGTGACGGCGATCCGTTCCGCCGACTGTGCCTGAACGAGAAAATCTGATCACTGACGGTCATTCATCTGCGCCGCCATGGCTGGGACGATGCGAATTGACATAGTGACGGCCCTGCCGAAGCTGGTGGAGGCGCCCCTGCGCCACAGCATCCTGCGGCGGGCGCAGGAGGCGAACGTGGTTGCCCTTCAGGTGCACGACCTTCGGGACTTTGCCACCGACAAGCACCGACAGATTGACGATCGCCCGTTTGGGGGCGGGGCGGGGATGGTCCTGAAGCCGGAGCCGCTGTTTCGGGCCGTGGAGGCGATCGAGAAGACCGAAGGGGCGGCGGACGAGGTGATTTACCTCACCCCGGACGGCGATCGGCTGGACCAGTCGATGGCCAACCGCCTGTCGATGCAGGGGCACCTGATTCTCATTGCCGGGCACTACAAGGGCATCGATCAGCGGGTCCGCGACGTGCTCGTGACCCGCGAGTTGTCAATCGGAGATGTCGTCGTGAGCGGCGGGGAGCTTCCGGCGCTCGTCTTGGTCGACGCGGTGGTGCGACTCGTCCCGGGCGCGCTGGGCGATAGCTCCTCGGCGCTTACCGACTCGTTCCAGGACGGATTACTGGGCGCTCCGGTGTACACTCGGCCTGCGGAGTTTCGGGAGCGCAAGGTGCCGGAGGTGCTCCGCTCCGGCGATCATCAGCGTATTGCTCAGTGGCGGGATGAGAAGCGACTCGAAAAAACGCGAGAGCGGCGTCCCGACCTCCTGCCTGAGGTACCTGAAGCCTCGGAGGGTTAGCTCCAGGCCATTGTCCAAGATCTATACACCATCTAAACTGATTTTTCTCACCGAAACGTATTTTCTGTCATGGCAAACGATCTAATGAGCGTCGTCGAGGCCACGCAACTCCGCGACGACGTGCCGGAGTTTGAAGCCGGGGACACGGTCAACGTGCACCTGCGCGTGGTTGAAGGCGAAAAAGAGCGCATCCAGCAATTTGAGGGCGTTTGCCTCGAGCGCCGCGGCTCGGGCCCGAACGAGACCTTTACGGTCCGCAAGGTATCCGAGGGTGTGGGAGTGGAACGCATCTTCCCCATTCACTCTCCGCGCGTCGCCCAAATCGAAGTTGTTCGTCGCGGTGTGGTGAATCAGGCGAAGCTCTTTTACCTCCGCAACCGGTCCGGGAAAGAGGCCCGCATTCAGGAGCGCATTCAGGACGAGTAGCGGTCGTTGCGCCTGTGGTGGGGGAGCGCTCCCCCGTCCGTCGCGATCTGCTCGTCGATTCTGGATTCGTTTCCCGTCCCCATGGATCTTGCGATTTGGGACTATCCGCCCGCTGAGTTTTTGGTCTCCGGCTTCACCTCCGGAGCGGTGCAGAATCCGTTTCGGATCAGGCGTCATCGACCGGAGGAGTGTGCGGCTTTGCTCGTGGAAGACGAGGTGGAGGTGGCGCTCATGCCCACCATGCTGGCCCTGCAGGCGAGCAACGCCCTCGACGTGATTCCGAGCGTGGGGCTCGTGTCGTGGCGCTACCCGTACGCCCGGCTGGCGTGGAGCGGGGGGTTGCACGACTTTCCGAAGACCATTGCCTACGACCGGCGCGTCGCGCAGGAGCGCCTCGTGACCCGCATCATCCTGCACGAGCACTATCAGGTCGATCCCGCGTTCGTCCCGTACGAGGATCGGTCGCCCAAAGAGCTGCTCGGCACGGACGAGGACGCCGCCCTGCTGACGGGGCCGGAGGTGCCGTCTCTTCAGCCCGAGCCGTTCACGATGGACATCGGCCGCGAGTGGTACGAGCTCGTCAACTACCCAATGGTCTGGGGGCTCTACGTCACCAAGCGGGACCGAGCCACGGACGAACGGATCGAGGCCCTCATTGCTTCAGGTGAGGCGGCGGACGAGAACCGCGACGTGTGGGTGCAGGCCCAGGAGACGACCGCCTCACTGAATGAGTTCTATCGCGAAGACCTCCGCACCGGAATTGACAAGCTTGCCATCGCGAGTCTTACCGAGTTTCGGAAGTATCTCTTCTACTACGACGTGACGGAGGACGTCCCGGACCTTCCGTTTGTGTATCTCGACGAGGACGAGGAGGAAGAAAGTGATGAGTCATGAGTGATGTGTGAGGAATGATCTCCAATCTTCAATCGTAATCCGCTTGCTGCCATGGCCGAAGGGATTGACGTGATCGCGCGCAATAAGAAGGCGCGGCACGAGTACGACATCGAGGAGACCCTGGAGGCCGGGCTCGTGCTGGAGGGCTCGGAGGTGAAGTCCGTGCGGCAGGGAAAAGCGAGTCTGGACGGGGCCTACTGCAAGGTGGACCGGGAGGGGGAGATGCAGATCCACGGGATGTACGTGAAACCCTACGAGGAGGCTGGCCCCTTTGGACACGAGCCGCGGCGGAACCGGAAGCTACTGCTCCACAACCGGGAGATTCAAACGTGGGGCCAAAAGGCCGAGCGGGAAGGCTACACGATTGTCCCGCTGTCGCTTTATTTTCGGGATGGGTGGGCGAAACTGAAGATTGGGCTCGCGAAGGGACGCCAGAAGCACGACAAGCGGCAGGCCATCAAGGAGCGCGAGATGGAGCGCCGGATGGAGCAGAAGCGGAGCGACTACAACTTTTGACTCTTGGGGAGGGGGAGCCGGTAGGTGGTAAGAAGGAATGGTAAGAGGGAAGGGGGGCGTCGAAGCTGTTGGATCATATACGAAGAACAACCAGACATGGCTTTTGCGCCGGTCGACGAGCAACTGAATATTCTCCGCCGTGGGGTGGAGGAGATCGTTCCGGAGGAGGACCTTGCCGACAAGATCCGAGAGTCCCGGGAGACGGAGACGCCCCTTCTCGTCAAGCTCGGCTGCGACCCGAGCCGGCCCGACCTGCACCTCGGGCACACGGTCGTCTTGCGCAAGCTGCGGCAGTTCCAGGACCTGGGCCACCGGGCCGTCCTCATCGTGGGCGATTTCACCGGCATGATTGGCGACCCGTCCGGTCGCTCCAAGACGCGTCCGCAGCTCACCCTGGAGGAGACGCGCGAGCACGGCCAAACCTACTATGAGCAGGCCACTCGCGTCCTCGATCCGGACAAGACCGAAATCCGCTACAACTCCGAGTGGCTCGACGAGATGACCTTTAGCGACGTCATAACTCTTGCCGCTCAACAGACTGTCGCGCAAATGCTTGAGCGCGATGACTTCAAGCAGCGCTACGAGGCCGGACAGCCCATTAGCATCCACGAATTTCTCTATCCGCTGGCCCAGGCGCAGGACTCGGTTCACATCGGCGCCGACGTGGAGCTCGGCGGCACCGACCAGCGCTTCAACCTGCTCCTGGCGCGGCGCATTCAGGAGGCGCAGGCGCAGGCTCCTCAGGTCTGCATGATGCTCCCGCTCCTGGAAGGGACCGACGGCTCCGAGAAGATGTCGAAGTCGCTCGACAACGCCATCGGCATCGCGGACCCCCCGGAGGACATGTACGGCAAGACCATGTCGGTGCCCGACGACCTCATCTACCGCTACGTCGAGCTCGTCACCGACATTCCCACCGAGCAGCTCCCGAAGGTGAAACAGTTCGCCGAGGCGAATCCGCGGGAGGCAAAGGCGCAGCTCGCCCGGCGCATTGTGGAGATGTACTACGGCGGGGACGCCGCCGACCGGGCGGAAGAGCACTTCCAGCAGACCGTAGTCGAAGGTGGCGTCCCGGACGACATTCCGGAGTACGCGCCCGAAACCGAGGATGCGGAAGAGGTCGGTCTCCTCAACCTCATGCGCTACGCGGGCCTCACCGAGTCGAACAGTGAGGGGCGGCGGATGATCGAGCAGGGGGCCGTGACGATCAACGAGGAGACGGTCACCGACACGGGCCGCTACATCGACGTTGCTGCAGAGGCACCGTTTGTGCTCCAGGTGGGCAAGCGTCGCTTTGCCCGCATCGTCCCGGCAGAAAACGGGGGCAAATGACTAACCAGCGAGTGTCGGGGAGATCCAGGCTCGACCAGGTCAGTTTACCACGACAATCTTGCGAGTCACTGCAAAGCGCTCCCCGGTGAAGCGAAGAAAATACGGGCCGCTGGAGAGGGAGCTCGCGTCGAATCGCACGGTCCGCTCGAAGCCCTCTCGGACCTCCTCGTCGAGAAGAACGCGCACCCGCCGTCCGAGCAGGTCGTAGAGCGCCACGCGCAGCTGCTGGGTCTCATTGAGGACGAACCGCGTCTCGGAGGCCGAACGACTCGCCCCGGCGGCGACGCCTCCTTTCTCAATCTCTATGTCCTTTACGAGGACGGCCTTTCGCTCGCCCGTCGTCATTGGAGAGCGGTTTCCCGCATCGTCTTCCGCGACGACCGCAAAATAGTAGCTGCGATCCGGACGGAGTCCGTCCGACTCGTTGACGACCGTTCGTTCAGAGTGGCCGGCCTTGGACGGATCAGAAGGAGCCTTCACAGCCGTTGCCTGTTCGAAGTCCATCGCCGTCTCGATGCGGGTCGTATCGAATCGCAGATCGTAGCGCAGGGCCGTTCCAGTCTGTCCGTCGTCGCCCGTCGCGGTCCACTGCAGGGTGACGGTTTGCTCCTGCGTGTTCACCTGGCTGATCCGGAGGTCTTGGATCGGGGCCGGTGGCGTAGCGTCTACCCCGTCCGACAGGGGCTGTCCCCCAAGCGTCTCCGTGCCCGTATTTTCGGGATCCAGCACGTCGGCGAGGGTCGTGCCGTTGTAGTCGCCACTCTCGAAGCCCGGCGCAAGGCGCCCGTACCAGTCGGGCTTGTCATTGTCCTCCGACGGGCTTCCGTCGCCGCATCCGGCAAATCCCCCCGAGAGCACGCCGACGATGCGCTGTTCGGTGTTGAGGAGCGGTCCCCCCGAGGAGCCGGCCTCGGTGGTGCCAAGCTCCCAGTTGCCGATTCGGAAATGGGTATTTCCTTGGCTGCTACTCCCGAAGCCTGTGACGGTGGAAGGGTCCTCGTCGAAGCTGATCCGCTTTCCGTAGCCGGCGGGATGGTGGATCGTGGTGGCCTTCGCAGTGGCTGTCCCGGCGCGGCTCCACCCGCTGACGTACAGGTCGTAGCTGTCCGGAATCGCATCGTCTATTTCGACAAGCGCGAGGTCCGGTTTTCCTGTGATTTGGCTCGATTGGTGATAGTTGCCGGACCGGGCTCGCAGTTCGGCCCCCGAGGAGGTTTGTTCGCCCGGATCGTCGTCCGTAACCGTGCCGTTTTCGGGGCTGCCGAGGGAGCGGCACGTTCGGTTCTGGTAGTTCCAGTAAAAGACCATCGTCGCGGCCTGCGCCGGCGTGGAGATGCAGTGCTCGGCCGTCATGAAGTACGGCGTCTTGTCCTCCGCAGTGTTGTTGATCAGGGCGCCCGAGCAGAGGTAGGTCTCTCCGTCCGACTCGTACGTGTATCGCCCCACGGAGCGGACCTGTTGGCGCCAGGGATCGGCCTCCTCGCAGGCCACGTCGAGGTTGCAGCTGCCCGATTTTCTGGGCGCGTCGTTTTCTCGGGAGGGGAGCGCGCGGTACCCATGCACGATCTTTCCAATCACCAGTCCCACCGCCGACCGGCGATCGGGGGGGACCTCCAGTTCCAGGGTAAGTTGCTCGCTCCGAACGAGGGGCGTCCAGTGCTGTCCCGCCGTCGCGTCGGCCGCTGTGTAGGGGCCGTGAACGGCCGTTTCACCGGGGCCGTGCAGGTAGAGGGCGGCGCCGGGGGGCAGTTGAAAGCGCGTAAAGCCGACGCTCAGCGAGACGGCGTCCCGAGATCGGATGCGGAGACGCCACAACCACGTGCCCGACGGAAGCTGTTCCCAGGTGCCGTGCCGATCCGGGGTGAAGCCGGCGTCGACGGTTTTCCCGTAGCGGTACGGGCCAATTCGATCAGACCGTGCCCGATCTTCGGACCGGAGCGCCGCCACGTCAACGGCGGGCAGCGTCTCCATCGCGACGGCGGAGGAGGCCTGAACGGTCGATGCATGTTGCTGAGAAGGGAGGGCCGGCCGCTGCTGCGCAAACGTGGGGAGGGCGCCCCAGCTCCCTGCGAACAGGAGCATCACCAGGACGATCGATCGTCTGTGAAAGTTCATGTCACACAGGCGCTAACAACGAAAACGCAAATTTCAGCCGGTGCTTGATCGCTCCTGCACGCGTCCGTCCATGTCTTCGACCTTGTCCGTGAGGGCGTCTTTGTACGCGACCATTTGCTCTCGCAGGTCCGGATCTCTGGTTCCGAGGATTTGAAGGGCCAGCAGCGCGGCGTTGTCCGCGGCGTTGATGGCCACCGATCCGACTGGCACGCCGCCCGGCATTTGCACGATGGAGAGGAGGGAGTCCACGCCGCTCATAGTGCTCGTCTTCACCGGCACACCGATGACGGGAAGAGGCGTGCTCGCGGCCAGCATGCCGGGAAGGTGGGCGGCCCCCCCGGCCCCGGCAATGATCACCTGCACGCCGCGCTCGTGGGCGCGTTCGGCGTACTCTTTCATGACCCCCGGAGTGCGGTGGGCGGAGAGCACGCGCATCTCGTAGGCAACGTCAAACTCATCGAGCACCTCTGCGGCGTCTTCCATGACGGGCAGGTCGGAGTCGCTACCCATGGCGATGCCGACGGGAGGGGGAGAGGCAGACATTATCGGTTTAGGGTCGTGAGTCGGAGGAAGATGAGAACTGAAGGCTTGGGAGCTGTTCTGAAGTGCGTATTTCGTATTGCGTATTTTGTAGGGATCTCGTGCATGCTTACGCAATACGCACTACGCAATACGCACCGGGCTCTCCGTGATGCAGAAAACCGGCATCGTTTCCGATGGGGAAGCATGGAAGAACGGGGACGCCCGTGATGCTTACAGCTCAATCGCACTCGCCGCCATTTCGGCGCGTTTTCGCACGTCGGCCCGATTGCTGCCGAGGGCCGTCACGTGCCCCATTTTGCGCCCCGGTCGTACGTCCGGTTTTCCGTAGATGTGGGTGGACACGCCATCGGCCTTGAGCGCGCGGGACAGGCCGGTGGTGCGCGGGGGAGTCCCCTCACGACGGCCCAGCACGTTGACCATCACGGCCACAGGTCGGCGCAGCGCAGGGGAGCCCAGGGGCCAGTCCAGGATGGCCCGCACGTGGTTTTCGAACTGGGACGTGTCGCTGCCCTCGATGGAGTAGTGGCCGGTGTTGTGGGGGCGCGGCGCGAGTTCGTTGACGAGGAGGCGGCCGTCCGGCATTTCGAACAGTTCCACGGCGATGAGACCGACCCCCTCCACGGCCTCCACGGCAGCCTGAGCAATGGCCCGGGCGTCCTCCGCAATCGCCTCGTCGATGTCCGCCGGCACCTCTACGGCGTGGCAGCGGTGGTCGCGCTGTTCGGTGTAGGCCACGGGATAGACGACCTGCTCGCCGCCCGGGCGTCGGGCCACCTGCACCGCCAGCTCGCGCGAAAAGTCCGCAAACGTCTCGACCAGCAGCCCGTCCTCGGCAGCCAGGTCGGGCCAGGCGTCCTGCAGTTCGTCCGAGGAGTGGACCGTGGCGTTGCCGTATCCGTCGTAGGCCCCTCGGCATTGCTTCAGGACGACGGGGTAGCCGAGAGCGTCCGCCGCGTCGAGGGCCTCCTCGGTCGTGTTGCACCGCGCGAACGTGGGCACCGGACAGCCCGCGTCGGCAAGGTGCTGTTTCTGGACGCCTTTGTCCTTGATGAGGGACAGGGTGGTCGTGGAGGGCCAAAGCGCGGTGTCGTCGGGCAATGCCTCGGCAGCCGCACCGGCCGGGGCCCACTCGCTCTCGACGGTCACCACGTCGCACGCCGAGACAAACGGGCGCAGGACCTCCGGATCGGTCCAGTCCCCCACCTGGGCGTCCGCGTAAGGACGCATGGGACCGGCGTCTTTGGGGGACAAGAGCGTCGTGTCGATGTTCATGCGCACCGCCTCGGCGGCCATCATCTTGCCGAGCTGGCCACCGCCGAGAATGCCAATGGTGGGAAACGTCGACTCCATGTCTGCGAGGATTTCCGGGTGAGTGGGGGAGTGATTGTCAGATCCGTATTGCGTATTTTGTATTGCGTATCTTGTAAGATGCTCACTACGAAATACGCAATACAACGCATGCGGTTTACGATCCGGATGCTCGCGGTGGAGGGAGAGCACTACGCGTCTCCGGGATCCGGCTCCGGTTCCTCCTCCCCGTGCAACAGCTCATCGAGCTCTTCCTCGTCCTCCACGAGCACCTCCCGCGCCTTCGTGCCATTGAAGGGGCCGACGATGCCGGCCTCTTCGAGCTGGTCCACGATGCGGGCGGCCCGCGTGTAGCCCACGGCCAGCTTGCGCTGAAGAAGGGAGACGGATCCCTGCTGGCGGCGCACGATGACGCGGGCGGCCTCTTCAAACTTGTCGTCGGTGTCCTCCACGCCCAGGGTCTCGTCGGGGCCGTGCCCGGCGTCCTGGAGGGAGGGAAGCGTGTACGACGTCACCCCCGGCTGGTCGGCCACGTATTTCACGACGGTCTCGACTTCTTCGACGCTCACAAATGGGCCCTGGAGGCGCTTCAGGGTGCTGCCGCTCAAGAACAGCATGTCGCCGTTTCCGACAAGGTCCTCCGCCCCGCCCTGATCCAGAATGGTGCGCGAGTCCACCCGCGATGCGACTTCGAAGGCGATGCGCGAGGGGAAGTTGGCCTTGATGAGGCCCGTGATGACGTCCACCGAGGGGCGCTGCGTGGCCAGGACGAGGTGGATGCCGACGGCCCGGGCCATCTGCGCGAGCCGGGAAATGGGACCTTCCACGTCGTCCCCGGCCGCCATCATGAGGTCGGCCAGCTCGTCGACCACCACCACGAGGTACGGCATGTGGCGGTGGCCCTCCGTGGGGTCCAGCGCCCCGGTCTGAAATTTTTCGTTGTAGCCGGTGATGTTGCGCACGTTGGCATCCGAAAGGAGGTCGTAGCGCGTCTCCATCTCCCGCTCCACGCTCTTGAGGACTCCGGACGCCTCGTCGACGTCGGTAATCACCGTCTGATCGAGGTCCTCCGGCACCGCCACGAACTGCGTTTCGAGCGGGGTGTACTGCTGGAGCTCGATCTTCTTGGGGTCGATGATCACGAACCGCAGGTTCGCCGGGTGGCAGGCGTAAATGAGACCTGTGATGATGGCGTTGAGGCCCACGGACTTTCCGGAGCCGGTGGCCCCGGCAATGAGCAGGTGCGGCATCGTCGTGAGGTCGTCCAGGTACACCTCGCCCTCGATGGTTTTGCCGAGGGGGAGGGGGAGCTCGAGCTCGGTGTCCTGAAACTTGGTGGTCCCGATTACGTCGCGCAGACGTACCAGCTCCCGGTTGCGGCTTGGAATTTCGACGCCGACGGCGGACTTGCCCGGGATGGGGGCAATCATGCGGATGCCGGGCGCCGCCATCGCCATCGCCAGGTCGTCCTCGAGCGACTTGATGCGGCTCACCTTGATGCCCGGCGCCGGCGTCAGTTCGTAGCGGGTGACCGTGGGGCCCACCACGGCGTTGATTTCCTCGATCTCGATGTTGTACATGTCGAGCTTGTCGAGGAGCACCCGTTTGTTCTCCTCCAGCTCCTCTCGGTCGATCGTGGAGTCGTCGTGGGCCGACTCGTCGAGGAGGTCCAACGAGGGCGGCTCGTACTCGAAGTCCTCGGGGGTTTCGGACGACCAGTCAATTTCGTCAGTTGTTTCCTCTTCCACCTGCTCCTGGATCGTCATCGAGACATCGTCCTCCAGGTGATCCCGGAGGGAAGCGTCGTCGCTCGTCTCGACGGTCGAGCGATCGTCCTCCGATGGAGACGAGGGAGACTCGGAGGAAGGAGCAGGGTCCGCAGGGGGATCCTCCGAGGAGGGCGACGAAGGCTGTCGGTCGACCGGCTGCGTTCGGGACTGCTCGTCCGGAGGAGTCGGCGCCGCTCCCGACGCGTCCTGGTCTTCTTTTTCGCCCTCCCGCTTCTCGATGGACCCGGAGGAGAGCTCGGACCCGGAGCGAAACAAGTCATTCCGGCGAACGGAGGGATCCTCCAGCTCGGAGTCGGAAGTCTCACCCGATTCGGGGGGAACAGACGGCTCCTGGGGGCTTGAGGACGGGGCGCCTGAGCGCGGTTTTTCGGTCGAGGGCGAGGCCTCGGAGGGGCGGGGGGACGTCGAAGCGGACTCTGAAGATGCCTCCGAAGCGGACGGGTCCTCCGTCTCCGTCCTCGACTGCGCCCTGGCCTGCGCCCACTGAGTTCGCACGTACGTGCCGGCCGACGCGAGGCCCGCCACGAGTGCCTGGAGGGCCTCAATCCCCCGATCCACCGTGCGCTGGATGTCGTGGTCCACCACCAGCAGGAGCATCACCGCGACGGCGAGAAGCAGGAGGATGAACGACCCTACCTCCCCGAACACGTTCTGCAGCCAGCCCGCAGTGCCGATGCCCACGGTTCCGGCCCAGGCCGTGAGGGAGGCCTCCAGGCTGTGGTCGAACCAGCCCAGAAGGCAGGAGAGCACGAAGGCCGAGAGGACGGTGAGGATAGAGGGGTAGTAGAGGCGCCGAAGCGAGGAGTGGCGAAAGATGGCGTAGCCCCACACCATGAGGAGACCGCTCAGGAGAAGCACGCCGTAGCCGAGAAAGCCGGGAATGAACACCTGGGCGAGTTGTGCGCCAAGGAGTCCAAGCACATTTTGGACGGGAACCTCCGTTTGCGCTTCCTGCGGGTTCAGGAGAGCCTCGCTGAGGTGGGTCGAGCGGAGGATGGCGTCGTCCCCGGCGTGGTAGGACACAAAGGCGAGGGAAAGGAGGAGAGCCAGCACCATGAGCACAAGCCCAAAGATCTCCGCCTTTCGCCGCGGCGAAATCAGGAATGCCGACCCGTTCCCAGTGTCGGAGCCCGAGGCAGCCATACAACCGAGCAAGCAGAGAGCAAGAGCGGGCGCGCAGCACGTGCGAGAGGACGCCTCTCACATGTGTGTCCACTATTCAGAAGCTGTTTGGTGGATTGATGTTCAGCCGAGACACAGTGGGCGAAGCCGCAAAAAGGTGCCCAAACGAACCCTGTAGCGGTGCTACCGGGTGAGCGGCCGAAACGGTCTCTTCATACAGGCGCAGCCGATTCTCGGCATAGTATGGAAGCACCGGCACGGCATCGACCTGGAAGCAGTAGTCCAGATCCTCCTCGTAGTCCTGACGGGCGAGCTGTTCGGCGTGGTTGGCGCCCCAAAGGGCGTTTTCGAGGCCCTCACGATCCGTATGGTACAGGGTGTAGGCCGTGTGGGCCGAGTCGGTGACCGGATACGGTTCGTGCCCGTCCCAGAGGCGATCCAGGAGCAGCCCCGCACAGAGCGTGTCTTCCAGGGCGAGGCGGTTCTGACGGCCTGCGCAGACGATGGTGACGGCGTCGGCGGTCTCTCGAACGAAATCCACAACCCGGCCGGCGTTTAGGAAGCAGGCGGCCACGAGGGTATCGGCCTCCTTGACTCGTCGGAGGGCTCGGGTGCCGTTGCTGGTGTTCAAAATGATGTCCCGTCCTTCGACGACGTCCCGGGTGTACTCCTGCGGCGAATTTCCAAGGTGATATCCTTCAATCTTTTCGCCCCCGCTCTCGCCGCCGAGGCGGTACACGTTGGGATCGAGGTTGCTCGCAAGTTTGCCGGCCTGAGCCATGTCGACCACCGGCATCACGGCCCGTGCGCCCCGGTCCAGCGCCGTGACGATGGTGGAGCAGGCGCGGAGCACGTCGATGACGACGACGGTCCGGTCGTGGACATCGTCTTCCGAAATGTTCGAATGCGTCAGGAAAACTTCAGCGTCCATCGATACAGCGGGTCAGACGGGGAGAGGAGGGAGGTGGAGAACGAGAGGACGAGGAGAATCACGTCAGTTCTCTTTGTGAAACGGCGGATCGGTGACTTCTACGTCGAAGGCGCCGCGTCGGCTGGCGACCTGAAGCGGGCGCCCTTCTTCGGCGTACCGCGGTTCATTGGGGACGTAGCCGAGGCCGATCCCGGCGTCGAGGATGGGAGATTGCGTGCCACTGGTGATCACACCGATGGCGTCGCCATCCGTCGATTGAATCACATTGTCGTGCCGAGGGATGCCCCGCTCGGTGGCCACCACACCGATCAGCTGGCGCTCGGGTCCCTGCTCGTGGATCTTCCGAAGCGTGTCGCGACCGATGAAGTCTCCTTTGTCGAGCTTTACCAGCCACCCGAGGCCCGCCTCGTACGGATTGGTCTCCTCCGTAATGTCGTTGCCGTGGAGGCACAGGCCGGCTTCGAGCCGGAGCGTGTCGCGCGCCCCCAGCCCAGCGGGCTTCAGCCCCCGGTCCTCGTCGGCGTCCAGGAGAGTGGTCCACACGTGCTCGGCCTGCTCGGCAGGCACGTAGAGCTCCAGCCCCGGCTCGCCGGTGTATCCCGTGCGGGAGATAATCGCTTCGTCGCAGCCGAGGAAGGCCCCGTCGCTCCGCTCCCAGAAGTGATAGAACTTTAGATCGCCGAGGTCGTCGTCAAGGAACGGTTGGGCAATGTCGAGGGCCTTCGGGCCCTGCAGGGCCAGCAGGGCGGTCTCGGCAGAGATGTCCTGGAGGGTAGCGTCCATGGGATTGTGATCGCGCATCCACGCCAGATCCCGCTCCGTGTTCGCTGCGTTCAGGACCATCAGATAGTGATCCTCGCTCCGACGATACACGATGCCGTCGTCTATGATGCCCCCGTCGGACGTGCACAGGACCGTGTACATCGCCCCTCCGTTACGCAGATTGGCGGCGTCGTTGGTCACGAGGTGCTGAACGAAGTCGAAGGCCCGGTCTCCGCGAATGAGCACTTCGCCCATGTGACTCACGTCAAACAGGCCGGCGTCGGTGCGGACGGCCATGTGCTCGTCGATGATGCCGGTGTACTGGACGGGCATCTCGAACCCGCCGAACGCCATCATCCGGGCGCCGAGCTCTTCGTGGACCGCGTGCAGGGGCGTCGTTTGGAGAGAGGGGGCGGACTCGGCCATAAGAGTGGAGGTTGTGAGGGGTCGGCGAGAGGAGGGGATCGGACTGCAGGGGGAGACATCGCCTGGGTGCCGTCTCACAGAACTCAAGTTGCGACCTGCGTGCTGTTTCGGTAGGACGGCGGACAGCGGTCGGCGGTCTACGGGGCACCACGATCGAATACCACACAACTTTACATAATACCCGAGAGAACCAGGGTAGTCAACGAAGGGGAAATGATTTTGCCTTGTTAGTTAGGGGCGCCACGCCTCGTAACCGGCGTCCGAAAGAGTCGCGACGGCCTCTTCGGCCTCGGCTCCCTCCTTGAACGCCAGTCGGAAGGTGCCCCCGGTCCCTTCGCGGAGGTTCTGGAGTTCGATGTCCTTGATGTTGATCTCTGCCTCCAGGAGGTGCCCCGTAAGGTCGTGGATGACGCCCGGCTGGTCGGGGGCGCGCACGTAGATGTTGGACAGGGGATGCAGAAATCCCTTGCTGTCTCGGGGAATGGCCTCGCGGGCCGTGCGGGCGTCGTCGAAGAGGTCTTCGAGCGCGTCCAGATCCTCCTCGATGAGTCGGTTCCGCATTTCTCGGAGGAGGCGACGGAAGCGGCTCAGAGCATCGTGGATGGCGCCCTCATTCCCCACGAGCACGTCCTGCCACATCTCGAAGGGGGAGGCGGCGATGCGGGTCATGTCCCGAAAACCGCCACCCGCGAGCTGGAGGGCCAAGTGTTCGTCTGCGTCGTCTTCGGTTGTGGCGACGAGGTTCACCAGCGCCACGGAAAGAAGCTGCGGCACGTGACTGACGGCGGCGACGAGGCGGTCGTGGCGTGCGGCGTCGAGCACCAGCGGACGGCCGCCGGTCGCGTCCACGAGGTCCACGATCGGCGCCAACGGTCCCTCCAGTGCGTCCTCGCCGGCGTTTTCGGGTAGGCACAGGCTGTAGACTGCGTTCTCGAAGAGCAGTGGGTCGGCGTGGTCGATGCCGCTGTGCTCGGCCCCGGCCATCGGGTGCCCCCCCAGGAAGCCGACGTGGGTCGGGAGCACGTCCTCGGCCTGCTCCAGAACGGGCTGCTTCACGGACGCCACGTCGGTGACGAGGCAGCCGCCGGGAAGATCGTCGGCGATGGTCTCCATCAGCCGGAGGGTCGTGGCGACCGGCGTGGCGAGAACCACGAGGTCGGCATCCGCCACAGCTGTAGTGGGATCGGCAGCCTTCTTGTCAATTGCTCCTCGCTCCTCGGCCCGCTCCAGCACCTCCGGCCGATCGTGGCCGACGATGGTGATGTCGGGGCACCGCCGGCCCCAAACGAGGCCGAGCGATCCGCCAATGAGTCCGGTTCCAAAAAGGGCAAGGCGGTCAATCATGCGTGCAGGGGCTCGATGCAGAGAACGATGGGGAGGGGGGTAGTGAGCGTGAAATGCAGGGGGCGGTCCGGGCAAAGGCACGTCCTGCACGCCGGGGGCGGCGCATGTTCGCCGAGACGAGCGCCGCAGTCGGAAATGGGCCGCTCCGCTCGGACCGACGCAGGAACGCAGAGAACGACTACGCCGCACATCTCCCCTCTTTCACTCTTGGAGAGCGGCGGCAATCTTCTCGGCGGCCACGGAGCGATTGAAGGTGTCCTCGCGCGTGTCGTTGAGCAGGACGCACGTGCCGCGAGGCGACACGACGAAGCGTTTCGTGTCGCCGTCGGCGGGAAAGGTCACCCCGACCGATTCGCCGCGATCTGCGGCCTGATCGCGCAGTGAGGCGATGGCCTCGGCGTTCGGAGCAGCGTCGAGCGTCGAGAAATCAATCTCTTCGGACATGGGGGCAGGGCGGTTGTAAACGGGGCTATGGGAACGGGAATCTCCGGGGCCGTTTCGCATATGGACAAACAAATGCCCCACCCTCTCACGCGAGAGGATGGGGCAGGTTTTCGTGTGGGAGAGGCCGAGAAGGGCAGCGACCCCTCTACCCGTTTTCGGGTTTGCGGAGGCTCGTTACGAAGACGTACCCGTCGGGATTGCGCACGGACATCCGGAAGGCGTTGCCCGACTCCACGTTCTGATACATCTTCCTGAGCGCGTCGAGGTCCGGAACTTTCTGCCCGGCCATTTCAAAGATAATCTGGCGAGACTGAAGGCCCGAGTCGCGGATCATCGGATTCGTGCGATCAACGCCGGTGATGAGCACCCCTTGATCCTGCTCAAGACCCAGCTGGCGGGCAATCTCCGGAGTCACGTCCCGAAGTTGAAGCCCGAGTTCCTCCTGCATGGCGTTTTCAGAAGAGGGAGCCCCGTTTCTTTCCTGCCCCGAGGAGGCCGTCTCCATGTTGCTGCGAGCTCCCAGCGTGACCGTAAAGGTCTGCATCTCCCCCTCGCGGTTGATGCGGAGGGACACCTCGTCGCCGGGTTGCATGCCGGCAATCTGATTGCCGAGTTCCAGGTGGTTATTGAGAGGTTCCCCTCCGATTGCCGTGATAATGTCACCATCCTGGAGCCCAGCCTCAGCGGCGGGGGTGCCGCTCTCCACCTGTGAGATCACTGCAGAGCCCTGCGGGAGGTCTTCGTTTTGAACCAGCGATTGCGGCGCCGGTCCATACCGGATGCCCAGGTACGCCCGCCGCACGTCCCCCTCCTCAATAATTTGCGTGACGACCCGCTCGACGGTGTTGACGGGAATGGCGAAGCTAACTCCCTGATAGCCACCCGTCTGAGAGGCGATCGCTGTATTGATGCCGATGAGTTCCCCCTGCAGGTTCACCAGCGGCCCGCCGGAGTTGCCGGGATTGACAGCTGCGTCGGTCTGGATGAAATTGTGCACGCCGCCGCTCTGGTTAGAAGGATTTCGGCCCTGCTGGGGGGTGGGGCGGAGGCGACCCAGGGCGCTGACAATGCCGGTCGTCACCGTGTTGTTGAGCTGTGGACTGAGGGGCGAGCCGAACGCCATCACCCATTGCCCTATGCTCAGTTGATCCGAGTTGCCAAAGCTCACGGCCGTGAGGTCGGACGCGTCGATCTTGAGAACCGCCAGGTCGCTGTACGGATCGGAGCCCACCACCTTTGCCTCGTACTGCGAGCCATCGAGCGTCTGAACGCTCAGTTGCTCGGCGTCCTCGATGACGTGGTTGTTGGTGACGATGTGACCGTCGGAGCGCACAACGGCGCCCGATCCAAGGCCCTGCCGCACGTCGGGCTGGGAGGGACCCGGCCGGCCGAAGAACCGCTCGAAGGGGGTTCCCTCGAAGGGATTTCTCTGTCGCTGCTCGACGACCTTGGCCGCTCGAATCTGAACGACCGCTGGATTGGCGGACTTGGCAACCTCGGTAAAGGCCGTTGCGAAACTGTCCGGGACCCCACCGGCCGATTGCTCGATTGCCGTGGAGCCATCCAAATTGGCAGCCTGACTGGGGGTGCCCACAGCGTCGCCTGCGCCAAAGAGATTGGCCCCGGCCGTGGCGAAGAGAATGCCGGCCAGAAAGGCGCCGCCAATGACGACGGCGAGAGAGACTTTGCCTTGCGTGCTCATGGAGGGGCAGCAGATCGTGCGAAAAGAATGTGATGAGACGGGGCGCTGTCCCAGTGGAAAGGAGCGTCCCGAGGGTGACATTTGCTCACAGGCTCTAACGAGCGCTCCCCACTATTTCGTACCGCCCTTTTCAACGGGGTATACCTACGAAAAGCCTCCTGAGAAGATGCTGGAAAATCCGGCAAACGGGCAATCAAAAGTAATGTCTATGGAAACGTTAGTCGTCACCCGGCACCCCCGGCTCGGTCATGCGGCGGACGTCCAGGTATTCGTCGAGCTTCTCGTCGCTGAGCAGGTCCATCTTTTTCACCACTGCGCGTACGCTCTCCCGATTCTTCGCAGCCGTCTTGGCCACCTCGCTGGCCTTGTCGTAGCCGATGGCCGTATTGAGGGCCGTCGCAATCGACGGGTTCAGCTCCAGCAGCTCGCGGCAGCGCTCGCGGTCGGCCTCGATGCCCTCTACGCACTTGGTGCGGAAAGCCTCTGCGCTGTGGGCAAGGAGGTCGATGCTCTGGAGCATGGCGTGGGCCATGACCGGCATCATCACGTTGAGCTCGAAGTTGCCGTGCGTGTTGGCGACGGTGATGGTGTGGTGATTGCCCGTCACCTGCGTGGCCACCATCATCACCTGCTCGCTCTGCACGGGATTCACCTTGCCCGGCATGATGGACGAGCCCGGCTGAATGACCGGCAGTTTGATCTCGCCGATGCCGCTGGTAGGCCCGCTGGAGAGGAGCCGCAGATCGTTGGCAATCTTCAGGAGCGCCGTGGCGAGCGTATTGAGGGCGCCGTGGGCGTCCACGTACAGCTCTTTGCCGGCCTGCTGGGCGAAGTGGTTGTCGGTCTTGTAGAAGGAGAGGCCGGTGCCGTCGGTGAGGTGCTGGAGGGCGGTTTCGGGGAAGTCCTCCGGGCAGTTTAGGCCCGTGCCGGTGGCCGTGCCGCCGAGGGTGACCTCCGAGAGACGGTTCGAGGCCTGTTCGATACGCCGGATGGCGTGCTCGACCTGGGCAGCGTACCCCCCAAATTCCTGCCCCAGGCGCACCGGCGTGGCATCCATAAGGTGCGTGCGACCGCTCTTCAGGACGTCGTCAAACTCGTTGGCCTTCTCTTCGAGCGCCTTGTGGAGCGCCTTCAGCGCCGGGAGCAGGTCGTGTTCGATCCCCATCCGGGCGGCCACGTGCATGCTGGTGGGGATCGTGTCGTTCGACGACTGCGACATGTTCACGTCGTCGTTGGGGTGGACGGTCTTGCTTCCGCGCTCGGCCCCGACCAGCACGGAGGCCCGATTGGCAATCACCTCGTTGGCGTTCATGTTGGTGGAGGTGCCGCTCCCGGTCTGGAAGATGTCGAGCACAAACTCGTCGTCGTGCATGCCGTCGATGACCTCCTGTGCCGCATCGACAATCGCGTCGGCGGGCTCGGCGTCGAGGAGGCCGAGGTCGTGGTTGGCCCGGGCCGCGGCGCGCTTCATGTGGCCGAGGGCTTCGATGAAGCGGCGCGGAAAGCGGAGGTCGCTGATGGGGAAGTTTTCTTTCGCCCGCTGCGTCTGGGCGCCGTAGAGGGCGTCGGCGGGCACGCGCACGTCGCCGAGGGAATCGCTTTCGGTTCGATATTCAGAGCTCATATTGAAGAGACGAAAGGATGGGAAGCGAGGGGCGAACGATCGGTGCTCAACCTCGGGGGTGGGAGGTTGAGGTTCAACGAATTCGTCTCTTGGAAGCGGGAAAGGGTAGGAGGTAGAGGGGAAGAGGGAGGGGGTGAATGGGACGGTTACGGGTTTGAGATCATGATGTGGGCCCAGGGCTGGTCCGGTTCCATGAGCCACGGTCCGTCCTGGGGACGGGTGGGGAGGCCGGTGCTCTCGGCCGTGGCGTAGGGGACGTAGACGACGTGGAGGCGAGAGGCGTCGCGGACGGTGTCGGCTGCGGCGTCGTAGGTGCCGGACAGGTTGTAGAGGGCAGCCGAGTGGTCTGGATACGCGAGGGTGCCGTCCTCAATCTCGGCGCGGCGCACGCTGTCAACGGCGGTCACGCCCTGCCGCCGCAGTTCGCGCCCCCGCTGCATGAAGGGGGCCAGCGATTCGTGGTAGCAGGCGACGTGAAAGCCGTCCTCCTCCGGGTCGTCGGCAAGGCAGACGAGCTCTCCAGAGCCCTCCCGAAGCGTCGTGATCGTGCCGTCGGCCCCGTAGCCGCGCACGGTGACCGCGTCGCGCATCGATTGAGGGGCGGCCTTCACTGCGGCCGCGATCTGGGTCTCGGCGTCGGGCGGCGACTGGGCCCGAGTGGTGCAGGGGATCAGAACCGTAGTGATGAGGCAGCAGAACAGGAGGCGTTGCATGGCAGTGGGAAGGGAGGCGTTGAAAGAAGGCACGAGTGCATCGACGGACGGCGACGATCGGTGGCAGTCCCAAGATATCAGTGAGGATCGTCGGTTCCAAGGGGGCGTGGGAGAGTGGGAAGGGTGAGGGGCGACCATGAAAGTGGGGATCGATCCTCATACCCGTTCCCGGTGCGACGAGTCTGAGCCGGATCTGAATTTCGGTGTGTCGTATCGTTCGAACAGCGACGTGCCGGCCTGCTCTCGGGCCAGGGCGTCAGTGCCCTCCCCATCGCTCTCCGTGAGGTGATTGATCGGCTGCGCGGCCATGCGTTCGGCCGCAGCGGCGGACCGCCCGTCCTGTTCATGCTCCAGTGACCACTGGGCGTGGCGGGTCGTGTAAGCGAGCTCCAGGGCGTGCCCGAGCGTACGCGCAAAACGACGTGCGCCGGCCTGAAGGACCTCAGAGCCCTCCGCCTGTGCGGTGCGGAGCCACTCGGCGGCCGTCTGAAATGCATCGAGCGCAGTCTGGACTGCGCACTGGAGCCGGGGCGCGTCGACCGCTCTGGAGCAGCGCTCGAACTCGTTCTCCACGGATTCAATTCCGCCGTTCCCAATCACAGTCCGCAGCAGATCCAGCGCGAGCACGTTCGTGGTGCCCTCCCAGATGGGAAGCACCTGGGCGTCGCGGAGGAGGGGTGGAAGTCCGGTGTCCTCCACTTGAGGAAGCATTAGTGAGTACGCACACCGCGGGCCGGCCGTTCGGAACCTCCGACCGGGAGGACCGTGGCGAGAGTCGGTTCGCGACACCGTCCCTCCCCGTTTCGCCTAGGTTTCTCGATTCATGGTGCCCGCTCGGTTCGGCTGGCGACGCCTCCTCGGGGGACTTGCGCTTTGTCTCGTCCTCCTGCTCGCCATCGTTGCCCTCCGGGCGTGGCGGATCGATACGCAGCAGGTGCAGACGGAACCGGTCGATCTTCAGGTCCCCGCCGATGCCCCTCAGCGCCTTGCCAGGGCCCTCCGGAGGCGGACCCTCACGAGCCACGATCCCGCTCTGTTTGATTCGTCGGCGTTTCGGGATCTCTACGGATACTTCGGCCAGGTCTTCCCGAGGGTGCACGCAACGCTCGACACGACGCACGTGAACGGGCTGAGTCGGCTCTACAGGTGGACGGGGCGCGATCCGTCCCTGGCCCCCGTCGTGCTAATGGCCCACGTCGACGTGGTGCCCATTGAGGACTCTTTGCAGTGGAGGCACCCACCGTTCGCGGGCCGCATCGCCGAGGGGCACGTCTGGGGACGCGGGGCGCTGGACGACAAGGCGAGCGCCGTCGGCATTCTGGAGGCCATCGAGATGCTCCTAAAGCGCGGTGTGACACCCCGACGCACGGTCTACGTGGCGCTGGGGCACGACGAGGAGGTGGGCGGCCGTCGGGGCGGGCGAGCCATGGCCGAGCAGATTACGGCGGATGGTGTATCTCCGGCCCTGGTGGTGGACGAGGGGGGCGCGATCACGCGAGGCGCTCTTCCGGGCCTCCGCGATCCCCTTGCCGTCGTAGGGATCGCGGGGAAAGGATACCTGAGCCTGAAGCTCGTCGTCCGGCAGCCCGGCGGCCACTCGTCCGTCCCGCCCAACCGGACCACCATCGAGGTGCTGAACAAAGCACTGTCTCGGCTGCGTACCAATCCGTTGCCGTCCCGGCTCACAGGCGTGTCGGGTACCATGTTCGACTACCTCGCGCCCGAGATGACGATGCCCATGCGGGCGATCCTCGCCAATCGATGGCTCTCGGCCCCCGCCCTCCGGTGGGTCCTGACTCGCCGGCCGCCCACCCGGGCCGCGATCCGCACGACCACCGTGGCCACCCAGCTCGACGCGGGCGTGAAGGACAACGTGATCCCCACCACCGCCCGCGCCGTGGTCAACTTTCGGATTCTGCCGAGCCAGTCGATCGACGGCGTGGTCGATCACGTACGGTCCACCCTGAAAGGGCTCCCCCTCCAGATAGAGCGCCTTCAGTCCAATCCGCCCCCTCCCGTGTCCGAGGTCGAAACGCCGGCGTTTCGGATGCTCCAGCGGACGATTGGGCAGGTCACGGCCGATTCGGTGGTCGTGGCGCCCTATCTCGTGCCCGGCCGCACCGACAGCGGCTACTACGCCGACGAGACGGACGCTGTCTACCGCTTCGTGCCCTACCAGTTGACGCCCGACGACCGGAGCCGCATCCACGGCCCCAACGAGCGCATCGCCCTCGACGACTACCGGACCGTCGTTCGCTACTACATGCAACTGATCCGCAACGCCGATCATCTCCCCACCGACGCCGCAGAGGGGCAGAGCGATCCAAAATGATTCAGCACGCGGCTGTTGTTTCGTGGTCATTTCGTCTCCTGCCCCCTTACGCCCAAACGCCCACACGCACCACACCATGCCTCACGCCTTTTCATTTCGATTGCCCGGCCTGATGGGCCTGCTGTTGGTCGGATTGGGCACCACCACGGCCCAGGCCCAGCCCACCCGCGAGGTCAAATCTGCCCAAACGACCATTCGTCAGGCTGTCACCGACACAATTGAGGCTGCTCGGTACTCGGGTGCACACTGGGGCATTGAAGTCGCCAACCTGCGCACCGGTCGCCGCCTCTTTCGCCACAATCCGGTCCAGCTCTTCACCCCTGCCTCCAACACCAAGCTCCTCACCGCAGCGGCGGCGCTCCGGCGGCTGGGACCGACCTTCCGCTACGAGACGCGGCTCTACGTGGACGGCCCCGTCCGCAACGAGGTGCTCCACGGCAACCTGATCGTGCGGGGCAGCGGCGATCCCACCCTCGGCGGCTACGAGCAGCGGGAGGATCCGACCGCCGTCTTTCGGGACTGGGCGGACTCGCTGAAGGCCGCCGGCATTACGCGCGTCGAGGGCGACATTGTCGGCGACGACGATCCCTTCAGCGACGTGCCGCTGGGGGAGGGGTGGAGCTGGAACGACGTGCCCTATTCCTACGCCGCAGAGATCAACGGGCTCGTGTTCAACACCAACGCCATTGACCTTGAAGTGCGGGGTGGACGCCAGCCGGGTGCGCCGGGGCGGATCACATGGACCCCCTTCGAGACCGAGTTCGTGCGCGTCCGCAACCAGACCCGAACCGTTCCCGGGGACTCTTCCTCCGATGAGGAGTACGACCGCCCCTTCGGCGAAAACACCTTCACCGTCCGTTCCCGCATCCATCCGAACGAAATTCAGGACGAGACCCTCACGATCACCGATCCCACGCGCTACTTTACCCACACCCTGCGGAGGGTCCTGCTTCAGGAGGGCATTTCCGTCGCCGGGCGCGGAGTCGACGTGGATCGAATTTCGATCGATCCCCACTACGCGGCTGACTCGGTGCGGCAGGTGGGCACCTATCGGTCGCCCCCGCTCCGCAAGATCGTGCAGACCATGAACCACGAGAGCCAAAACCTCTACGCCGAGCAGCTGCTCCGCACGCTCGCCCTCGTGAACCGCCCCGACACGACCTCCGAGGAGCTCACCAAAGGATCGGCGGCCCTCGGGGCGCTGGCGGCAAAGACTGAGCTGGCCGAGGTGGGCGTGGACACCAGTCGGGTGCAGATGGTGGACGGTTCCGGCCTCTCCCGCAAGAATTATCTCAGCCCGCGAGCGATGACCCGTCTGCTGGAGTCCATGTGGGTCGATGCCGACTCCACCCTCCGATCGGCCTTCTACGAGTCGCTACCCACGGGCGGCCGGGAAGGAACCCTCGAATATCGGTATCGCCACGGGGCTGCGGCCCAGGGGAACGTGCAGGCGAAAACCGGCACCCTCTCCAGCGTGAGCGCCCTCAGCGGCTACGTGAAGACCGCGCAGGGCACGCCTCTCTCCTTCGTCATCTTTTGCAACCACCACATGGCGGACACCGACGCGGTGCGCGCGGCGCAGGACGCGATTGTCAACACTCTGGCTCAACTCTCGCTGTGAGGAAAGATTCGTGCATATTGCGTGTTGCGTATTTCGTAGTGCGTATTGCGTATCTCTTCCTCCCACGCAATGCGAAATACGCAGTACGAAATACGCACTACCCGAACAGGAACTGCACCACGTACACCGACGCCAGGAACCCAACTAGGTCGGCAAACAGCCCGGCGGGCACGGCGTGGCGAGTGTCGCGGATGTTGACGGCGCCGAAGTAGACCGCGACCACGTAGAAGGTCGTCTCCGTGGAACCGAACATGGTCGCGGCCATCTTTACCACCAGCGAGTCCTCGCCGTACTGGTTGATCATGTCGGCCACGAGGCCGGCGGAGCCGGAGCCCGTGAGGGGGCGCACGATGCCCATCGGCAGCACCTCGGCCGGCACGCCGATCATGCTTAGCACCGGATCGAGGGCGTTCACCAGGAACTCCATGGCTCCGGACGCCCGAAACATGCCGATGGCAAACAGGATGGCGATGAGGTAGGGAATGATGGTCACGGCCACGTCGAACCCCTCTTTGGCGCCCTCCACGAACACCTCGTAGACGCGGACGCCTTTGATGAGGCCGTAGAGCGGAAAGCCGACGATGAGGGTAGGGAGCACGAAGGCCGACAGGACGCTGACGACCGAGCGAATGGTTTCGATCATGGTGGAGGGTGCGGTTGAGGAGAGATAGAGGCGTTCCGGCGGGAGGCCTCTACGGCAAACTGGATGGTGTTCGTGATCAGAGATCCCGGCATCATGAATCAGATTCCGTATCAGCGGGGTCGTCCGTCTCAGCGTCCGCGTTGCGGTGCGGGGAGGATTTCCGGAAATAGGGCACGCGGTGCAGGGCCAGCGTGCCGAGGATGCCGGCGATGGTGGAGCAAAGCGTCGCCAGCATGATGGAGAAGAAGAGCTGATTGATCTGCAGCCCCATGATGGCCACCAGGAGCGACGGCGGGACGAGCTGCACGCTCGACGTGTTCAGGGCGAGCAGCATCACCATGTCGTCGGTGGCCGTGTTGTCCTCGGGGTTGAGGCTCTGCAGATCCTCCATCGCCTTGATGCCGAGCGGCGTGGCGGCGTTGCCCAGTCCAAACACGTTCGCCAGGAGGTTAAGCGTGATGTTGGCGAGGGCCGGATGGTCGTCCGGCACGTTGGGGAAGAGGGGGCTCAGGATAGGCTGCACCACGCCCGTCAGGGCCTGGATGAGGCCCGCCTCTTCGCCGATCTTGACGAGGCCCAGCATGAGCCCGAGGATGCCGATCAGGCTCAGGGCGAGGGAGGCGGCGGTCTCGGCAAAGTCGAGGGCCGCCTGGGCGATGTCGCGGAGCTTGCGGAAGCGCACCGGCTCGAACTGGAGGGCCGTCTCCAGCTGCGCGGTGCCCGCCCCTACCCCCGGGGCAGAGGTGAGGGTGCCCCGCAGGGCCGGGTTGTCGTCGGTGCCGTGGAACGACTGGATGGTGGCCAGGGGCTCGGGAAAGCCGGCGTCGGGGTCGAACTCGACCTTCCGCCCCTCCTGCGTCTGCACCAGCGTGCCGGAATACGACGAGTCCGGCGCCGCGTCCGTCCCGTACAGCTCCTGGTACGTCGTAGTGTCGATCCGAATCTCAACCGGCTGGCGCCGCGCATCTGGCTTGTAGCCCTCGGGAAACTCGAGGGCCACCGGGAGGGCCTTGTCGTTTCGGAACCGGTTTTGCACCAGCTCCTGGGTGTCCACGGTGAGGGCGAAGAGCAAGCTCCCGATGATGAGCCCGCTCCAGATGTAGTTCAGCATGGCAATCCGGGGTCACTTCACAGAACGAAGCGCTCCACATCATACAGACTACCGGTGGAAAGAAAAAAGGGCGACCGCCGGACGCCCGATTGCGGTTTTGCAGACTGAGTGCCACTTTCCCTGTACGGCGTCTCCCCACCCACTCGCGACCTCACTGTGTTTCGTGCTCTCCGGCAGACGTTGCGGCAGTTCTTTGGGGAGGTCCCGGACCGTTCGGTTCCCGGCATTCTCCTTTCGGGCGGCGGGGCGCGCTCGGCCTACCAGGCCGGGGTGATCCGCTACATCGCGGAGGCCTTTCCCAAGGCCTACTTTCCGATCCAGACCGGGGTGTCGGCCGGGGCCATCAATGCCGCCCACCTGGGCAACCACACGGGCACCTTCAGAGAGGCCGCCCAGCACGTGGTGGACGCTTGGACGGGTCGCGAGCTCGACGACATCGTTGAGGTGGAGTCGGGCCTCGGCCTGCTCTGGGACCTGTTCTGGGACGCGAGGGCGCCGGCGCCGGAGGACCCCACCTCGGCCAACGTGCGATCTACGCACGGCCTCCTGGACACCACGCCGCTCTGGGACACGCTCCGCACCCATCTCGACGAACCGGACGGGACGCTCTCGGGCGTGCGCCCCAATCTGGCCGACGGCCGCCTGCAGGCCCTGGCCGTGGTGACCACCGACTATGCCACGGGACAAACGGTGACCTGGGTGCAGGGCCAGGACTTCGATGCGTGGGAACGATCCGACCGGATCGGGAAACGCACGCAGCTCACTGTCGACCACGTGATGGCCTCCACGGCGCTGCCGCTCATCTTTCCCGCCGTGCGCATCGGCAACTCGTGGTACGGGGACGGGGGCATCCGCCTCTCCGCGCCCCTCGCGCCGGCCGTCCACCTCGGGGCCGACAAGATTCTCGCCATCTCCACCCAGTATTCGCGCAGCCGGGCGGAGAGCGATGAGATTGTCCTGGAGGGGTATCCGCCCACGGCCCAGATCGCGGGGGTGCTCCTGAACTCCATCTTCCTGGACTCGCTGCCGCAGGACGCCCACACCATGCACCGCATCAACACGCTCCTCGACGAACTGCCGTCTCGGAAGCGGCACGGCATGCGACCCCTGGAGCTGCTTCAGATTCGGCCGTCGGTGGACCTGGACGCCCTTGCGCACGACTTCAAAGACCAGGTGCCGGGCCCGATTCAGATGCTCACGAGTGGACTGGGCACCCGCAAGCGGGAGAGCCCCGACTGGCTGAGCGTGTTGCTCTTCCACCCCGGCTACATCGAGCGGCTGCTCGAAATCGGCTACGACGACGCGCAGCAGAAGCACGATCGCCTGGAGTCCTTCCTGGCCGATACGGCGGCCGACAGTGCCGATCCGCCGGGCCTACGGCGCTGCCAACCGGCGACGCCCCCCGACGAGCGGGTCGGCTCCTCGTCTGTCGAGAGGGACCCTGCGCCGGACGAGACCGACGCGTAAAGTACATGGGAGAAGGGGCGCGTGGGAGCGCGGGCACACTGAGTTGTCTGCCGTTGCAGAACGGCGAGATCAGGTCGCACTCGTCAGCCCAGACGCTCTGGCAAAAAAAGACCTGCAGAGACTTCGGAAGTCTTTTCGCCGTAGTGCAGTCCGATCCTTGAGAACTGGTACCACTGCTGTGTTGGAGCCCGAGGCTCCCAATCACCGTCGGAAGAATTGGGCCAGGGCAATTCCGAGCGCAACCCATCCGAGACGGTGACGCCACGATGAGGACCGGGTCTGCGGCTCGGTGACCGGCGGTGCCGACGGGGACGGCTCGGGGGAGGCCGGGGCTGCCGCGACGGCGGGCGATGCCTCCCGGCGGGCGTATACGGTCGTCCATTCGGCCCCGAGGAAGAAGATTTGGGCCGAGTAGTAGATCCACAGCAGGAATGTCACGAGGGCACCGGCTGACCCGTACGAAGACGTAACGGAGGCGTGGCCCAGGTACCATCCGAGCGCCCAGGTGCCCAGCGTGGCGAGCGTCGCCGCGATGAGGGCGCCGAACCACACGTCGGTCCACCGCACCGGAGCGTCAGGGAGGGTGCGGTACAGCGTCGCGAAAAGAAGCATGAGGAGGGCCAGGGAGACGAGTCGCTCCCCTACGCTGAGCAGCACCGGAGCCGTGAACCAGTCCGCCAGCCCGGCGATGAGGGAACTGAGCAGGAGGCTCGCGACCATGATGGCCCCGGCCCCAATTACGAGCAGGAGCGAGAGCCCCCGGCTCCACAGAACTCCCATCACGCCTGAGTACTGCGGCGTGGCTCCCCAAATGGTATTCAACGCGTCCTGCAAGCGCGCGAACAGCGCCGTGGCCCCGATCACCAGCACGAGGCTGCTCAGGATTGTGGCCCAGACGCCCGCAGTCGGCTCGGCGACCGCTCCTTCCAACATGCTTTCCAGCAGGGCGGCCCCATCGGCGCCCAGGGTGTTTCCGGCCAGGGTCATCAGCTCCTCCTGCGCGGCGTCGGACTTTCGGCCGTACACCAGCCCGGCCACGGCGAGGACCAGCACGATCAGCGGAGCCAGCGAAAAGGTCGCGTAGTAGGCGAGGGCAGCGGCCAGGCGCTCTCCGTGGTCGGTGGTGTAGGCCTGATAGGTGTCCAGGGCCAGTTGCTTTACTTCGGACAATGACATTTCAAAAGATCGGGGCCGGTCATGAGAGGAGGGGCTCTGTGAGGTTGAATCCCAAACCGGAGAGGGAGTTCTTCATCACGGCCTGAGATTTACTCTTCCCAATGGTGTTCGGGACACGTTCCCCCGTGCTCCCTTCCCTCACTTGCGTTGCCCAACCGCCCACACCGTCGGCGCGCTCGTTAAAAACGTTTGCACGGTTCACTACAGAGTTGATGTGACCGCACAAGAGAGTGGACGTTATACCACCGGGGACCGATGTGTCTACCCGGTGTGTTCCGCCACTGCAAAATCAATCCGCCGGTGTCACATGCTGAGTCAAGTCTGGAGTAGTACCACGCACGGGGTGGAGGCCCTGCCCGTCGAGCTCGAAACAAACGTCGCTTCCGGCATGCGAGGCCTCTCCGTGGTGGGTCTCCCGCGGGCAGCGGTGCGCGAGAGCTTCGACCGGGTTCGCGCCGCCCTCGAAAACAACGGCATCCCCGTGGAGTGGGGTCGCATCACCATCAACCTCGCCCCGGCCGACGTGCCGAAGGAGAGCGCGGCGTTCGACCTGCCGATGGCGGTGGGATGGGTGGCGGCCAGCAGCGATTCGCTCAACGGCACTGTGCTGGACCACTACTGGCTGACGGGCGAGCTGGCCCTGGACGGCACGGTGCGGCCCGTCAACGGTGTGCTGCCAATGGCCATGAAGGCGCGGGAGGAGGGCTACGAGGGCGTCCTGGTGCCCGCCGAGAATGCCGCCGAGGCCGCCGTGGTGGACAACCTCACGGTCTTCCCGGTGGAGACGATCACCGAGGCCTTCGAGGTTCTACGGGATCCGCACGGCTCGGAGGCTCCGGCGCCCTACACGAACGACCTCGACGCCATCTTCAACGACGCCCGCCGGTACCGGCGCGACCTGAGCGACGTGCGGGGACAGGAGAACGTGAAGCGCGCCCTCGAAGTGGCGGCCGCCGGGGGGCACAACGCGCTCATGGTGGGGCCGCCCGGCTCCGGCAAAACCATGCTGGCGCGCCGGCTGCCCACCATTTTGCCGCCGCTGACCACCGACGAGGCGCTCGAAACGACGAAGATTCACTCCGTCAGCGGCGAGCTGCAGTCCGACCACGGCATCCTCGCCACCCGCCCCTTCCGGGCGCCGCACCACACCATCTCCGATGCGGGCCTGTGTGGAGGCGGCGCCCACCCGTCGCCCGGCGAGATCTCCCTCGCGCACAATGGCGTCCTCTTCCTCGACGAGCTGCCCGAGTTTCAGCGGCGGGGGCTGGAGGTGCTCCGCCAGCCGATGGAGGAGGGCCGCATCACCATCAGCCGCGCGGAGACGACCGTCACCTATCCGGCCCGCTTCATGCTCATTGCTTCGATGAACCCGTGTCCGTGCGGCCACCTCAACGACCCGAATCAGGAGTGCGTCTGCACCCCCGCGCAGGTGCAGCGCTACCTCGGCAAGATCAGCGGTCCGCTCATGGACCGGATCGACCTGCACGTGGAGGTGGCGCCGGTGGACTTCGACGAGATGAGCGCCGACCGGACCGGCGAGTCCTCCGCCACGGTGCGACAGCGCGTGGTGCAGGCGCGGGAGCAGCAGTCGAGCCGATTCGAGGGCACGACAACCCTCTACAGCAACGCCCAGATGGACGCGCAGCTTGTGCAGGAGCACTGCGATCTCGACGAGGCGGGGACCAACCTGCTTCGCACGGCCTCGGATCGCCTCGGTCTCAGCGCCCGCGGGTACACCCGCATCCTCAAGGTGGCGCGCACGGTGGCGGACCTGGAGCAGTCGGCCCGCATCCGGCCGGAGCACGTGTCGGAGGCCATCCAGTACCGCTCGCTGGACCGGGACTGGTGGAACGGGTGAGCCACTCGTTTGGGGACACGAAGTGAGCTTTGTTTCGTTGCGTCATCCGTTGTCCGCGTCCCCGCGTCGGGTCGAACGAAGAACGCAAAAGGTCAAAATTTGGATTATCTACGGTGTTCTCCCGGCCCGTTCCGTCGCCACCAGGACCCGCATGTTCAGCGCCTGGGCCGCCGAGGCCACTGCCGCGAACTGGCCAATGTTGGCTTCCTGGTCCGCCCTCAAAATCAGAAACTGCTGCTCCGTGCGGATCGACCGGAGCTCACTCACCAGGCGCGCCTTCGGTACTGGCGACCCGGCCACGTAGTAACTACCGTCCTTCGTGAGGGACACCGTAATTGATTGCTCAGAGACGGGCGACGAGCTGTCTACCTGCGGCAGGTTCACCTGAATCCCCATCTGGGGGATGAAGCTCGAGGTGAGCAGGAAGAAGATGAGCAGCAGGAGCACGACGTCCGTCATGCCCGCGAGGCTGAAGGTGGTCATCGGCTCGCGGGACGGGGAGAAATCAAGCGGCATGGCGGGCAAGGCGATCGTATTTGCAGGCGCAAATCGACGGGAAGAGGGGTTCCTCTTGCGTATTGATTCGTTCAGGAACGAAAGGGCAAGAGGGCGCGGGGGAGAGTGGGGGACTCCCACTCTGCCAGCGGCGCGTGTGAATGGCCAAAAATGAAACAATCGCCCTTGGCGGGCCGGAATTATGAGGGCAACTGTTCGGATCGTTCGGTCGGCACCGGTTCCTGCAAGAGGTCGATGAAGTCGGTGGCCGAGCGCTCCATGTCGTTCGAGAGGCGCCGGATGCGGCCAATCAGGAAGTTGTACGCGAACAGCGCCAGGATGCCCACGAGGAGCCCCGTCGCGGTGGTGATGAGGGCCTCCCAGATGCCCCCGGCCAGCACGGAGGGGTTGACGTTGCCCTGCAGGTCCTGGATCTGCTGAAACGCCTTGATCATGCCCACCACCGTGCCGAAGAAGCCGAGCATGGGGGCAATGCCGGCGATGCTGGCCAGCAGGTTGGTCCGCTTCTCCAGCTCGAACGACTCGTGCTTGCCGGCGGCCTGCACGGCGTCCTGAATTTCCGAGATGGGACGCCCCAGCCGTTCGAGTCCTTGTTTCAGGATGCGGGTGATGGGCACGTCTTTCTGCTCGCAGTAGTGGATGGCAGAGTCCACGTTGCCGTTCCGCACGTACTCCCGCACCCGGTTCGTGATGGCTTCGGGGTCGGAAGCGGCCTGCCGGATCGTGATGAACCGCTCGACGAAAAGATAGATGGTGAGGATGGAGAGCAGCACCAGGGGAATCATCACCCAGCCTCCCAGCACCAAAATATCGAGCAGAGACGAGCCCTGGCCCGATGCAGCTTGGGCGGTGGTGTCGACGGCTGTCGTGTCGACCTGTTGGGGAAGAAGCGTCGCGGCGGTTGCGAGGACAGAAAACACAGAGCGGTGCAGGTTCAGTTCGGGAAAACGCTATCGGAGGTGATGGAGCCACGCCCCCGGCGGGAGCCTGGAGGCCTGTTCGTTGAGGGCGCGCTTGGCGGCTTCTGCGGACGCGTACCGTCCGACCGCCACGCGGTACCAGGTTCTGTCGTTAGCCGTTCCGGCGATGACCTCCACGGAGTCGAAGCGGCTCTTGTACTCGTCGGCTGCGGCGTCGGCCGCAGCGCGGGAGGAGCGAGAGGCCACGACGATAATCCAGTTCCGGGATGTAGGCGCGGTGGCCTCTCGATTGTCCTGCGCGCCGCCACTTCCCACTGAGGCGGTGTCCGGTGGCTGGATGCCGGCCGTGTCCGAGTCAGCAGACTGGTCATCGGCCGTGTCCGAAGCGGCACCGGGGGCCGGGTCTTCGGGCGTCTGCTCAGACGCCACGGGAGGGCTGTCGCCCGGGCCGAGGGGCAATACGTTCGTCCGGTCGAGCACGAACCATCCCGCACCCAGGACGAAGAGGAGCGCGAGAACGAGGCTGATGAGGGTGAATGAATCCACTGTACTGCCTCGGGAGGCCGGCTCGGGCTCGGCGGCGGGTGCGGCTGCCGCCTTCGATGGGTCCTTTTCCAACGCCGGTTCGGAGGTTCCCAATGAGGGAGCCTCGGCGGCTTCCGGTACGGAGAGATCTTCGGCGGAGAGGCCCTCGTACTGGTGGTTCACGAGCCGACGCAGCGAGGGACTGGGTTCAAACGTCAGGGTGCCGCCCTCTTCGCGGAAGGTCCCGAGTTCCGGGAGCCGGACGTTGTCCGACTCGGCCCGTCGCCGGAGCTCTCGGAGCATGGTCTCCAGCAGCGACTGCGCCTGCTCTTCCGAGATGTCGAGCCGGTCCGCAAGGAGGGGAGTGATAGACACGGACATAGGAGTAAGCGACAGGTTTGAATTACTCCTGCTCAGGGTCGAAGATCACCTCGTTGCGGGGCGGCGTAAGGCGACGCGTGCCGTCCTCCTCCTCAACCTCGCTCTGGCGATGCTCCACGGCAAACGTGCCGAGGGACGGGACCTTGACGGTGTCGCCCGTTTCCAGTCGGTCGCGGACGACGTCGACAAATGCGTCGATCACGTCTTCGGCCGAGAGCGAACTCATAATTCGTGGAGGGGGTAGGGAAAAGGAGGCCGGAAAGAGCGTTCCGAGGCGTCGCCTAAAGATACGTTCGCAGGAACCAACATAAAATGCGGAGCGCCGATCTCACAGGGACTCAACGCTGTCCTCATGTACGGGGCGGTCACCATTTCAGACGGAGCCCGACCGAGACCTGAGCGGGGGGGCGGGGGTAGCCGGCCCACAGTGTGGGCGCCTCCACCGACAGGTTTTGGGCGCGGACCACAATCTCGTAGTCCGATTCCAGAGCGTACGACCCTTCAAGGTCCAGCGAGAAATACGAGTTGAGGCGCCGGGCCTGCGGGCCCAAGCTGGCATCCCGGGGGCTCTCGAAGTGGCCGACTGCCTCGACGAAGCCGTCGCCTCCGGCAAACGAGACGCCGACCATGGCGTCCGCCGTGACGGGCGCAAAGTTGGGAATGTCCGAGTCCAGAGAGTCGGCAACAGATGTCAGATTGCCATCCTGCACCGAGAGGCCCAGCGAGGCCTGCACCCCGTCGATGCCCTGGAGGGCAATTTGGCCGTGCCCGTGGAAGATGCGGGCGGCGTCGTACCCGACCCGGTAGAGGGTGCTGTAATCTCTCTGCGGCTGGGAGGCAAGGGTGAAGTAGCGGTACGTGGGGGCGTAGCGGTATCCGGTTGCCGCAACAACTCGCACCGGGCCGCGGCTCAGCGTCAGGCCGGCCTCAGCGTTGGTCGTTTCGAGCGTGGGGCGGAGGGAGGGCGCGTGCCGGGCGTACGGGTTTGTGGCGTAGAGCTGATCCAGGGACGTCTCCCCGAGCCGGGGCTGGTTGCGAAGGTACAGGCGAGCGTCGTCGGTAAATCGCCACTCTGCGTTGAGGGACGGCGCGATAAAGGTGGCCTCCACGGAGCCGGGAGTCGGAGCAGTGGGTTGGGCGGGCGTGGCAAACGCGAGCACCGTTGCCCCCGCCTCCACGGAGGTCGAGGCCGTGGGACGAAAGGACACGGTGCCGCCGGCATCCAGGTCAAACGCAGTGTCATCCAACGGGTCTCCGCCGAGCCAGGACCGCCGGTAGGTGGCCTCAAGGTGCGGGCGGTAGGGGAGGGGCGTCGACACGGATCCCTGAAGTTCCATCTGTTGCTGGGAAAAGATCAGTTCATCGGCGCCGGCGTCGAGGGTGGAGGCGTACTGGGCGCCCTCGTAGCGCAGCGCGGCGCCGACAGACACCGACCCCGTGCTGTGAAGTTGGACCGACCCTCCCGCCGACGCTCCCTCCCGCTCCGGAGCGCTGGGGATGTCCGTCAAAATTGGCGTAGCGCCGTAGAGATCATACCGCTGCACCGCTCCGTGCACCCCGGCTTCAATTTGCACGCTCTCCCGGTTGCTTTTGAGCCGCACCGAGGCCTCGGCCACGTCGTCATTCGGGTCCGCCTCGATGCCCGTGTAGTTGCCGTGCACGAAGACCCGCTCTGTGGCCGACAGGGAGTGTCTTATGCGCCCCTCGAAGAAGCGGCTGAAGTACCGACCGATTCCGCCCTCCAAAAATCCCAGACCCGGCTCGGCGGTCGGCTGCATCGGGGCCGAGACCGTTTCGGGGATCGGAAGGCTCTCGGGCAGCTCGTCGAGGGGATGCCTGTACGAGCCCACGTACGGCCGGTGGTCGGCAGGCACAGTGGGCACTGCCGGTGGCGACGCGAACCCGGTGAGGGGCTGTCGCTCCAGGGAAGGAAGGGCAATCTGGCGCTCCCCGCGGATCTCAATCTCCCTCGGCGCAATTTCGGGCAACTGGGTCGTGTCGGCCTCCTGCCCGTAGGCGCAAGGGGCCACGGCGAGGAGGGCAGCAAGGAGGGCAATACGAATGGAAAGAGAGCGGAGGGGCATGACGGCGAGGCCGTGGTTCAGGAAGGGCATCCAGGGACCAGGGGGCAAGGTGTCGATTGGAATCTCACGTAGGAAACAAGATCGGGGGTCTTCGGAGGGGTTACGGTTCGTGAAACGTGACTCGTGCGGTCGCTTGGTCCTCACGGTTCGCGAATTACGACGTCGATTCGATCGACTGTTTCTCATTGCGGGCCGTCTTGGCAAAGGGCGTGCCCGAGAAGCTCTCTTGCACTTCCTCATAGAGTTGAACAGCCTGTCCCGTCTCGCCGCGGTCGCGGTAGGCCCGGGCCTGTTCAAGTAGCGCGCGTGCCTCCCACTCCGGATAGCCCGCAAAGAGGGACGGCATGCGCTGGAGCTCGCTAATGGCCGCCTGGGTCCGCCCTTGTTTGCGAAGCTGTCGCCCGAGTCGGAACAGGGCCTCAGCCCCAGTTTCACTGTCCGACGACTTCATCACCTGCCGGTACAGGTTGAGAGCTGCGTCCGTTCGTCCCTGTTCTGAGCGGACCCGTGCGAGGCCGAGTCGGGCGGCGTTCTGGAGGGGGCCCTGGTTCTCGGACTTCACAATCTTGGACAGAAGCGCCTCGGCCTCGTCGATGCGGTCGAGTTGCAGGAGGGCCTTGCTCTGCCCGTAGCGTGCCTGTGCTCGGAGCTCATCGGGGGTGTTCTCGTTCTCGGCGGCGGCGCGGTAGGCGTTCGCGGCCTTCTGATACGCTTCCTGATCGAGGTGGATCTCCCCCAGCCGGAGGCTGGCTTCATCAAAATACTGGCTGTCGGGGTATTGATCCGTGAGTTGCTGGAGGTAATTCTTCGCCTCCGTGGACCGATCAAGGTCGGCGTAGAGAAGGCCGAGGTGGTAATACGCATCTGGGACGCGGGAGGAGGCGGAGGCGGTCCGCACAAACGACTGGAACAGCTTGAGGGCCCGCTTCGACTCTCCGCGCTGGTAGGCGGCGCGGGCGCGCTGATACTGCAGCCGCTCGGCAAGGTTGGCGCCCGGGGTGTTCTTCGCAATCGACTGAATCAGATCATCCGCTTGGTCTTGCTGGCCCGCCGCGTTGAGGGCGAAGAAGAGGCTGGAGGCCGCCTCGTCGGCGAACGGGCTCTCAGGATGGGTTTCCAGAACGGTCCGGTAGGCCTGCACCGCCTGTTTCATTTGGCCCGCGTTGTAGTACGTATCCCCGATGGCGTACTGGGCCTCCGCCGCCCGCGTGTTGTCGGGGTATTCTTCCAGCAACCGCTGGAATGCTTTCCGCGCGGCCTCGTAGCGCTGCTGCTGGAAGTGGATGTCGCCGATGCGGTACAGCGCGTCCGGCCGCAGCGGACTGTCGGGATGTTGCTTCACGAAGCGGCGCAGCCGGTCGAGGGCCTCGGCCGATCGGTCGGCGAAGTAGAGGGCCTTGCCGGCCTGGTACAGGGCGTAGTCGGTGCCCTCGCCGCCGACCTCGCTGTACGCCGCAATGGCGTCGTCGTAGCGCTTGAGGGCGAAGTAGGCGTCGCCCAGCCGGAGCCGGGCGTCCTGGCGATACGGGACGTTGTTCTCCGGAAGCAGGGGATCGCCCGCTAAAAACTGCCGAAACAGACGAGCAGCCGGTTTGAAGCGGCGTTGCTTGAAGTGGGTCCAGGCGAGGGCGTACTGGGCGCCGGCCCGCTTCGGCCCCTCGGGATCGGTGTCGAGGAAGCGCTGGAAGAGAGACCGTGCGCGCTCATGTTGCTCCTGCCGATAGAAGGCATCCGCCGCCCAGAAGAGGGCGTCCTGCCCCCGGTTGGTGTCGGGATGCTCCTCGGCGAGCGATTGGAAAATGGCCCCGGCCTTCTCGTAGCGTTCGTTCTGGTACAGCGTCCAGGCCTTCTGGAAGCGAACTTCGCGCTTGACGGATTCGGACGCCGCGCCCCGATCGATGGCTTCGGTGTACGCCTCCAACGCCTGGTCCAACTGACCGCTCGCCAGGGAGGCGTTCCCGAGCCAGTAGTAGGCATCGCCGAGGAGCTCCTGGGGCTCTGACGCCTGCGTGAGGGTCTGGAAGGCGGACGCGGCATCGCCGTAGTTCTCTTGCTGATACGAGAGAAGCCCGATCTCGTACCGGGCCTCGGCGAGAAGCCGGTCGTCCTCTCCGGTGTCCAGGTACGCCCGGTACAGCCGGAGAGCCTTCTCTCGGTTGCCGAGAAGGGCCCGATTCACGGCTTCGTAGTAGGTCGCTTCTGTGGCGAGAGGACCGCCGGCTGCCCGAACCTCGGTGAAGGCGTCGGCGGCGGCCTGGTGCCGACCCGCGTCGTAATGCTGCCAGGCAAGACCGTAGCGGGCCGGGGAGGCGTAGGAACTGTTGGGGGCATTCTCCAGAATCTGTCGATACTGGGTGACGGCGGCGTCCCCTCGATTCGACTGTCGGTAAGCCTCCCCGAGCAAAAACAGCGCCCGGGTCCGCTCCGTGCCGGTCAGTTCCGGGAGGCGTTGCTGCAGCTCGGTCGCGGCATTTTCGTATTGGCCGACCCGGTAGTAGACCTCTGCCAGGGTGGTCCCGAGGTTTTGGGCGAAGGGCGAGTCCGGATACTGCTCGCCGAGGCGCTCGAAGGAGGCCGTGGCCGCGTCGTACCGCTCCTGGCGGACCTGAGTGACGCCCTGAGCATAGAGGGCCGCCGGGGCCAACTCGGCGTTGGGGTAGCGCTGGTAGACCTGTTTGAAGTAGGGCAGTGCGGCATCCAGATTGCCCCGTTTCTGCTCAGTGCGCCCAAGCAGGTAGAGCGCCCGCGCCCCCTCGGCCGAGTTGTTTGGCGCCGTCGCGATGGCCTGCAGTTGCCGTTTTGCCTTTTGGGAATTTCCCTGGTCCAGGTAGTGCTGGGCAAGGCCCAGCTTGGCAGCCTGGGCCCGCGGATGGGACGGGTATTGTCGCTGAAGGCGCGTGAGCAGGCGTCGGGTCTCGGCGTCGTTGCCCGAGGCGAGGGTCGCCTGGGCCTCCAGATAGAGCGACTGAGGCGCGGCGGGATGGGTGGGATGCGCCGCCCGGAACGCCGAGAGTGCCGCTGTGGCCTCCGGATAGAGCTGCTGCTCGTAGAGCTGAACCGCCGAAGCGAAGGTCTGCTCCGCGCGTCGATCCTCCTGCTGGGCGTGAGCAGGAAGGACGGCTCCTCCTACGAACACGCAGAGGAGAAGAAATCGACACCGACAGGGAACCATTTTCGGGGGTGTGGGAGTCATATTTAAACAAGGACGTGCAAGATCGGACTAAGCGGTCGTTGTGCGTGGGCATTTTGCATGGGCATTTTTCCTACGGTGCGGAGCGAGGGCAGTTCGTCCGGCGTGCGTTCCGGGCGAAATTCGTCTCCGGACCGCCCGTTGACGCGAACGGTGCTCGGTCCTGCACGCCGACCTTTGAGTTCAGTTCTATACTTCTTGACCCCTCTCCCTCATGGCCGACGCTTCCTCCGACCCCGAGTCTCCCGACCCCCGTTCGTCCGCATCTTCTTTCGATGAAGGTGCCTTCGACGAGGGTACCGACTATGACCCGCAGGCCGACGCACCGCCGTGGACCGACCGGGCCAACGATCCGATGGAGGGCGTCTCCCCCTCGTTGGCCATCGATGCCGCCCGGATCTGGGTTCAGCGTCACCAGAAAGCTTCGATGCTTGGCGCCTTTGCGGTCGGGGTCTTCGTCGGAGCCATGCTCCGCGACTGAAGCGCACGACCTCGCTCGTGAACAACTCCTCTTCACTTGGGATCCGACGCTCGCTGAGTACACCGTGCATTGATGCCACGGCTCAGTGCGCCTCGGGTCCCCTCCTCGCGAACGCAAACTCGAACAACATATCTCCAATCCCATGAATCAAGACCAATCTGAACACGAGACCCCCTCTCCGTCAACCCCCCCTTCAATGAACGAGATTCAGGGCGAAAAGTCCGTCGACGAACTGAATGAACTGCTCGGGGAGCTACGGGCCGAGGTGACTCGGCTAAAGGCCCGGCAGGCCAAAATAAAGGCCCGAAACTGGATCCAGCGCCGTCCCATGCTGGCCATGGCCCTGTCCTCTGCTCTGGGTGCGGCTGCCGGGTACGGCCTTGCCGTAGCAACGCGAACAAGCCCGCCGACGCTTTCGGAGCAGGCCCGGCATCGGATCCGAGAGTTGGCCGACGAGGCCAGACAGGTCGCCTCCGACGTGGGGAGAGACCTGTCCGATCGGGCCGCTCGTTCCGGCCAAGAAGTCCGCTCCCGCGCCCAGAAGACGGGCCAGCGTCTGGCGAAGCAGGCCCAGGAGCAGGGCGAGGTGGCACGGGAGGAGGCGCAGGAGTGGGCCCGTCGCGCGTCCGAACGCACCCGGGAAGCAGCCCAGGAGGCGGGGAGCGAAGCCGGTAAAACATTGCGCCAAGCATCCGAAGAGGCCTCGAAGGAGGCGCGGGACCTCGGCGAAACCCTCTCGAAAGAGGCCGAAGAGGTCGTGGAGAAGCAGACCGAGTCGGTATGGAAGGCCATTTCTTCGGAAGATGATGCCTCGGGCTTCGGGCGGTCGTTGCTCAGGATTGCCGGACTGGCAGCGGGTGGATTCCTCGTCTCGCAGGTGCGGCGCTGGTTCTGAAAAAGCAACGGGCGTGGGAGCGTGGGGGCAGTTGGGTGTGGGGAGAGTGCATGGGGCCTGCTTTTCTCTGCGTGGGAAGGTCACGAGAGACGAGTCATGAGGGGGGCATAAGGGATGCGGCCTGACTGCGGCCTGACTACCGGACCGCTTTCACCGTGAACTGGTGAAGCTCCGATCTGTCTCCCAACGCAGGAATCATAGTCATTCTGAGGAATTCCGACAGCGTATCCGTTTCGCGCAGTCGCAACGCACGCCCGTAGAGACGTTTCGCCGGAACGTCTCTCGCTCAATAAATTCCCCGATATGCCCAGTTCTTCTCTTTTCACAACAATCTCACCCAGTGCCTGACTTTTTTGACGAGGGCCGCCCCCACGACGGCCTCCGCTACGACGAGTACCGCGACGACTGGAAACGCCGGACGGAAGATCCACCTCCAGAAGAGGCCGACCCGTCGGAGCGACGGATGCACCACTACCTGCAATACAACTGGGAGCGTCAGGCCCACGTCCACGAGGCCTACACCCCCTCCGAGGAACTGCTGTCGGCCATGGAGGCGATCGGGAAGCCGCAGCTCTGGATGGTGCTCACGGAGCCGTGGTGTGGCGACTCGGCCTTCCTCCTGCCGGTGATTGCGGAAGCGGCGGCCCTGACCGAGAAGGTGACCCTGCGTATCCTGCCTCGGGACGACAATCTGGACATCATGGACCAGTATCTCACCGACGGCAGCCGCAGCATCCCGAAGCTTGTGGCCTTCTCCGAGGACGGCGACGAGCGCTTCACCTGGGGGCCGCGGCCGGATGGCGCCCAGGAGCGGTTTGAGGCTCTGCAGGAGGAGTACGACGAGAAAGCGGAGATAATTGCCGATCTCCTCGACTACTACGACGACGGAGGATGGCGGGAGACCGACGAGGAGCTTGCCGAGGCGATTCGGTCCGCTGTGGCCCGGTCTCCTGAAGTCCGGAGAGAATAGAGGTGAGATTCCCGATTAGGCCTGCGGGGGCGCGGGCTCCCGTCCGTACACCTCGAACACGGTGCGCTCGTCGGGCAACTGGGCCGCCGCTACGATCTCCTGCTCCGGATCGTAGGAGCGGACCAGCGCGTGGAGCGTCGAAAAGGCTCCCTCCTGCGCTGCCGACGCGTCGTTGAAGGTGAGGTACCTTAGGGGCGTCCGCTCACTTTCGTCCGCCGAGGACTGAACGGGAAAGACGATGGCGCCGCGTCCCCGCTGCTGGTACTGCCGCCATGCGTGGCGGGCGGCCGTTTCCCAGTGCGTGTCGACGAGCTGATTGAGCAGCGTGCCGGGATCGGGGGTGGACATGGAAAGGGGGACTTGGCGAAGCTGCCGGCGAGAGATACAATGCTAGTTTCCGTTATTGAAAAGTAAACCAGTCTGCACGGGTCGGCACAGAGGGCAGGTCGGGCGACGCGCTCTGGAAGGGGCTTGCCTACCGCCATCGCAGGCGCCGAGAGGAGGCTCCCAGGGACTACTCGGCGGGGGCCGCGACTTCGCTGCCGGCGTCTGCGTAGTAGGTGGCTACGGTCTCCGCTTTTGAGGGACCGACGACCTCCGCCAGCTCATCTTCCTCAGCGTCCTCGACCTTCACTACAGACCCGAAATGCTCCAGCAGCGTCTGCGCGGTCTTGGGGCCGATGCCGTGAATGTCCAGCAGCTCGGACTGGAGCGTCTGCTTCTTGCGCCGCTTGCGCTGGTACGTGACGGCGAAGCGGTGGGCCTCGTTGCGCACCTTCTGCAGCAATTGAAGTGCAGGACTGTCCTTGCCGATAAGCACCGGGGCTGAGTCGCCGGGGGTAAAGACCTCCTCCAGCCGTTTCGCGAGGCCCACCACTCGGAATTGATCAAATGCGTCCACCTCCTTCAGGACTTCTACTGCCGTGTTGAGCTGTCCCTTGCCGCCGTCGATGACGACGAGGTCGGGCCACGGTCCATTCTCCTCGACCATCCGGCTGTACCGCCGCTCCACCACCTCGCGCATCGCCTGGTAATCGTCGGGCGTGCCCTCGTCCGTCGAACGAATTTTGTAGGTGCGGTAGTCGCTCTTGCGGGGCGTGCCGTCGGTAAAGACGACGCAGGAGGCCACCGTTTCCTTGCCGCCGTGGTGCGACACGTCAATCCCGTCGATGCGGCGCGGCAAAGTGTCCATGCCGAGCTCTCCTTTCAGGGCCTTCACGGACTCGGGGATGCGGTCGCGCTCCCGCTTCATCTGTTGCGTCTTCCACTCGCCGACCAGTAACTTGGCGTTGGACGTTGCCATGCGGACGAGGCTCGCCTTATCGCCCTGCTGCGGCACCTTGATGGGCACCTGCCGGCCCCGCTCTTGGCGGAGCAGTTCTTCGAGCGCGTGGGTGTCCTGGGCGGGGTGGGCATTCGGGTCATGGGAGAGGAGCACCTCTTCGGGGACGAAATGGGCGTCTGCGTAGTAGTCCTCGACGAACGAGAGGATGAGCTCCTCATCCCTGCGGCCTTCGATGTGGCGGATGTACTTGTGGCGCTTGCCGATCATCTTGCCCTCCCGCACCTGGAAGAGCACTCCACAGGCAATTCCGTCGTCGCGGTCCACGTGCAGCGCAAACACGTCGCGGTCCGCAAAGTCCTGACTGACGATCTTCTGCTCCCGAGAGTACTTTTCCAGCGCCTGAATCTGGTCCCGCAGCCGGGCGGCCTCCTCGAAATTGTGCTGATTGGACTGCTCCTGCATCTCGTCCTCCAGCAGGTCGATGAGCGCCTGCGTTTGGCCATTGAGCAGCTTCTCCACCTGCTCGATCGTCTCCATGTAGTCTGCCTCGGACTGAAGGCCCTCGCACGGCCCCTTGCAGTTGTCGATGTGGTACTGCAGGCACACGTCGTACTTCCCCGCCTCGATTTTTTCTTCACTGAGATCCAGCGAGCAGGTACGGAGCTGAAAGACCGACCGGATCGCGTCCATCATCTTGTTCATCTTGGACACGTCGGTGTAGGGGCCGAAATACTTCGACCCGTCCTGCTGTACCGTACGCGTCTTGAAGACGCGGGGGAAACGTTCGTTTTTGATGCAGATGTAGGGGTAGGTCTTGTCGTCCCGCAGGTTGACGTTGTAGCGGGGCTGGAGCTCTTTGATCTGGTTATTCTCCAGGATGAGGGCCTCCGCCTCCGTGTCCGTCACAATTACGTCCACATCCACGGCCTTCTGGACCATCACCTCGATCCGCCCGTCCCGATGCCGGCTGGTTTGGAAGTACGAGCGCACTCGGCTCCGCAGGTTTTTGGCCTTGCCCACGTAGAGGACCGACTCCTCGTTGTCCAGGAATTTATAGACGCCCGAGGCGGTGGGGAGCGAGTCCAGTTTCTGAACGAGCGCGTCCGGTTTGTCATCGAGGATTTCACTCATGAACGCAGAACAGGTGGTGGGAAGTGCGCAGCATTGGATTACGCTCGGGGCGGGGGGCGTGATTCCGAAGGCCTTCGAGATGGTGTCGTGAGAATATTTCTGAAGACTATGCTACTCGCATTCGTTGCAGTCACGTATGGTCGAGGCGTGTCCGATTCAATAATATCGATCATTCGTAAGTACTAATATGCTGAAACATTCATTTCCACGATTGTTGCACTCCTATATGAACCTTTTTTATCGCTTCCGGTGCTCACCATGGCACAATCACTCGACGTGTCCTTCGAATGACAAACCGGAAAAGAAACTATGGATACGACAACTGAAGCGCAGGACAGGGCGGACGCTGCCGCCCGCAACTTAGACCAAGCTTCGAAGAAGGCCACGGACTTCGGCCTGTTTCATCTCCTGACGTTCGGATCCATTGGGCTGTCTATCTACCTCTTTCTGAGCGGCAAGAAGCAGGAAGGCATTTTCGTGGGACTCTGGGCGCCGACCTTTGAGGCCCTTCGATCCAGCTTCAAAAAAGAGTGAGCGAAGCAGCCCCCCGGAAGCAGTTCTCAACCTAAAAGCGTCAAGTCCGCATTTTACGCGGTAAAAGCTGCCTTGCGGACGATGGTGGAAAACGATGGCGGCTCCATCGTGCTGAGTGCGGCGGCGGTCGCTCGCACGGGCGTCTTCAACCATGAGGCCGTCGCCGCC